>JAFTCX010000043.1 GCA_017454485.1 Clostridia bacterium | reverse complement strand
CTTCCCGCCCCGCCCGGGCGCTCGGGTCGCTCCGCAGCGTTGCCCTATCCTCCCGACGGGTCTTCTTCAGCATATCATATTTTTTCAATTTGTCTATACACTCAAATCAAAATTGTACTTGACTTGGGGTACACTTCACAGGGAACAGGTGGAGCGTTGAGAGGTGAGAGAAAAACCGTAGGGGCGGCCAGTGGCCGCCTGCATGATTGGTCGCAATCAGTCGCTGCTGTAGTGGGTTGCTGAAACTACGCTTTTCTCTGTGCTGAACCTTTCATTTTTTTGAGCGCTGAACCCACGCACACGCATCCCATTGTTTCCTAAATCTCTCTACTCAACCACTTATCCCACCAAGTCCTTAATCCCTCAACCCCTTAATCCCTTAATCCCTGATCTTCAAAGAGTGGATCGCGCAGACAAAAAAAGGCGCAGGCGAACCTGCGACCTTTCTTGTGTTTCATTAAGCACCGCTCAAAACAGCATTTGCAGCATGGCCGGAATATCGATCGGTGGCTCGTCGATGCCGCCGCCGTAGTTGAATTCCACCAGCGGGCTGTCGATGCCGCCGTTTTCCGCAAGGGAAACCCCCAGCAGCACACCGCCGGCGATGAGCACGATCATGGCCAGCACGAACAGCACGACCGTCACGATGATGCCGATCGTGGCAAGACGGCGGCTCTTTGCCTTATACATTTCCGCAGAACCGATGTCGCCCATACGCAGCGCGTCGGTGTAGCGGTTAAAGTTGACCAGCGCAAACGCACCGAGCAGAATGCCGATGATGTCCGCAGAAAGAATGCCGAGGATCAGCGCCACGATGGGCAGCGCGATCGAAAGGGGCTTGCTCGGTTCCATCGGCGCCGCGCCGTAAGCGGGCTGCTGATATGGCGCATAGGCGCCTTGCGGCGGAGAATACTGCCCCTGCGGCGGCGTGTACTGACCCTGCAGCGGGGTTTCGTGCTGCTGTGCCGAATCGTTCAGCGGCGCACCGCAGGAAGAGCAGAAGCGCGCGTCATCGTCGTTTTGGGCGTTACAGTGTTTGCAATACATAGGAATACTCCTTTCATGATTACTGTTCTTATTGTAGCACACTTTCTTTTAAAAAACAACCCGCGAACGAAAAAAGCAGCCTTGCTTTTTTGCGGCAAAGCTGTTATAATGGGTTTAATCTATATTATAGAAAGGCGGCGTATTTATGCAGCAGCTCTTCTCTTTGTTCCTTTCATGGGTCATGATGTTCCTGTCCCTCTTCGGCATCAACCTCGGCGGCACAGCCCAGCCGGTCGAACCCCCCTCCTTCACCCCCGTCTCCGGGCTGGAACAAACCATCTCCTACGGCAGCGCGGACACACAAAATCTTGACTTGTATCTGCCGAGCGGCAAAGCACAGGCCGGGCTGATTCTCTTTTTGCACGGCGGCGCCTGGGTCACCGGCAGCAAGGAAAGCTACAGCTATGATGCGCGCACCTGGCGCAACAGGGGCTATGCGACCGCCACCATGAACTATCGCTTTCTCGGCAACGGCGTGCTGTTTTCCGAACAGCTGTCCGACATCACCGCCGCGCTGGACGCGATTCAAAAAACCGCACAGTATAACGGGATCACCCTGACCAAAGCCGTGTTTGTCGGCGTTTCCGCCGGCGGCCATCTTGCGCTGCTTTATGCCTACAGCAAAGCTGCCGAAGCGCCCGTGCGCCCCGTCGCGGTGATCAGCTCCAGCGCCCCGACGGATTTCACCGATCCGGCGTTCATCCGCTCGTCCGACATGGTGCAGTCTGTCATCACAAACATCGGCCTTGACCCGAACCTTGTGGTCTCCGCGCTGGAAAGCGGACTTGCCGAAGCGTTTGTGCCTATGCTGCGCAACATCTCCCCGGCAAAGCTGGTCACGTCCGCCACGGTGCCGACGCTCATGGCGCACGGGATGCAGGATACCATTGTCCCCTATTCCAACGCCCAGCGGCTGGATGCTGCGCTGACAGGTGCCGGGGTACGGCATGATTTTGTGTCGTTTCCGAATGCCGGCCACGCTCTGACCGGAGATCCGGTGAACACAGCGCGCTTTCAAACGCTCTTTGCACAGTACATTGCAGCCTTTTTGACCTGAGGAGAGCAACATGAAGTTTTCCGTTATCCCGGAACCGCGCACGTTTCAAATATCCGGCGACGCGCCCGTGTTCTTTTTGAACGAGCTTTGCAATCTGCGCGCCGACGCGGCGTCTGCAACCGCCGAAAGCGATCTGCTCGTGTTTTTGGAAAAGCTCTATGCGCTCACGCCTTTGATCGGCAGCGGCAAGGACTATATCTTTCTGTCCGTTGATCCCGCCCTGCCCGACCGCGAAGGCTACCGCCTGACGGTGCAGGAGCACAAGGTGACGGTCACCGGCGCGGATGCAAGCGGCGTGTTTTACGGTGTGCAGACACTCAAGCAACTCCTTTTGCAAGGTGACCGCGCCCTGCCTGCGCTTTCGATGGACGACGCGCCCCGGTTTTCCCACCGCGCGTTCATGCTCGATCTTTGCCGCCACTATTTTGCACCCGACGCGATCAAGCTGTTTCTGGACGCCATGGCGCTGCACAAGCTCAATGTGCTGCATCTGCATCTGAGTGACGATCAGGGCTGGCGCGTGGAAATCTACAGCCGGCTCCTGCTCGCGCAGATCGGCGGCTTTCGCACCGACCCGGCCTACGGCGGCAAGCTCTACGGCGGCTTTTTGACAAAGGCGGATGTGGATGATCTTGTTGCCTACGCCGCCGCACGGCACATCACGATCGTTCCGGAGATCGACCTGCCCGGCCACAGCATCGCCGCGCTGGCCGCTTATCCCGCCCTTTCCTGCGACGGCAAAGAGCGCAGTGTGACAAGCCGTGTCGGCATCCACCGCGACATTCTTTGCGCCGGAAAAGAGAACACCTATGACTTTGTGTTTTCCGTGCTTGACGAGGTGTGCGAGATGTTCCCGTCGGGGATGGTCCACATCGGCGGCGACGAAGTGCCGCTGCACAACTGGAAGCAGTGCCCCGATTGCCAAAAGCGCATCCGCGACGAACACCTTGCGGATGAAAAAGCGCTTTATGAAGCGTTCATGCGACGCGTAGCCGACCATCTGCGCGCAAAGGGGCAGCGCGTGTTCGCGTGGCACAACAAGGAGCTTTCGCCCGATTTTGCCGGCAGCATCGTTTTGCACCATTGGAACCGCCCGCCGGAGACCGATGCGCCCTACATCGACGCGAACTGGCGCGTGTTCTATTTTGACCACTCCCACGGCACGCTGCCGCTGTCCGCCGTTTACGACTATGAGCCCACCGTCGAAGGCAAAACGCCGATCGGGCTTGAGGCCTGTCTTTGGACAGAATTCATCGACAACCTCGGCAAGGCCGGCACGCAGACGTTTCCGCGCCTTGGCGCGTTTTGCGAAACCGCGTGGAGCGAAAAGGAAAACAAAGACTACGCGCGCTTTTTGGAAAAACTGCCCGCCTATGAGCGGCTGCTGCAAACGCTGCCGGCGCCCTATACCGCACGCAGGCAAGCGAATCCGCACGCGCTGAAAAAGCTGCTGCTCTCTTTGCGCGAGGGCGCAAACTGGGTGCGCGGCGCGCTGCGGCCCGATTCCAAAGCATAAAGTTTCCACTGATTCGCCCGAATATGTAACAAATATTCACACACCGAGTGAATCAGTAGGTACAAAATAACAAAAATGATTGGAGGAACTTTGATGAAAACCGCAAAAAAACTGTTATCGCTGCTGCTTGCCGCGCTGCTGCTCGCCTCGTGCGCGTCTGCCGCGTTCGGCGCCGAAGCAGTGCGCACCTGCCCGGAAATTTATGTCCACGGCTTTATGGGCACCAACATTTACGCCGATAAGGACGACCCGAATTCAGATGTGATCTGGCCGCCCGACATGAACGGCATCCTCACCGACGTGAAAGCCGCCCTGCCCTCTCTGCTCACAAGCCTGCTGCTGCGCGACTGGAAAGGCTTCGGCGACAAGGCGCTGAGCCTTGTGGATCCGTATTTTTCGCCCGTGTTTTACGGCGAAGGCGCAGAGCCGATCAACAACTCCGGTGTGGAAACCTATCCGCTTTATTATGTTGCGCCGGACAGCGAGCTGACCTTTTTGTATGACTGGCGCGAAGACCCGTTCAAAACCGCAGCCGATCTGAACGACTTCATCAACGAGGTGTGCGAGCGTGCCGGCGTGCCGCAGGTGAACATCCGCGCCCACAGCTACGGCGGCGTGGTTCTGGTCACCTATCTGACGCTATACGGCAACGAAAGAATTCGCGGTGCGGTCTTTGATTCCACCGCGATCTACGGCGAAGCATACACCGGCGATTTGATGAAGGGTGAACTTCAGCTGGACGCCAAGGCGCTTGAGGATTATTTGAACTATGCGTTCGACGGCAGCGAATACAGCGAGCTGCTGCAGGAGGTGCTGCGTTCGGCGCGTGTGATCGGACTGACCGACGCGCTGGTGCGCCTGGGAGATGAACTGCTCGCCAACCAGGGCGAACGGGTCCAGCGCGAGCTGCTGATGCCGATGTATACAAACTGGCTGCCCATTTGGGCGATGGTCCCGGATGAAGACGTGGACGCGGCGATGCACTATGTGTTCGACGAGCTTTGCGCCGATCAGGACCGCAGCGTTTTGCGCGCCAAGGTCGAAGCCTATAACGAAAAGATTCGCCCCTACAAGACCGAGACGCTCAAAGCCCTCAACGAAAGCGCAAATGTCTATGTGCTTGTGCGCACGGGCTTTTCCTCGCTGCCGCTCACGCCGTCCGGCAGCAACCTGAGCGACGGCACGGTGGACACGAAATATTCCTCCTTCGGCGCAACGACCGCCGATTTCGGCAAGATGCTGCCTGCAGATGTGATCGCAAGCCGCGATCCGGCCTATATCTCGCCCGAAAAGGACATTGACGCCTCCACCTGCCTGTTCCCCGAACAGACCTGGTTTTTGCGCGGCGCCAAACACAGCCCGTCCTATCCGGCAATCGGCGCCTTTGTCACACAGCTTTTGAACGAACCGACCCAGCAGACCGTAAACACAGTGGAGGGCTTCCCGCGTTTTCTTGCGACCGAAAGCACCTCTTCTCCCCTGCACCCAGACACGAGCACCGCGCCGGACGCGCCGGTGTCCGGCATCCGCAAGGCGCAAAACATCATTGAGCGCCTTCGCACCGTTTGGGCGCAGCTGCGCAAGCTGTTGGATATGCTGCTGCAATGGATACAGAAATAAGCTGTTAGCTGTTAGCGGTTAGCTGTCAGCTGTTAGTCGTTAGCAAGTTTTAGCCCGCCGTGGGATGTGGATCCTGCGGCGGGCCATTTTCGTTTTGGGACTTGCATTTTTGGGCGGAATGTGGTAGAGTAAGGGTGCGACATAAATCTTTGGTTTTTGCCAACTATAGGTTTGTATCTTGGTAAAGATACAGACTCGTTTTTCATGACCTATGGTTGGAAAAGATTTGTGTCGCAGCAAATGGAGTTATGTATTTTTACAGGTGCGTGGCTCCGGCTGCGCACTTTTTAAGTTCAAGGAGGACAAACGAATGAAACACACAAAACATCTTTTGACCGTGCTGCTGATGGCGCTGCTGTGCGCGGTGCTGGTGCTTGCCGTGTCCGCAGAAGGGGATGCGAAGATCGTTGCAAGCGGAAACTGCGGTGAAAACGTTATTTGGACGCTGGATAGTGAAGGCACATTAACAGCAAGTGGCAACGGTGAGATGAATGCTTCTGTTCTCTCCAATGATGATCGCGTTGTGAGTTTTGTTGTTGGTGAAGGTATAACTGGAGGCATAAATCATAGTTGGCCCAATCTGCAGCAATTTGTCGTCAGTCCAGAGAATCCAAACTATTCCTCCGATGAAAACGGTTGCCTTTTGAACAAAGCAGGCGACACGTTGGTTTGCTACCCTGCCGGACGAACTGCTGAAAGCTTTGAGATTCCTTCCTATATAACGACAATCGGAGACGGTAGTTCTGTCTTTTCTGGTTGCGAGTTCTTAAAAAAACTGATTATTCCCAATACAGTAAAAAGGTTTAACGCTTGGAAATATTTAGTTGGTAATTGTGACGCATTGGAAACGATTGTAATAAATACAACTGCTCAGATTGTGAGACCGCAAGAGTTTTCTCTGATGGATATAACTAATAACGTGAAGGTCTGGTCGTTTGGAGAAGCGTTTACTGATCTTTCTACACTCGGGGGGAATAGTACTGAAACTATCGGGTATGGAGAAAGAATAACTGTTGACGAAGACAATCCTGTCTTTTCTTCTAAAGACGGTGTTTTATTTAACAAAGATAAAACCATTTTGCTCCGATATCCGGCGGCAAATCCTCGAAAAGAATACATCGTTCCATTGACAGTCAAGAAAATTGGTTATAGGGCGTTTTTCTCTTGTTTCAGCATGGAAAAGCTAATCCTTCCGGAAGGTCTACAGGAAATAGATCAGGAGGGCATTGAACATACATTTATTTCAAATCTCGTTCTTCCAACTTCTTTAAAGAAACTATCTTTTGCAGCAATCGTAGAGAATTATTTTCTTAACGGTATCGTTGACATCAGAAGCATGGATTTAGAGTTTGCTGAATTTGCTTTAGGTTCTACGTTGATACTTAAAAACATTTCAAAACAAATCTTCAACTCAATCTCAGCTTACCGTTCGACAGACCCGGTTCCCGAAGACTTACAACCATATCTTGCTCCGTATTCGGTTGAAACAGATGGGTTTATACTCCAAAGGATTTATCCTGAATACATTGAATGGTATGATGGTGAACATCTTCTTCTTGCTGCTACTATACGCTGTCACGCCGGTTCCACTGCCGAAGCCTACGCCATCGAGCACGGCATGGATTACGAATTGGTGCACTTCTATGAGGGCGAATGGAACTACGATTGGGATAACCTCGTCCGCTGGCGCAAGTGCATCCACTGCGACGAACGCGAAACGGAGCCGCTTGAAACCGAAACAAGCGGTGTTGTGGAGATCGTTGCCCCCGCAGACGACGAAACCGGCTTTGATGTGCAGCCGGTCAGCACGGACTATGTGCTGATCAAAGAAGCCCTCGGTGAAATGAACGTGGTCAAAGCGTTTGGTATTACGCTGAAAAACCATGATGGGGTACACGTTCAGCCGAAGGGCACGGTCAAGGTCAAGCTGCCGAACGATTTCAAGAGCGAGAGCTACAAGGTTTACCGCGTCAATGCCGACGGCACCTACACCGATATGAACGCGTTCCGTGAAGGAAGCCATCTGGTGTTCTATACCGACCATTTCAGCCTGTATGTGATCGTTGACGAAAGCACACCGGCAGTGCCGGACGAACCCGAAACACCGACCGCGCCTGAAGATTCGGCAAAACCCGCGAGCCGCACCGACTTTCTTTCCAAGCTTTTCGCGTGGCTGATCGAGTTGTTCCATATGTTCACGCGCTGGATTCAAAAATAAGCCCCAATAATCAATCACCCCACCGCGGAGCACATCCACGGTGGGGTTTAAAACAGCTAACAGCTAACTGCTAACAGCTAACTGCTATCAGCTTTCAATCACACCATCCGCACGCGGATGACGCCTTCCAGGTTCTTCACCTGCTCCAGCGTCGCTTCGTCCGGAACATTTGCAAGGTCGAGCAGCGTGTAGGCGTAGTCGCCCTTGGAACGGTTCGTCTGGCTTTCAATGTTGTTGCCGCGGAACGCGCCGTTGATGGCGGACAGAACGCCGGTGATGTTGCGGTGCAGTACACAGATGCGCGCGCTGCCGCTCTTGGGCATGGACACGTCGGGGAAGTTGACAGAATGCTTGATGTTGCCGTTGCGCAAATAGTCGCGCAGCTCTTTGGCAGCCATGACCGCACAGTTTTCTTCGCTTTCCGGTGTGGAAGCGCCAAGGTGCGGGATCGCGATGACGTTTTCCACATCGAGCATCTCATCGTCCGGGAAGTCCACCACATAGGCGGCAACTTTGCCGACCGCAAGTGCATCCTTGAGATCCTTGTTGTTGACCAGGCCGCCGCGCGCAAAGTTCATGATGCGCACGCCGTCCTTCATCTGCGCGAGCGTTTCGGCGTTGATCATGTTCTTTGTGCCGTCGGTCAAAGGCAGGTGCAGCGTGATGTAGTCGCACTGCGCAAAGATCTGGTTGATCTTGCTGACGTTGTGCACGCTCGGGGAAAGACGCCAAGCGGCGTCGACCGACAGGAACGGATCGTAGCCGTACACTTCCATTTCGAGCTTTTCCGCAGCGTTGGCAACCAGCGCGCCGATTGCGCCAAGGCCGATGACGCCGAGCTTTTTGCCCTTGATCTCGCCGCCGGCAAAGGCACTCTTGCCTTTTTCAACCAGCTTGCCGACCTGGTCGCCTTCGCCCTTGAGGGTCTTGGCCCATTCGATGGCGGGGATGACCTTGCGCGAGGAGATCAGCAGACCGGCGAGCACCAGCTCTTTCACGGCGTTGGCGTTCGCGCCGGGCGTGTTGAAGACCACAATGCCCTGCTCGCTGCATTTTTCAAGCGGAATGTTGTTGACGCCTGCGCCCGCGCGCGCGACCGCCAGCAGGTTCTCCGGCAGATCCATGTCGTGCATGGAAGCGGAGCGGACGATCACACCGTGGGGGTTTTTGATGTCGGCGCCGATATTGAAATTCTCCGGCTCAAGTTTTTCAAGACCCAGAGGAGAAATTTTGTTGAGCGTTAAAATGTCAAACATGGGGGTACCTCTTTATTTCAGATTTTTTGCTTCAAAGTCTTTCATGAACGCAACGAGCTTTTCCACGCCTTCGATCGGCATCGCGTTATAGCAGGACGCGCGCATACCGCCGACCGTGCGGTGACCCTTGAGGTTCACAAAGCCGGCCGCAGTCGCTTCGGCAACAAATTTGGCGTCGAGGTCGGCGTCGCCGGTAACAAAGGGGATGTTCATCAGCGAGCGGTCTTCGGGAACGACCGTGCCGCGGAAAAGCTTGGAATTGTCAAGAAAATCATACAGCAGCGCGGCCTTTTTCTCGTTGATCTTCTTCATGTTTTCCAATCCGCCGATCTCGTTCTTGATCCATTCGAGCACGAGCTTGCAGATGTAGATCGTGTAGCAGGGCGGGGTGTTGAACATGGAGCCGTTATCGGCGTGGATCTGATAGTTGAACATCGTCGGGGTGATGTCCTGCGCGTTGCCGATGAGGTCTTCGCGGATGATGACCACAGTCAGACCTGCGGGCGCCATATTCTTCTGTGCGCCGGCATAGAGCAGACCGAACTTGCTCACGTCAATCGGTTCGGACAGCGCACACGAGGAGATGTCGGCAACCAGGGGGACATTTCCGGTTTCGGGCAGGGTGTGATACTTTGTGCCGTAGATGGTGTTGTTCATGCAGATGTGGAAATAATCCGCATCGGGCGTGAACGTCGCCGGGTCAAGCTTCGGAATATAGGAGAAGGTTTTATCCGCAGAGGAGGCGACCACATGGGCGTCGCCGTAGCGGGCAGCTTCCTTATAGGCTTTGTTCGCCCACTGACCGGTGATAACATAGTCGGCCTTATGGTTCTTGTTCATCAGGTTCAGCGGCACCATTGCAAACTGAGACGATGCGCCGCCCTGCAAAAAGAGCACCTTATAGTTGTCGGGGATGTTCATGACCTCGCGCAGCAGCGCTTCGGCTTCTTTGATGATGGCGTCATACGTCTTGGAACGGTGCGACATCTCCATCACGGACTGACCGCTGCCCTTGTAGTCAAGCATTTCGGCCGCTGCCGTTTTGAGCACCTGCTCGGGCAGCATGGAAGGGCCGGCGGAAAAATTGTAAACTCGTGCCATAATAAAAACCTCCTGACGGGTATTAAAAGCTGAAAAAGTTTCGCCTTTTATAAATTTTAACTATTTTACTCTGAATAAAAGCAAAAGTCAATCATTGTTTTTGACGAATTGCATAAGAGAAAGGGGTGTTTTTTTATGCAAGTGCTCGCGTGGGGAACGGAAAGACTTTCCTTTCGGTGTTCAGAAAATCTTTATTTTTCTTTTATTTTGATTTTAAGTTTTCCCGCTATACTGTAGTCGTGCAATGAGGCGGAACGGTGTTTTTTCCGATTTTTTCGCCGCTCCTTCCCACCCCCATTGCACTTCCCCTCTCCTTTCAAATATGGATCGACGCCGCGGGTTTCCACGGCGTCGGTTCATTTTTTGCGCGCTTTTCTTGCTGCGCACGGCTGCGCCGTGCGCAGCGGGCGGCGGCGGGACCGCGCGGCAGACGCCGCGCGAAAAACGAAGCGCCGCTTCG
>JAFTCX010000005.1 GCA_017454485.1 Clostridia bacterium | reverse complement strand
CGCAGCCGCCGGGACGGGACGCTGCGCGAAACGAATCTCGTGCAGGCAGGGTGAAAAAAAGAACGGGACATTTTGCACGAGATTCGTTTGCGCAGCAAAACAGGCAGAGCAAAGACGCCGCCGCGCAAAAGCGCAACCGAAAGCGATCTCTTTGCTCTGCCTGTTTTCGCGCAGCGCCTGCGGCGCTGCGCGGTCCCGTCCCGGCGGCTTCCGGCGCAGCAAAGCTGCGCCGGAAAACAAAACCGAAGCTATTCTTATTCCGCCTGACTGGCCGCAGGTACCCGGTGATTCACTCGGTGTGTGAAGATTGGCGAGGAAATTTTTCGTCAGATGTAACAGAAATCGCGCAGACAACCTTCCGGTTTTCAAGAGATTTCTGTGCAAAATGACGGAAAATTTGCCGCCAAGGTTTGCATATTCGAGTGAATCAGTGGGTACTCAGCCGGTCATTGTACTGATACACGCGCACATAGTCCACCTTGAATTCCGCCGGCCAGTTGCCCTGCGGCGTTTTGGTGATCTTGCCCGTGCCGTGCCGGTCAGCGTCTGCAACGCCGTTTTCACCCGCAACCTCCACAGAGAGCAGCAGGTATTCCGGGTTGTCGCTCACGCCGCCGGTGGAAAGACGGCCGGTCTCTTTGCCGTTGATATAGAAAATGTATTCGTCCGGGTTCCATTCCACACCGTAGGTGTTGTACTCGGTATAGGGGTCGTTTTCCATAAAGTATTTGCCGATGGAATCGCCGTTGTGCCCGTCGCCGTAGCCGTCGTAATGGATGCCGGTCACGACCGCGTCCGCGCCCCACCAGTGATCTTTATAATACATTGACTCAAACACGTCCACCTCGGTGCCGTCCTCGCCTGAACCGTCCACATGATAGACGCCCTCGTTCATCATCCAAAACGCCGACCACAACCCATAAGCGGCCGGGAGGATGCAGCGGCACTCAAAATAGCCGTAGCACTGCTCAAACTTGCCGTTGGTCGTCACAAGGGCGCTGTAATAGCCGGGTTTGTAAGGCTTGATCCAATCCGCATCCGAACGGCAGGTCAAAGGCTCCGCGAGATATTCCGCCTTGATCACCAGATTGCCGTCGCGCACCGAAACCATGTCTTCGTGCCAAAAGCCGCCCTTGCGCTCCGTGACCCACCATTCGCCGTCCCATTTGGTTTTGTCAAGCGCATCGCCGTCAAACTCGTCGCTCCAGGTCAGCGTAAATTTGCTCAGATCAAGGCTCCGCTTCGTTGCCATTTTCGGAAGCCCGAGCAGCTTTTCCGGCGCGGAAACGGAAAACAGCATCAGAAACGAAATGAGCAAAGAAATTGCGCGTTTGAACATTGCAAAAACCTCCTTTTCCTTTTCTTCATTCTACACGCTTTTTTGCACCTTGTCAAGAGAGCAGGTGATCCATTGCCAGCATCACGCAAAAGCCCGTCAGCAGCGCAAACACCGCACTTCTCCCCTGCTTCGGCGATTCGGCCGTGGGCAGCATTTCGCGAAAGATGACATACAGCATACACCCGCCGGCGAACGCAAGCGAAAACGGCAGCAGCGCAGCGCAAAAATGCACGGCAAAATAGCCAAGCAGGGTGCCGAGAATTTCCACCGCGCCGGTGAAAAGCCCGAACAGCAGTGCGCGCAGCGGGGAGAACCCTGCCGCCAGCAGGGGCGCGACCGTGACCACGCCCTCGGGCAGATTTTGCAGCGCGATGCCGACCGCAACCGCCGTGGCGCGCGCTGTCTGCTCGGTGCCGTAGCCGACGCCGGCGGCAAGCCCTTCGGGAAAGTTGTGCACCGCGATTACAAGCACAAACAAAAGCGCGCTGTGACTGCCCTGCGCCGCCCCGAGCCGAGCAGCCAGCCGCGGTGTCAGACGCTCAAAAGAAGCCATGCAAAAACAGGCGAGCGCCACTCCGCCGAAGAGCACAAGCAAGCCGAATCTGCCGCCGGTGTCCATCGCAGGCAAAAGCAGACCCACCACCGACGAGGCAAGCATCACACCCGCCGCCGCAGCCATGGTGAGATCGGCAAAACGGGAGGACGCACCTTTGCAAAAGAAGCCAATCACCGCACCGAGCATCGTTGCGCCGCCGACAAGAAACGCCATCAAAAAAACAAGCCGCATAGAATCCCTCCGAACGGAAAATGTCGGGTTATTCTATGCGGCATTGTGTGCGCCGGTGCGTTATTTCAGCGTGCTTTCCAATTCTTCACGAATGGCGGAGATGAACGCATCGCTGGTCAGCACCGTCGGCGTGCTCCCCTGCCACATGAGCGCGAGGTCCTTGGTCATGCGTCCGCTTTCAATCACGGCAAGCGAAGCCTTTTCCAGCTTGTCTGCAAACTCGATCAGCGGCGCGTTGCCGTCCAGTTCGCCGCGCTTGCGCAAGGCGCCGGACCACGCAAAAATGGTAGCGATCGGGTTCGTGGAGGTCTTTTCGCCCTCCAGATAGCGGTAATAGTGCTTTGTCACGGTGCCGTGGGCGGCCTCATATTCGAAATTGCCGTCCGGCGAAACGAGCACGCTTGTCATCATCGCAAGCGAGCCGAACGCGGTGGACACCATGTCGCTCATCACGTCGCCGTCGTAGTTTTTGCATGCCCAGATATAGCCGCCCTTGGAGCGGATGACACGCGCCACAGCGTCGTCGATCAGCGTGTAAAAATAGGTGATACCGGCTTTTTCAAACTTTTCCTTGTATTCCTTTTCGAAGATATCGGCAAAGATCAGCTTGAAGGTCTGGTCATACTGCTTGGAAATCGTGTCCTTGGTGGAAAACCACAGGTCCTCTTTGGCGTCCAGCGCGTAATTGAAGCAGGAACGCGCAAAGGATTCGATCGACGTGTCCTTGTTGTACATGCCCTGCAGCACGCCGCCGCATTCAAAATCATAAATCGTCGCACGCCTGGTCTCGCCGTCTTCGGCAGTGAACAGCAGCTCCGCTTTGCCGGGCTTTGTCACACGGAATTCCGTCGCCTTATACACGTCGCCATAGGCGTGACGGGCAATCGTGATCGGCTTTTCCCAACTGCGAACCGCCGGCTTGACGCCGCTGACAAGAATCGGGGTACGGAAAACCGTGCCGTCGAGAATGGCGCGGATTGTGCCGTTCGGGCTTTTCCACATCTCCTTGAGATGATATTCCTCCACGCGCTGCGCGTTGGGCGTGATGGTGGCGCATTTTACGCCGACATGGTATTTTTTGATCGCTTCGCCGGCGTCGATGCTGACCTGATCGTCCGTTTCGTCGCGGTGCGGCAGACCGAGGTCGTAATATTCCGTATTCAGCTCCACAAACGGCAGCAGCAGCTCCTCCTTGATCGTTTTCCAAAGGATGCGCGTCATCTCATCGCCGTCCATCTCCACGATGGTGTTCATTTTGATTCTATCCATACATGTTCCTTCTTTCATGTGTTTTTTCGTTTGATCACAGCGCACACCGTGCCGGTCAGCACATGTTCGCCGTTTTGGTTGAACGCCCGAAGCTCCAGCGTTGCAAGGCCGCTTCGCGGCGAGCGTTCCTGCAGCTTTGTCACCTGCGCCGTACCAGTCAATACATCTTCCGCAAACACCAGACGCAACCATTCGATGGTTGTGGACGTGCCGGCCAACAGTTGTTCACCGAAAAAATCCTGCTCAAGGTATTTTGCCCAGACCAGCAGAAAGCTGAGCACACCCGGCGCAAGCAGGCGGCCGAACGGCGTTTTTGCGGCTGCGGCTTCGTCTGTATGCAGCGGAACATTGTCATATTTTTTCGCAAAGTCGAGCATTTCTTCCCGCTCGACCGTCACCGGCAAAAGTGTGCGCGTCATCCCCTGCTGCAGTTCTTCAAAAAACATATCTCAATCTCCGGCGCTTGCCATTTTCCGCACTTTGTCGGGCATGGTCGTTGTCAGGTTGTCCGCACCGAGCGACAAAATTTTGTTTGCCGCGTCTTCACTGCGCGCTGTCCAAAGCGAAACGAGCAGTCCGTGCCGGTGACACGCCTGCACAATGGTCGATGTGGCGCAGCCGTAATTGCAGTTCAGTCCGATTGCGCCGTTTAGCTGCACAAGATGTACAAGATGGTTTGCATAAGCTTTGCCGGAAGAGAAAAGCGGAATCAGATCGACGTTCAAATAATAGGGAATCTTCGGCGCGCCTGCACGGACGGCGGCAACAAAGCGCTTGACGACGCCGGTAAAAAACACCTGCGGCAGCACACCGATCTCTTCCGCGAGCTTCTGCACCAGCGGCATGTCGGTCGTCGCTTTTACGTCAACATTCATCCGTTTATCCGGGAATTGCTTGAGCAGGCGGAATGCGTCTTCCAGCCGGGCTGCGTCCGCTGACGGACTGTTATGAGAGAGCACGGGCGTGCCGTCTGGCAAAAACCGCAGGTCGATCTCCGCGATATCCGCGTTTTCAAGACAGACACGAACGGAATCCAATGTGTTCGCTTCGGTGTCAAGCGCACCGGCGTGCGCTGTGATCGTAAAACCGGACGGAAGAATCGTTGTAGATTTTGTATCTTTCATGAAATCACCTTATTTCATCTGAGCCTTGTAGTAGTTCATCAGGCAGCCCTCAAGGATGATTGTTTTTTCATCCTCGGTCAGCCCCTTGACATAAAGGGTGATCTCGTGCACGCCGTCCTTTGCAATGACCTTGGCGGGAATGGTCTCCACCCCGTTTTTGATCGCTTCGCGGATGCCGGGCACAAACACATAGTCGTCCACCTCATAGGGGAACGGTGTGTTTTCATCGAGCGTGAACGGCAAAATGCCCCAGTTGATGCAGTTGGAACGGTAGCGCTTTGTGGCAAACGAATAGCAGATATTCGCAAAGCCGCCGAGCACCTTTTGGCAGGACGCCGCCTGCTCACGCGCAGAGCCGTCACCGGGACGGTTGGCGAACACGCAGGAGCCGAACTGGGTGTGCTTTGCCACAGCTTCGGCGTTGTCCGTCACCTTTTTCAGCACGCGGATCACTTCATCGGAACCACTTGCGCGGCGTTTGGCCTCCTCTGCCGCAACGGCTTTGGCACGCGGCACATACAGCGGTTCGCGGCGCGAGAGTGCAAACTCGCTCAGCCGCAGCGGATTGGAGCGGTAAGACGAGGTTTCACCGGAGGGAATCAGCTCGTCCGTGGTGGTCACATCGTCGTGCAATACAGCGGCGAGCTTCACAAGCAGGTTTTCCTCGAGCGCATACATCTGCGGCCAGTCGGTGATGTTCGGACCGAAGCGCAGCTGAGCGTCCGGGTCGGCCTTGCCGAAGCCCTGATATACGCGGCGGTCATAAACCCCCTTTTCAAAGCTGTATTCATAGCAGACGCTGTCGTAATCCACATCGGTCGCGGCGGTGAGAATGCCGCCTGCCGCCGCCGTTGCGGCGATGGAACGCGCATCCACAAGCGCAACAGAGGAAAGCTGACCGTCGCCGGGTTTGCTGCCCTCGCGGTTCGGGAAGTTGCGCGTGGTGTGACGGATGGAAAGGCCGTTGTTGGCGGGCACATCGCCTGCGCCGAAGCACGGGCCGCAGAAGCAGGGCTTGAACACCGCGCCGGCCTCCAGCAGCTTTTGCTGCACACCGTTTTTCAGCAGCGCAAGGTTGATCGGCACGCTTGAGGGGTAAACGGAAAGATTGAAATAGCCGTCGCCGGTGGATTTTCCGTCCAGAATGCTCGCCGCTTCGCAGATGCTTTCAAACATACCGCCGGAGCAGCCCGCGATCACGCCCTGATCGACATAGATGCCCTCGGGACGAATCTTATCCTGCAAAGAGAAATTGACCTTGTCGCCGAACTGTGCCTTTGCCGCTTCTTCCACCTCGCGCAGCAAACCGGGATTTGCCTGCAGCTCATGGATCGTGAAGGCGTTGGACGGATGGAACGGCAGCGCAATCATGCTCTGCATTGCCGAAAGGTCGATGCGGATGGCCATATCGTAATAGGCGCCGTCCTGCGGGTGCAGTGCTTTATAATCGGCCGGTCTGCCGTGCACGGTATAGAACTTTTTGATCTCGTCGTCCGTCTCCCAGATGGAGGACAGACACGCCGTTTCGGTGGTCATCACGTCGATGCCGATGCGGAAATCCGCGCTCAGATTTTTCACGCCGGGGCCAACGAATTCAAGCACCTTGTTTGTGACAAGTCCTTCTTTGAACACGGCGCCGCAAAGCGCGATCGCAACGTCGTGCGGACCGATGCCCTTGGGCGGTTTTCCTTCAAGATATACGCACACGACCTGCGGGGCCGGAATGTCCCAGGTGTTTTTGAGAAGCTGTTTCACAAGCTCCGGGCCGCCTTCGCCGACGCCCATGGTGCCCAGCGCACCGTAGCGCGTGTGGCTGTCGGAGCCGAGCAACATATTGCCGCACTTCGCCATCTCTTCGCGCGCGTACTGGTGGATGACCGCCTGATTCGCCGGCACATAGATGCCGCCGTATTTTTTGGCTGCGGAAAGACCGAACACATGGTCGTCCTCGTTGATTGTGCCGCCGACCGCGCAAAGACTGTTATGGCAGTTTGTCAGCGCATAGGGAATCGGGAATTCCTTCAGTCCGCTTGCGCGTGCGGTCTGGATGATGCCGACATAGGTGATGTCGTGGGAGATCAGGGAATCGAATTTGATCTGCAGCGCGTCGGCGTTGCCGCTTTGGTTGTGCGCGCGCAAAATCGAATAGGCGATCGTGCCGTCTCTGCCGGCGTCGGTCAGCCCGAGCGCACAGAGCTGTTCGGCCTGTTCGCGTTCGCTGCCGTCAATGAGCTTGCAGCCTGCGTAGTGGACGGCGTTTTTGATTACTTTAACCATGGTTGTTCGTCCTTTCCGGAGAGTAGTATCTTCTGTAAATATCGTTGATCTGCCGGTAGTAGTTCTGATCGATCATGGACAGCGCGTCGGCGCTGATGCGCCATGTCCAGTTTTCGCCCATCGTCCCGGGAATGTTCATGCGTGCGTCCTTGCCGAAGCCGCACATATCCTGCACGGCAACGATCGCCGTATCGGCGCTGCTGCGCCAGACCGTTTCAATGATTGCACGGCAGGAGCCGGAATAAAAGCCGCCCTCGCCCCATTCTCTGCCGCCGAAGCAGCAGTAGCGCAGCGCGTAATCGCGTTCGGCAGGTGCAGCGTCCCACAGCCAGCCGAGCAGTGTGTTGTTGTCGTGCGTGCCGAGATAGGCGATGCAGTTTTTCGGGTAATTATGCGGCAAATGGGTGCTGTCGCCGCCGGGATCAAAGCCGAACTGCACCACGCGCATTCCCGGAAAGCCGGTGTCTGCAAGCAACTGCACCACATCTTCACCGAAGATGCCGAGGTCCTCCGCGATGATATCCACGTCGGGCAAAGCTTTTTCCACCGCCTTGAACAGCGCCATGCCGGGGCCCTTTTCCCAAACGCCGACCTTAGCGGTCTTACTCTCGAACGGAACCGCCCAATAGGACGCGAAGGCGCGGAAATGGTCGATCCTTACGCGGTCATACAGCTTCCCGGCGTGGCGGATGCGGTCAATCCACCAGGCGTAGCCCCCTCTTTTCATCGCTTTCCAGTCATACAGCGGATTGCCCCAAAGCTGGCCGTCCTCGGAAAAATAATCGGGCGGCACACCGGCCACACGGGCGGGCGAAAACGTTTCCTTGTCCATTTCAAACAGCGCACGGTTGCTCCAGACGTCCACACTGTCAAGGCTGACATAGATCGGCATATCACCGATCAGAAAGACGCCGTGGCTGTTGGCGTATTCCTTCAGCGCACGGAACTGCGTGAAGAAAATGTACTGGGCAAAGATATAAAAATCGATCTGTTCGCGGAAAGAATCCGCCTGCTTTCTTGCCTGCGCCGCGTCCGCCTGTTCCTTTGGCCATTCCCACCAGGGCTTTTGCTCGTTTGCATCCTTGAGCGCCATAAACAGCGCGTAATCGCGCACCCAGGGGTTTTGTTCTGCAAACAGCGCAGTGAGCGCCTGATGGTCATCTGTTCGGCGCACAAAGGCTTTTTTCAGTGAAGCAAGCCGATGCTCTAGTGCAAAGGCGTGACTTGCGGTATAGATGCTGCCGTCGTAGTTGTTTTCACGCACCTCTGCTTCGGTGAGCAGTCCGTCTTCGTGCAGCTTGCGCGGATCGATCAGCGAAAGATTGCCCGCAAAGGCGCTGAAGGAGCAATAGGGGGAACCGCTCGCGTCCACGGGACACAGGGGCAGCACCTGCCAGTAATGGAAATGCATCTCGGAAAGCTGCCGAACAAAGGCGGCGGCTTCTTCGCCCAAAACGCCGGAGCCGAACGGTCCGGGCAGGGAGGTGATGTGCAGCAGCACACCGGCACAACGGGTTGGTTTCATTTTGATCCCTCTTGATTCGTTATTCGTTTTATTTTACCATAACGCGCAAAAAAATACAACCTTGACGAAAAAATACTTGCAACTTTTTTGTAGGTTTACAATTGATGTGAGACAAAAGAGTATAGAAAAAGTGATTGAGTTTTGTTAGAATAAGTTTACCACAACCACAACTAACAAGAAGGGACTCAATCACCATGACAAGTATAACACAACCGAAGATCAAAAGTCCACATCTTTTAAACACAAAGTATCACGCAGTTCAACTTTTTAGGAGATGGAACAACGCGGATTTAGTCTGCCGACGGTATCATATTTCAAGAGCATCGCTCTATCGGTGGAATAAAAAGTTTGATGGAACAAAGGAATCGTTGAAAGATAAATCTCATCGACCGTTGACACCACATCCGAATTCACATACAGAACAGGAATTGAAATGGATCAGGGACTACCACAGAAGGAACCCCAACATTTCGATCTGTGAATTGTACGGTAAACTGAAAGCGGATAAAGGATACACAAGACATCCGGGATCCTTGTATCGGGTTTTCGTTCGACTTGGATATCGAAAACAAGTGGAATCCACAAAAAAGAAATCAAAGCATTTAGGAAAATATGACACACCGGAGCAGCTTGGCATCAAGTGGCAAATGGATGTGAAATATGTGCCGACTGCCTGCTATGCAGGTACAGACGAACAGAAATTCTATCAGTACACCATGATAGAGGAAGCAACGAGAGAGCGATTTATCTATCCATATATGGAGCAAAGCAGTTATTCAACCGTCGATTTTGTGAAACGAGCAATTATATATTTCGGTTATGCGCCGGATACTATTCAGACTGACAATGGCGGTGAGTTTACACACACTTCACAGACACAGAAAAAACATCCATTTGATATTTTTTGTGAACACTATTCAATCACACATAAACTGATCCGGCCTCGCACACCATGGCATAATGGAAAAGTGGAGCGCAGCCATCGAAACGATCAAGAACGGTTTTACAATCACTTGAGGTTTTATTCTTACAAAGATTTACTGATTCAGATGCAACGATACCTGCGCCGTTCCAATCATATTCCAATGCAAGTTCTCGGCTGGATTTCACCCATTCAAAAACGCGCTCAGTTAGAGGCTATTTGACCGCCCTCGCCGCCTTGGGAAGCTCCCTCGGCTACGCCTTCGGTCGCTTCCCAAGGCGCTTGCATCCATCCGCTAAGCTTATTCTAATCTCGTACTTCTTTTTTCAACAACTTTGTCTCACATCATTGACAAACGTACATTTTG
>JAFTCX010000042.1 GCA_017454485.1 Clostridia bacterium | reverse complement strand
GCCATCTGCATTACCAACGCCGCCGATACAGGCTGTATTTCTTGGCACGGGGGTATACCCGTCCTGTTGCCTTCCGGCATAGAGCTCGCCGGTACCCGCGCGTTGGCCGTAAATGTTGAGGGTCGCGCCGGTGGTGGTGATACCCTTGGGAACGGTCAGAATCATGTCGTCCCTCAGGATCAGGTGCGCGGTGCCGTTGACATCGATGCGGCTGCTGACGGTGGTATCATCGTTCATCGTATACCATTTGCCGTCCTCTAAGGCTGTGGTGCTTGCGGTGATCAATTCATAGTTTTTGCAGGCTTCGTCGCCTGTTTTTTCAACCAGTGTTTTGCTTGTTTCATCCCAGGCAAGATAAGAAAGCGTCGTTTCAACCTCCCCGATCACACGCACGGAGCAGGTCGCGATCTTGTCATCGCTTGTATCGGCGGTTCCGTTATCTGCGGTGGCGGTGATGTTGACTCTGCCGGGCGCGACAGCGGTCACAACGCCTGTGTCGCTGACCGTGGCGATATCGGGGTTCGCGCTTGCCCACGTCACGTTTTTGTACATGGCGTCGTCGGGCGCGACGGTCGCAGTCAGCGTCATAGTGTCACCGATGTTCATTTTGGCGTTTGTTTCGTTGAGCGTTACACCGGAAACGGCATAGTAGTAGTAAACCTTTACCTCCTTGATACGAAGGTTACTTTCCGATTCCAACCGCAGCGTGCTGCTGTAGACATCGCTGATGATAGCGGTATCCCCGTCAACCGTCATAGTTCCTTTCAACGGTCTTAACCAACTGATAGGGTTTTCGCCGCTGGTGACTTCCGCCCCCGTGATCGTTATAGGTCTCTGTGCGTTTCGAGCTTTAATATTTGCATAGAAATCATCACCATACAAATGAAATCCATGTCCATCTCCATATCCGCCTCCTTCCACTGCATAAATTCTAACGTCATTTCCATCAAAGTTATAGGATTCTTCCCACGGTCCCTGCGTGGTGTCAATGGTTTCTGACATGATGCCAGCCCCGCCGTTGGTGACGTTGGTATCGGTGTGAAGTTCGCCGCTAGTGTCGCCCGATGGAGATCCGGCAAAAGCCGTGACACTGAATACGGACAGCAGCATGAGCAGCGACAGCAGGATACTGATGGATTTGCGTATGGGTGTTTTGGTCATAAAGATTCCTCCTTCTGCCCTTTTGGGCAAAATAAAAAATAAAAAAAAGACTGCAACAAAGAAAGGCATTACGGCCGCAGTTTCAAAGGGTAGTAAAAAAGGGCAGACTTATTCTGTCTGTCTATCTGTCCGGCGTAGCAGAGGAGCATTTGCGTGTCATCCCTTTTCACAGAAAATTTACATTTTTTTCGAGTTTATTATTTTCCTTATTATTATATGGATTTTTTAGAAATTTTCAAGGGGTTTTTCAAATTAAGTTAATAAGAAATGAAAAATGGTGTGTTATAATTTAGGTACCCGCTGATTCACTCGGTGTGTGAAGATTGGCGAGGAAATTTTTCGTCAGATGCAACGCAATCAACTGCTGCGGCAGCTTCCGATCACGCGAAAACGCTGGTGCTCTATTTCAGCTCCGCAAACACAACCACAGCCGACGTGGTTTCCTCCGTAACCCCTAAGGTGGACGAAACGGGCGTCACAGCGTATCTTGCACAGATGATTCATGACCGCGTGGGCGGCGACCTTGCTGCGCTCACGCCGGAAAAGGATTATCCCACGGATTACAACGGCACGATCGACATCGCAAAGCAGGAGCGCGACGAGAATCAGATTTGAATCCGGCAAAAAGAAGAGGCAAAGGCGCCGTGTTGCCGGAAAACCTTTGCCCTTTATCAACACTGACACGGTCGATCTAAAAGGTTGTTTTATGACCGCCAAATCATAAAACCAGAGAGGAGAAAGAATCATGTCCCGTGCCGCGTGTCTTTGCCGAATTGCGGGAAACCCGCTTAAACGATGCCCTGCGCATTCATTGCTTCCATGACCTTTTCAAAGCCCGCGATGTTTGCGCCGACCACATAATCGCCGTCAAAACCGTATTTTTTGGCAGCATCGTCGATGTTATGATAGAGATGTACCATGATCTCCTTGAGCCTTGCGTCCACTTCATCAAACGTCCAGTGCAGACGCTCGCTGTTCTGGCTCATTTCAAGCGCGGAGGTTGCAACGCCGCCGGCATTTGCCGCCTTTGCCGGCAGGAAAAGGATGCCCTGTTCGTGCAGATAAGCCGTTGCGTCCTCGGTCGTCGGCATGTTAGCGCCTTCGGCTACGGCGGTCACACCGTTTGCAACAAGCTGTTTCGCGTCGGCGAGATGCAGCTCGTTTTGCGTTGCGCACGGCAGCGCGATGTCGCACGGAATGCTCCAAACGCCTTTGCCTTCGTGATATTCTGCGTTCGGTCTGCTTGCGACATATTCTGTCAGACGGGCGCGTTTGACTTCCTTGATTTCCTTGAGCAGCGCCACATCGATGCCGTCTGCATCGTAGATCCAACCCGTGGAATCAGAGCAGGTGACGACCTTTGCGCCGAGCTGCTGCGCTTTTTCAATGGCATAGATTGCCACGTTGCCCGCGCCGGAAACGCAGATTGTCTTGCCTGCGATATCGATGTCATGACATTTCAGCATTTCCTGTGTAATATAAAGCAGACCGTAGCCGGTTGCCTCTGTGCGTGCAAGCGAACCGCCGAACGGCAGACCTTTGCCGGTCAGAACGCCGGTGAAGGTGTTGCGCAGACGCTTATACATGCCGAACATGAAGCCGATCTCACGTGCGCCGGTGCCAATATCACCGGCGGGCACGTCGGTGTCTTCGCCGATATGCTTGGCAAGCTCCGTCATAAAGCTTTGGCAAAACGCCATAATCTCGCGGTCGCTTTTTCCTTTGGGGTGAAAATAACAGCCGCCCCTGCCGCCGCCGATCGGAAGACCGGTCAGCGAGTTTTTGAAGATCTGTTCAAAGCCGAGAAATTTGATGATGCCGAGGTTGACGCTCGGATGCAGACGCAGACCGCCCTTGTAGGGACCGATGGCGCTGTTGAACTGCACGCGGTAACCCGTGTTGACATGGACCTGACCGTTGTCGTCGATCCAGGGCACGCGGAATTTGATTTGCCGCTCGGGGTTGACCAAACGCTCCAGCAGTGCGTCGCGGCGCATTTGCGCTTCGTTTTTCGCAACAACCGGCTCAAGCGACTGCAGTACTTCCTTGACCGCCTGATGGAATTCCGGCTCGTTCGGGTTTTCCTTGATCACCCGGCTGATGACTTCATTGACGTATGACATGATTTGACCTCCTTGAAATAGAAAAAGACGCCGCGCGGCAGCGGTGGCTGCCGCAAAGACGTCTTTGCCTTTGTAATATGAATTTTTGATAAAGAAAAGGGTCTTCAAGCGCATTGCTCAAAGACCCCGTTGCCTTCTGTTTGGCATTCTACACCAAAAACCGCGCATTTGTCAACACGATTCCTAAAAATTTTTTAGAATTTTGCAAAAGAACCAAAAACCGAGAAAAAACGTGCATTTGTTTTGTGAAATGTGTTTTTTCGCTTGAGCTTGACGTAAAACGGAAATTCGCGTATAATAGAATCAATGAGCAAAGGCGTTCATTTCGGCAGCTGTAGTCTGCGCCGAAGTGGGCGTTTTTTTCTATAAGGAGGTGCATTCTCTTGCAATTTTCCAAAGATGAGGTGCTGCAATACGTGCAGGAGGAGGATGTAAAGTTTATTCGTCTGGTGTTTTGCGATGTGTTCGGCAAGCAAAAGAATATTTCGATCCTTGCCGAAGAGCTCGAACGTGCGTTTACTTACGGAATCGCGTTTGATGCTTCGGCCATTTCGGGTTTCGGCGACGAAACACACTCCGATCTTTTGCTTTGGCCAGAACCCGATACGTTGGCGCTGCTGCCGTGGCGCCCGGAGCAGGGCAGGGTTGTGCGTATGTTCACGCGCATCACTTATCCGGATGGCACGCCGTTTGAATGTGATACGCGCAGTCTGCTCAAAGACGCGATGCAAAAAGCACGCGAGAGGGGCTATACGTTCTTCTTTGGCGCCGAACAGGAGTTTTATCTGTTTCGACTTGACGAAGAAGGCGAACCGACCAAAAAGCCGTATGACAAAGCGGGATATATGGATCTAGCGCCCGATGACCGCGGCGAAAATGTTCGGCGCGAAATCTGTTTGACACTGGAACAGATGGGCATCCGACCGGAAAGTTCCCATCACGAGGAAGGCCCCGGACAAAACGAGATCGATTTCCGTTATGCCGATGCGCTGACCGCCGCAGATCAGGCGCAGACGTTCCAGATGATTGTCAAAACGGTTGCGCACCGCAACGGACTTTGCGCCGATTTTTCCGCAAAGCCGCTGGCCGACGCGCCGGGCAACGGGTTCCATATCAATCTTTCCGTGCAGCCCTGTGACCGCGAAGGTGTGTTTCAAAATGTGATCGCCGGGGTGCTGACCCATGTGCAGAGCATGACGGCGTTTTTGAATCCGACCGAACAGTCCTATCAGCGGCTTGGAAAAAACAAGGCGCCGAGCTATCTTTCCTGGTCGTGTGAAAACCGCTCTCAACTCATCCGCATCCCTGCCGCCGCAGATGAATACCGCCGCATGGAGCTGCGGTCTGCCGACCCGATGGCAAACCCGTATCTGACCTTTACGCTGATTATCTATGCCGCGCTCGACGGAATAGAAAAGCAACTGCCGTTGTCGGAGCCTTGCGACGTGAACTTGTTCAAAGCCGACGCGCAGTTTCTTTCAACCTTTGACCGCCTGCCGGCGTCGCTGGCGGCGGCAAACAGCGCAGCGGCAGGCAGCAGTTTTATTCGTGCGCATGTGCCTGCGCAGGTGCTTGATATTTACTGCAACAGATAACAGAGGAATCAATGACGAAAGGAGGCAGCGCCATGAGTTTAAGGGAACACGTTTACAGCGTGCTTGTGGTTTCCGCAGCGGAAAAATTCAACGCTGCGCTTTTGCCGCTGCTGCCTTCATCCTCGTTTGAACCGGTCAAAATCGTTTCGGATATCAGCGCTGCAAAACGCGAGATGCTGCAGCGCACGTTCGATCTTGTCATCATCAACGCGCCGCTGCCGGACGATATGGGCGTGCGTTTTGCCGTTGATGTCGGCAGCATCGGCAACAGCATTGCGCTTTTGCTGGTGCGCGAAGCGTTTTATGCCGAGCTGACAGCTCGGTTGACGCCCCACGGTGTGTTCACCATGCTCAAACCGACGTCTGCTGCGCGTATGGCGGTAGCGCTGCATTGGATGGTCACAGCGTATGAACGGCTGCGCAAGACTGAAAAAAAGACGCTCACCCTGCAGGAAAAAATGGAGGAGATCCGTTTGGTGAACCGCGCTAAATGGCTGCTGATTGAACAGCGCGGCATGGATGAGCCAACAGCGCACCGTTTTATTGAAAAGCAGGCGATGGATCGCTGCGTGACCCGTCGCGTGATTGCACAGGAGATTTTGGACGGCGCATGAATGTGACTGTATTTCTTTGACGAAGGCTCTGCTGCGGTGCAGCGGGGCTTATCTTCATTTTTACTTGCGTTTTGAAAAAGAAACGTGTATAATGATCTTGGCAGCTGAAACTGAAAAAACAGCATCTGCCGGAAATCTTTTTTAAGGGGCGAATGATATGCTGAACGGTTTTTATGGTTTTCTTGACGGAATCTTTGATGTGATCTCGTCCTTCTTTGTCATGATTCTGTTTCGTTTGTTCAACAACTGATATTCACTGATGATCTTTCACTGAAAGGAGACTGTACTATGTGGAAAATGCTTTTGGTTTTTGTGTTGCCGCTTTTGACGCCGCTTGAAATTGCATACGGGCTGGCGATGAAAGTGCTCATGCCGCTGGGTGTTCCCGATGTTCTCGGCATCATGAAAACTGACGAAGAATGAAAACAGACGCGTCATCGGTTTTGCGCTGACCTGCTTTTGTCTTGTATGATTGTCTGGCTGAAAGGCCCGGCAGAAGGAAATGATCTAAAGAAACGGCGTCCTCGCAGAAATAGCGAAGACGCCGTTTTTATGCATGTGCACTGTCATAAAGCTTTTGTATTTCTGGCGGCAGATGATCCGGCAGCATTTCATTCAGTCGATCTTCGCTGCCGACACGGATCGCGGTCTCATAATACCAGCACTTGAACTTGAGCATATCGAGCGTTTTTTGCAGCCGCAGCATCTCTTCTTCCACAGCCTGCTTCCTCGTTTCAAACAGCGCTTTGCGCTCAGGGTAGGTCGCGGGTCCTTCCACACACCATGCCATGAACTGTTTGATCTCTTTGATCTCCAGTCCGGACTTTTTCAGGCATTCGATCACGCGCAGCGCCTCCAGTTCACGCTCGCTGAACCTGCGAATGCCGGACCTGCGCTCCATATAGGGGAACAGCCCTTCCTTGTCGTAGTAGCGCAATGTGGAAACGGGAAGATGGAACATTTCGGATACCTGACCGATCGAATACATAAATTACACCTCTTTTTTTTAAAAAACTCTTGACATAAAGTCAGGTTTAGGTATTACAATGATAGCATACTCTAATAAAAAAATCAAGTCCAAGGAGGATTTTAGCGATGAAAGCAGAAAACTTGAACATGACACAGGCGTGGGATAAGACTTTTTTCAAAAGCGAAAATGTCGAACACAGCAAAGTCGCATTTGTGAACCGTTACGGTATCACACTGGCGGCGGATCTGTATATGCCGAAGGGTGCTGCCGGTCCTTTGCCGGCCATTGCGGTCTGCGGTCCGTTCGGCGCAGTGAAAGAGCAGTGCGCCGGTTTGTATGCGCAAACCATGGCGGAGCGCGGCTTTTTGACGCTTGCGTTCGATCCGTCGTTCACCGGTGAAAGCGGCGGCAATGTACGCTATATGGCGTCGCCGGACATCAACACCGAAGATTTCATGGCGGCGGTCGATTATCTTTCGCTGCACGAAAAAGCCGATCCTGCGCGCATCGGCATCATCGGCATCTGCGGTTGGGGCGGCATGGCGATCAACACCGCCGCGCTGGACACGCGCGTCAAAGCCACGGCTGCCATGACGATGTATGACATGACCCGTGTGAATGCGAAGGGCTATTTTGATTCCGAAGACAGTGAGGAAGCGCGCTATGAAAAACGTGCCGCCATGTGCGCACAGCGCATTGCCGATTTGAAAGCCGGCGATTATACGCTCGGCGGCGGTGTGGTCGATCCGCTGCCGGAAGACGCCCCGTATTTTGTCAAAGATTATTATGATTATTATAAAACCGCGCGCGGTTATCATCCGCGTTCACTCAACTCCAACGGCGGCTGGAACGTCATCGGCTGCGAAAGCTTTCTCAACCAGCCGATCCTGCAGTATTCCAACGAGATCCGCTCTGCAGTCCTGGTCGTGCACGGCGATGCGGCGCACTCCTGCTACTTCGGCAAAGACGCGTATGCAAATATGGTGAAAGACAGCAAATATACCGACAATAAGGAGCTGCTTCTGATCCCCGGTGCATCGCATACCGATTTGTATGACGGCGGCTCCAAAAACGCCATTCCGTTCGATAAGCTGGACACGTTCTTCCACACCTATTTGAACTAAAGCCGTGAAAAGGAAGCAAACACGGCTGATCGCGCTGCTTTTCTGCGCATTTTTGCTAAGTACCCACTGATTAACTCGGATATGCAAATCTTGACGGTAAATTTTCCGTCATTTTGCACAGAAATCTCTTGAAAACCGGAAGGTTGTCTGCGCGATTTCTGTTACATCTGACGAAATATTTTCTCGCCAATCTTCACACTCCGATTTAATCATCCGGTACTTGATAACAAAGCCTGAATTGCATCGGACCGATAGGACTCGACGGTCTGTTTTTGATAATGATTTTTTTTCGCAGCGGTCTTGATTTTACCATTCGGAAAGTGTAAAATGAAGTAACAAAAATAATCCACCCGGATTTTTAAAGGAGTCGAATATTATGAAACAAAAAGCCAAACAAATCTCTGCCGCCTTGCTCGCTCTGCTGTTGTCGCTGACCATCGTCTTTACGGCGGTTGCGGCCGTGTCCCAAAGCGGTGCGTTTGCCGAAAAAGCGTATACCAATCTGGTGACCTTTTCCGATTGTCAAACCTATGGCCCCGGTGCGTTCAACAATTTCGGCAAGATTTTGCGCGTGATGCACGATGACGGCCTGCCCGAACCCGATGCGCTTCTGGTTGGCGGCGATTATTCCAGATTGCTCAACGATTACGCGTCGCCGGCCATTATCCAACTGCGCGATCAGTACAAGTCGGTCTATGAAAACGGCAACCCCGACGACATCATCACAGCGCAGGGCAACCACGATTCAAGAATTCCGGCGTTTTATCCCACCGGCATGTATGACATGGGCACCTATTGCTTTTATCTGATCAATGAAGACGATTATCCGTGGCTGCAGTTTTTGAGAACGCAGGCGAAAAAAACGGTGAAGAAAACTGCGAAGAATATCAAAAACGCGCTTGATGCTATGATCGCAGCCGGCGACAACCGCCCGGTGATCTTCATCACCCATGTGCCGCTGCATCACACGACCCGCACCTTCGGCGGCGACAATTACTATGCCTCTTATATCTTTGACGTGATCAACGAAGCTGCCAAGAGCCTCGACATCATCTTCCTGTTCGCACACAACCATTCCGGCGACTTTGACGATTATATCGGCGGCTCCGTCAACTTTATGGCGCCCGGCGATACCGTGCGTATTCCTGTGGCGAAAAAGCTCGGAAATAACAGCTATACCGAAGAGACGCTCAACTTCACCTACACGAACTGCGGTTACATCGGTTACACCAGAAACCACAACACCGAAACGTCAACAAATGCGCTCACCCTCGGCGCGATCCGCTTCTTTGAAAACAAGTTTGTCTTCCTGAAATACAGCGAGGACGGTCTGCTTTGTCAAAACGAGGTGCAAAGAATCCATCCGGCGAGCGCGTCGGAAATGGAGACGGATCCAACTACCTCTGCGCTGAAACGCAACTGCGAGGATATCTGGAGTTTTGAAAAGAAGATCCTCGAGCCGATCGTGCGTTTTTATGTCAAAATCTGCGCATTGCTCGGTATTTAATTTGTAATTCTTTTAAGGAGGTCATCTCAGATGAAAAAAACACTCAAAATCATGATCGCACTTTTGGCGGTCGCAGCCATTGTTCTTGCTTTCGCAGCCTGCGGGAAAAAGACAGAACCCGAACCGGAAGTCAAAGATGGACAAAACCCCGTGATGAATTTTATCGGCGTTTATGCCGCTGACCGCTGCACCATCACTGTGGCAGCCGACGGCGAAAACGACGCGAAAATCACCGCATCCTGGGGCCAGAGCGCAACCGAAACGTATGAATACAACATGAGCGGCCTGTTTGACATTGACACGCTGCGCGTCAATTACAGCAACGGCGAAAAGAAATACGTTGTTTATGACGAAAACGGCGAGGTTGCGCAGGAGACCGTGGAGTACACCGACGGCGTCGGACGCGTTGTGTTCCATGAGAACGGCACACTGGAATGGCAGGATGAGCAGGAAGCCGACAAACTGATCGGCACGGTGTTCACCCTTGTTCCCGTGGAAGGCGATGCAATCGCCGGCGAAAACGAACCGGTCAGCGATGACGCCGCAAGTGAAGCCGTCAGCGAAAGCGGTGTGAGCGAAGCGGTTTCCACCGCTGTTTCAACGGCTGTTTCAACGGCTGCCGCAACTGCTGCCGATGAAGCGAGAGCAGCGCTTTCCGAAGCGATTGCCGGTGCGAGAAGCTATTATGATGAGATCAAAGATAACGCGTCGTTTGCGGAATTTGCCGACGACCTTGACACCAGACTGCAGCGTGCGGAAGCGCTCCTTGCAAGCAGCACCACCACAGCTCAAGAACTGCAGATTGCTGCATCCGACGTTGCCGCTGCGCTGACTGCCGCAAAGGACCTGGTTTCTGCCGCTTCCGAAGAAGGCTGAACCCTCGCATCATTTTCATAAGATTTAGAAAGGATGAATTACACTTATGAAAAACATTAAAACATGGAAAGCCCTTACAGCCGTTTTGCTGTGCCTGCTGATCGTTGTGAGCTGCCTGTATGGCTTCGGTGTCGGCTGGAAGAATCAGCCGCAAGCACCTGAAGCCGCACAGTCCGCCGTTGACGGCGAATCGATCCTCTCGCTTTGGACGCAGGACGCCGCCGCAAAAAAAGCGTTGATCGACTATATGGACGCGATCACCAAAGAGGGCAGCGCGGACTTTATTCCGGTAGAAAAGCGCATCGCTGTGTTCGATCTTGACGGCACGCTCTTCTGCGAGACCGACCCGAACTATTTTGATTACTGCCTGTTAAAATACCGTGTGCTTGACGATCCCGACTACAAGGACAAGGCAAGCGATTTTGAAAAGGAAGTTGCAAACAAGATCAAGGAACAAAATGAGACCGGCGCTTCGTTTGAAGGACTGGAAGTCGATCACGGCAAGGCGGTTGCCTCTGCATTCTCCGGCCTGACTGTGGACGAATTCAACGCCTACATCCAGGAATTCAAAAAGCAGCCCATGCCGAGCTTTACGGGCATGACGCGCGGCGAAGGCTGGTATCAGCCGATGCTGCAGGTGATCGACTATCTGCAGGCGAATGATTTCACCGTGTATGTTGTCAGCGGCACAGACCGTTTCATCGTCCGCGGCATCGTCGACAATTCTCCGCTGAATCTTCCGAACAGCCAGATCATCGGTTCCGATGAAACGCTCGTTGCGCCGGATCAGGGTGATACCGACGGTTTGAACTACGTCTATGATGACGACGACAAGCTGGTGCTCGGCGGTGACTTTATTGTGAAGAACCTCAAGATGAACAAGGTCACGGTCATCATGCAGGAGATCGGCGTGCAGCCGGTGCTTTCCTTCGGTAACTCGACCGGCGACGCGAGCATGGCGGAATATTGCACGAGCAACAACCCGTATAAGAGTCTGGCTATTATGCTTTGCTGCGATGACACCGAGCGTGAAAACGGCAATGAAGAAAAGGCACAAAAGATGTTCGGTCTTTGCGAAGAGTTCGACTGGGTGCCTGTTTCGATGAAAAACGACTGGACAACGATCTACGGCGACGGTGTGACAAAGATCGCCGAAGCGAAGTAAAGAAAGAACATTCTTTTAAAATCCATGGTCCGCCGCGGATGCTGAACGGTTAAAGCGGCGGATCTTTTTTTACAAATTATTAACATATATTTTGGTGATTTGTTGGACATTTGTTGGACAAGCCGAAATAGAATACAAGCGAGAGATTGACAGAAACAATCGTCTGAGTTGACGGAACACAAAGCGAGGTCCTTCTATGAAAACAACACCCGAAGTGCGTGCGCGTGCCTGCAAGCTCACTGCGCTGCTCACGCTCGAAGAAAAGCTGAGCCTGATTGTGGAGACTGCCGAAGCTGTTGAACGGTTGGGCATCCCGAAATATTACCACGGTAACGAGGCGCTGCATGGCGTTGTGCGCCCCGGAAAGTTTACAGTGTTTCCGCAGGCAATCGCGTTCGGCGCAATGTTTGACGACGCTTTTCTTGAAAAAATTGCAGACGCTGTCTCAACGGAAGCGCGTGCAAAGTATTTTCACGGTGAACGTGAAGAAAACGGCGGAAAACCCTATGAGGGTCGCTATAACGGACTTTTGACCTTCTGGTCGCCGGATCTGAATCTTGCGCGCGACCCGCGTTGGGGCAGAACAGCGGAAACCTACGGTGAAGACCCGTTCCTCGCCGGAAAAAGCGGCGCGGCATTTGTGCGCGGCATTCAGGGCTATGATGAAACCTATCTGAAAGCGATCGCAACGCCGAAGCATTTTACCGCCAATAACGAAGAGCATAACCGATTGTCCTGCAACGCGAAAATGAGCGAAAAAACGCTGCGCGAATACCACCTTGAGCCGTTTCGCATGGCGGTGCAGGAGGGACAACCGGAAGCGGTCATGGCGGCTTATAACGGCATCAACGGTGTGCCCTGCCACGAAAATCACCGTTTGCTCACGGAGATTCTGCGCGATGAATGGGGCTTTGACGGCTATGTTGTGTCCGACTGCGGCGGTGTAAGCTGCCTGTGGGATGCCCACCACAAAGAACCGAACGAAGTCGCCGCCGCTGCTGCGGCGCTGAACGCCGGCATTGATCTGGAATGCGGAGAGGATTTTTTTAAAATGTATCTGAAGGAAGCGCTGGAAAACGGCAGTGTCACAGAAGATCGGATCAACGAAGCTGTGACGCGCGTGTTGATTGCACGTATCAAAGCCGGTCAGTTTGACGACCCGAAAACGCTGCCTTGGTATCAGACGCCGTTTTCGGTGATTGCCTGCGAAGCGCACGGCCGACTTGCCTATGAAGCGGCGGTCAAATCCGCTGTTCTGCTCAAAAACAACGGCATTCTTCCGCTGCGGCAAACGGACATCACCGTGGCGCTTTGCGGCAACAATGCCGATCTTGCACAGTTTGGCGATTACAGCGGCATACCTGTGCACACGCCGGTCACGCCGCTGGCGGGTATTCGCGCCTATGAAAATGTCAACGTGCGTTTTACACCGTGGAACTACACTGAGACGGGCGCAGATTTTCAAACGGTTCCGGCCGCGTTCCTGTTCCATGACGGCGAAAGCGGCGTGGAGGGCAGCTATTACGACAACGATGTGTTCACGGGTCTGCCGAAAAAGCGCAGCGATGCCGTTCTGGAATTCAAATGGGACGATCAGATGCCCGATCCGCTGATCACAACAGAATTCTTTTCCATCCTTTGGCGCGGTGAAATCGAAGCGCCCTATACCGGCTCCTACCGCTTTGACGTGCGTGCGTCCGGCAGCGCAAAATGTTCGCCGCCGGAGCTTACCCTCGATCACGGCGCACTCAAAAGCGGCGAAGGAATCCGTCTTCAGCGCGGCGAGCACATCAGCTTTACGCTGCGCTTTGTCAAGAACACCGATAAGCCCGCCTGCGCGCTGCTTTGGCAGATCACCCCGGATGAAGATGTGAACGACGCGTTCTCCGCCGAGGCTGCTGCCGCGGCGAACGCTGATGCGGTGATCGCTGTGGTCGGACTCGGCATACAATATGAGCGCGAGGGCCGTGATAAGCTGGATCTTTCTTTGCCAAAAGAGCAGATCGCACTGCTGAAAAAGCTGCACGCAGTCAACGAAAACCTGATCGTGGTGCTCGAAAACGGCAGCGCGATGTCGATTCCCTGGGTCGCGGAGCACGCTGCGGCGATTTTGGAAGTCTGGTATCCGGGCGAACGCGGCGGCACGGCGATCGCCGATCTGCTGTTTGGAAAAGAATCGCCCGCAGGAAGGCTGCCGCTGGCCTTCCCGGTGAAAACAGAGGATCTGCCGCCGTTTGACGATTATGAAATGGAACACGGCAGGACTTATATGTATCGAAAGATCAAACCGCTCTATGACTTCGGCTTCGGACTTTCCTATACACGCTTTGCCTATTCCGATTTGCATCAAACGGACATCGGCGTTGCTGTCACTGTGAAAAATATCGGCGAGTGCGCCTCGGACGAGGTTGTGCAGCTCTATATCGATTCCGCCGGGCTGGAAAACCAGCCGCGCGTGCGGCTCAAAGGCTTCAAGCGCATTCATTTAAAACCCGGACAGGCGCAAACCGTCAGCTTCCCACTCGATGACGAAAGCTTTTCCCTGTTCGGTGCAGACGGCGTTCGCCGTGTGTATCCAGGCGCCTACCGCGTATTTGCCGACGGCCATCTGCCGGACGATCGTTCCTGCTGCTTACAGATTCTGAAATAATTATTTTTTTCGGCTGTCCGTCAAGCTTGACGGTCCGGATTCAGAAGGCCGAGAGATATAAAAACAAAAAGGCATCCGCTTTTCCGGCGGGTGCCTTTGCTGTTCTTTCCAAGTTTTCATGCGCGGCTGACGAGATACTCCAGCGCCATGCAGTACCCTTCAAAACCGAAGCCTGCGAAACGCTGCTCGGCATAAAGCCCGACGTAAGAGATCTGCCGGAACGCTTCGCGATTGTCCACATCGGAAATATGGACCTCCACCGTCGGCAGCGCGACCGCTTTGAGCGCGTCAAGGATCGCAACGCTGGTATGCGTATAGCCGCCGGGATTGATGACGATTCCGTCCGCTGTGCCGTAGGCTGCCTGAATCTTGTCGATCAGCGCGCCTTCGTGGTTCGATTGAAAACACTCTACGCTGATGCCGAGCGCATCGGCTTTTTTTTGAATCATTTCACAAAGCGAGGCATAGGTGCCGCTGCCGTAGATAGCAGGTTCACGGATGCCGAGCATATTGAGGTTCGGTCCGTTGATTACGAGAATATGCATGAGAGGATCCTTTCCGCCGTTTCGTTTGCGTCGTCGTCCACATCGACCGTGAAATCGGCAAAGCTTTCATAAATGTCCTTGCGTTCGTGATAGATCGCCTGCAGCGCAGCCCTGTCTTTGGAAAGCGGACGCCCGTCGCGCGCAAGTGCGTCAATGCTTCGGCGTAAATAAACGATCACGCCGTTTTGCCGCAGCGCATCGCGGTTCCGTTTGCGCAAGATCGCGCCGCCGCCTGTGGCGATGACTGCGCCGAGCTGCTTGCCGAGCGCTTCACACGCGGCGGTCTCCGCGTTTCGAAAGGCAGCTTCGCCTTGCGCGGCAAAGATCTGCGGGATGCTTTTTCCTGCCTGCGCTTCCACTTCTGCATCCGTATCCAGTACCGTTTGGCCGAGCCGTTTTCCGAGCAGCGCGGCAACGGTGGATTTTCCGCAGCCGGGCATACCGATGAGCACCAGATTTGATTGTGTTTGCAACATCGTTTTTGTGGCGCGCGAAATGATGCTGTCATCGAGCGGCTGACCCAAAAACAGCTCGGCACTGCGTTTTCCCTGCGCCACCAGCATCGCCATACCGTTGGCGTTGGGAAGGCCGAGTGCCTGTGCCTGCAACAGCAATGCCGTGCGGCGCGGGTTATAGATCAGATCGAGCACAGCCGGGCGGTTTTGAAACAGCGTAAGATCGAGCGGCGCTTCCAAGTTGTTCGGGAACATGCCGACCGGCGTTGTGTTGACGAGCACATCTGCATCTGCGTGGCAAGAGAGGTTTTGATAGTTGTTTTCTCCGCTGCGGCTGATCAGAACGATCTCTTTTGCACCGCCGTCGACTGCTGCCGTCTGCACAGTTCTGCTTGCGCCGCCGGTGCCGAGAATGAGCACCTTCTTGCCCTCAAAGCTCACGCCGCACTGCGCTGCCATGAAGGAAAACCCGAAGGCGTCGGTGTTGTCGCCGAACAGTGTGCCGTCTGCGCGCCGGATCACGGTGTTGACTGCGCCGATACGCTGTGCCGTTTCCGACAGTGCATCACAGCGCCGCAAGGCCTCGAGCTTATAGGGAATCGTCACATTAAACCCCGTGAGCGACGTATCAGCAAAGAAAGCGTCAAGTTCGTCCGGCTCACACTCAAACAGCTCATAGCTGTAATCGCCGAACAGCGCGTGAATTTGCGGGGAAAGCGAATGAGATAGCTTGCGGCCGAGCAGGCCGAAACGCTGCTTCATGGTCAATCCTCCGTGTAGGAGCCGAGGTAGGTGAAAAGCTGCGACTCCGCTTCCAGCTCTGTGATGAGCGTGCGCAGCGCAGGGGAGTATACCGAGGCTTCCACGTCAAAATAAAACATAAACTCAAAGTTGGAACCCGCGATCGGTCGGCTTTCCAGCTTTGTCAGGTTCAGATCCAACGCAGCAAAGCGCGAGATCGTGTGGTAAAGCGAGCCGGGACGGTGTGCCAGCGTGAGCATGATGCTGGTTTTGTTCGCGCCGGGATAGATTTCGAGATCCTTGGAGATACAAATGAAGCGCGTGTAGTTGTTCTGCGTGTTCTGCACAGCGGTGGAGAGCACGTTCAAATCGTAAAGCTCCGCGTTGTCCTTGGAGCCGATGGCGGCAATATCTTTGCGACCGCTTTCGGCAACGAGTTTGGCGGCTTCTGCTGTGTTCTTACAGGCGTGCACCTTCCACTGGTTCTTGGCAATGAATTCCGAACACTGCGCGAGCGCCTGCGGATGGGAATAGACCTCTTTGATATCCTTTAAACAAGCGCCATCCGGAGCAAGCAGGGCGTGACCGATGAACAGCTTCAAGCTGTGCGTGATATAAAAGCGGTATTTGCGCATGAGGTCATACACCTCATTCACCGAACCTGCGGTGCTGTTTTCCACCGGCAAAACGCCATAGCGGCAAAGTCCGCTGTCCACTGCCTTGAACACCTCTTCAAAGCCGGAAAAATAGAGGATGGAAGGATATTTAAACATTTTATCGGCGGCGTGCTGAGAGTAGGCGCCCTCCACACCCTGACAGGCAACAACAGCGCGTTCCGGCCGCTCTTTCGGCGTGGTTTCGATCACACGGTCCATCTGTGCGCAAAGTGCGGACAGGGCGTGATTTTTGCTGTGCTGATAGGAACGGCTGACGTCAAAGAGCGTCTGATAGAGCACTTTGGTGTAACCGGCTAGTGCAGGGGGCACATTGCCGGTTTGCTTATTGATGATCTCCCGTTCACGCGACGTGTCTGTAACAGCGGTCTCATGCTCTTTTTTCCAGCTTGCAATTTGTGCCGCGTCTTCCATACGCCGCACAAACAACTTTGTGATCTGGTCGTCGATGTTGTCGATATCGTTTCTGAGTTCCTTTAAATCCATGCTTTGCCTCCTTAATCTAAATTCAACAGTGCAATCGCCATCGCCGCTTCCATACACGGAACGGCACGCGGCACGATACACGGGTCGTGTCTGCCGCCGATGGTGATGGTTTCTTCCTGCAGCGTCTGTAAATGGACCGTTGTCTGCGCTTTGGCGATCGACGGGGTCGGTTTGATCGCCGCGCGGAAAATCAAGGGTTGTCCGCTTGTGATGCCGCCGAGAATGCCGCCGTGACAGTTCGTTTTTGTGGTGATTTCGCCGTTTTTTACGGTAAACGCGTCGTTGTTTTCGCTGCCGCGCAGATCTGCGCCTGCAAAGCCGCTACCGAACTCAATGCCCTTGACCGCCGGAATGCCGAATACCAGATGCGAAATAATGCTTTCCGCGCCGTCGAAGATCGGTTCGCCCCAGCCGACCGGCAGACCGACTGCCGCGCATTCGATCACACCGCCTACGGAATCGCCGTCTTCTTTTGCGGCGGCAATCGCAGCGAGCATGGCGTCCTTTACATCGTCTCTGAGCACCGGAAAGTCTTTTTCGGCAATCTGTTTGAGTGTTTTCGCGTCTATGCCGATCGGATCAAACGGCGCGTCGTCGATTTTCGCCAGCCGTGAAATGTGTGCGCCGATGGTAATGCCGCTTTCTGCCAAAATCTGCTTTGCGATTGCGCCGGCAAAGCAAAGCGGCGCTGTCATACGGCCGGAAAAATTGCCGCCGCCGCGTGTGTCCGCGTAGCCGTCAAATTTTTCAAACGCGGTAAAATCCGCGTGTCCCGGACGCGGCAGGTTTTTAAGCGCGTCATAGTCGCCGGAGCGGCGGTTTTCGTTTTGAATGACCGCGCACAGCGGTGCGCCGCAGGTGACGCCGTCCACAATACCGGAAAGGATCTGCGGTGCGTCCGTCTCCTTGCGTGCTGTTGTGTGCGCACCTTTGCCCGGTGCGCGGCGGCGCAAAAAGGCCGAAATCGCGTCCAAATCCGGATGAAGTCCTGCCGGAACGCCGTCGATGACAACGCCGATGCAGTCACTGTGGGATTGGCCGAACACGGTGATTTTAAATTTGGAACCGAAACTACAGGACATGAAGTGCACCTCCGATGGATTTCAGCGTTTCAAAAAAAGTCGGATAGGATTTGTTGATCGCCTGCGCGTCTTTTACGATCACAGGCGCTTTGCAATTTTGTGCGAGAACGGCGGCAGCCATGACGATGCGATGATCGCCAAAGGAAGAAACCGTGCCGCCGGCAAGTTCTGTTTTTCCGTGGATGATGATTCCGTCATCGGTTGCTTGTGCAAAGCCGCCGAGCGTATTGATCAGCGCGCAGGTGCTTTCGATGCGGTCGCTTTCCTTGAGCCGCAGCCGCGCTGCACTGTTGATGTGCGTTGTGCCTTTGGCTGTTGCTGCAACGGCGGCGAGCACGGGCACAAGGTCGGGAATGTCTGACGCGTCAAAGTTGATTCCGTGCAGCGCGGAAAGCTTTGCTTGTACAACGTCATTTTCTGTGTGAATTTCAGCGCCGAACGCTTGCAGAACACTTAGCACCTTGCAATCGCCCTGTGCGCTGTTTTTATGAAGTCCGCGTACCACAGCACCGAGGCAGAGTAGGGCGGCGGCATTTGACCAGTCGCCTTCCACTGTGTAAACCCCGCTTTTCGGAACGGTGGGCGTTATTGCGTAGACATCATGGTTTTCGTCGACCGAAACGCCGAATCGGCGCAGCGTTTCCAGTGTCAGGCGCATATAGGAAGCGGATTCGACCGGCGGCGTGACTTGAACAACGCTCTTTTCGCTCGTGCGTGTGAGCGCTAACATCAATCCGGTGAAAAACTGCGAGCTGACATTGCCCGGCAAAGTGAAGTTGCCGCTTTGCAGCTTGCCGCTGATCTCAAGCGGAAACCCCTCGCTGACTGCAACGCCGTTTTTTTTCAGCGCTTCTTTCAGCGGGTCCATCGGGCGAAACGGCAGTCTGCCGTGCCCGGTGAAAGTTGCGTTCACACCGAGCGCTGCGGCTATAGGCACCAGAAAGCGCAGTGTGGAGCCGCTTTCGCCGCAGTCGAGCACTGCCGAAGCGGGCGGCGCTGAAATCGGATTGACCGACCATCCGCTGTCTGTGCGCGTGATGGTCGCTCCGAGCTGCTGCAAACAGCGCACCGTTGCGTCAATGTCTTCGTTGGATGTTTTCATTCGAATTTCGCTTTCACCGTCTGAGAGCGCGGCAAGGATCAGCATACGGTGCCCGGCCGATTTGGAAGCCGGTGCGTCGGCAATGCCTTTGGGAGAAAACGCTGAAAAACTTACGTCCATGTGGCGAGCAGCTCCTTCCACGCATCGAGCGAAACCGTTTTCAGATAGCAGCGCCCGATTTCATTCGGCAGCACAAGTGTCAGTGTGTTGCCGCTGCGTTTTTTGTCGCCGATGGAAGCCTCATACAGCGTCGGCAGTGAAAAGGGCGACGTGACGCTCAGCCCGTTGGCTTCCACCGCCGCCTTGACCGCCGGAAGCGTCAGCGCGTCGCTGAGCCCGTTAGCGTCCGCAATGGCGCAGACGGCAACCATGCCCATGGCGACCGCCGCGCCGTGCGAAACGGCAAAGCCGCTCTTCTTTTCAATGGCGTGCGCAAGCGTATGGCCGAAATTCAGCTTTGCGCGCTCGCCGGTGTCAAATTCATCCTGCGCCACCACATCGCGCTTGATGCGCACACAGGCGGTGACAATCTCTTCCAGGTTCTTTTGCACGTCGCCGTCTTTGACAAGGTCGAACAACGCGCTGTCGGCGATCACGCCGTATTTGATGACCTCGGCCATGCCGTCGGCAAAGTCCTTTTGCGGCAGGGTGGACAGATAATCGAGGTCGCAAAGCACCAGCTCCGGCTGGCAGAATACACCGGCAAGGTTTTTTCCGGCCTTTAAATTGACAGCGGTTTTTCCGCCGACGGAGGAATCCACCATCGCCAGCAGCGACGTCGGCATCTGTACAAGATGCATCCCGCGCATGAACAGTGCCGATGCAAGGCCGGTCAGATCGCCTGTTACGCCGCCGCCGAGCGCGACGAGCACATCTTTTCTTGAAAATTGCTTTTCCGCGAGAAATTCCAGCAGCGAAAAAAGCGTGTCGGGGCTTTTGCTCTGCTCTCCTGCGGGAAAAATATAGTTTTCCACGGAAAAGCCATTAGCTTCCAGCGCGGACAGCGCTTCCTTTGCGTGCAAGGGAGCAACATTGCTGTCACAAACCAAGCAGACCTTCACTTTCCCAAACAGCGCCGAAAGCTTTTCGGAAAGCAGATCGCGCACGCCGTGCCCGATAAAGATGTCATACACGCGCGAAGCGTTGACGGTGAGTTGTTCCATACTGAGCTCCTTTTTCAGCGGTTGGTGAGTGTCTTTTTCTTTTGTGTGGCGCCGTCTTGTAAAAGCGCGGACAGCGTTTCGGAATCCTGCGTTTTGATGGCATTTGAAAACGCCTGCAGATGTTCGATCAAAAGGTCGATTTCATCGGAAAGGTAGTCGCCGTTTTCCAAAAACAGCTCCGTCCACATCGGCACATTCAGCCGCGCCACACGGGTCATGTCACGGAACGAGCCGGCGGAGAAACCGCTGCGGCGCTGTGCGGTCGGACTTTTGATGTATGCGTTGGAAACCACATGTGCGAGCTGCGACGTATAGGCGATGATGCGGTCGTGCTCCTGCGGTGTGGTGATCGTCAGTTTTTCAAAGCCGAGTGAGGTGAAAAAACGCTTGATCTGTTCGAGCAATACAATATCGTTGATCTCTCCGGCGGCAAGGATCATGTACGCGCCTTTAAAAAGATTATCGCGCGCATGGGAAAAACCGGAAAACTGTGCGCCCGCCATCGGATGTCCGCCGAAAAAGCGAAAACCGAATTGCTGTGCAAGCGGTTCTATGCGTTCGCAAACGAAACGCTTGACGCCGCAGCAGTCAAACACAAGGCAGCCTTTTGCAATCGCCGGCGCGTGCGTGCTCAAAAAGTCCACGGTCGCCTGAGGGTAGAGCGAGAGCAGCAGCACGTTGCATTGTCCAAGTGTTTCGTCCGTCAACGCGCCGTCAATGTCGCCGGTCATCTGCGCGGCGAGCAGGGTGGTCTGATCTTTGTCGTGCGCGAGCACACGGTGCGCTGTATGCGTCTTGAGCGCTTTTGCAAACGAACCGCCGATCAGTCCCAAACCGACGATGCCGACGGTCAGAGTTTGCTCAGTCATTGGCCATCACCTTCCAAATCTCGTTGGCGCGCTTGACCACTTGTGCGAACTGCGGCGGTGTAAGCGCCTGCGGACCGTCGCAAAGGGCGTGTGCCGGGTCGTTGTGGACTTCGATCATGATACCGTCCGCGCCTGCAGCAACCGCAGAAAGCGCAAGCGGCTCCACCAGTCGTGCAATGCCGCCGGCGTGGCTCGGGTCGGCGATGACGGGAAGGTGGGTCTTTTCTTTCAGCAATGGAATGGCAGAAACGTCAAAGGTGTTGCGTGTGTATTTTTCAAAGGTGCGGATGCCGCGCTCGCAGAGAATGACCTTGCTGTTGCCGCCGGCCATGATGTATTCCGCGCTCATGAGCAGCTCTTCCATCGTTGCGGAAAGGCCGCGCTTGAGCAAAATCGGCTTGTCACAGTGACCGAGCTCTTTGAGCAGTTCAAAGTTCTGCATATTGCGCGCGCCGACTTGAATGATGTCCACATCTGCGAAAAGATCAAGATGGGAAAGATCCATGATCTCGGTCACGATCGGCATTCCCGTTTTCTCTTTGGCTATCTTCAACAGTTCCAGTCCCTCGGCACGCATACCTTGAAAAGCGTAGGGCGAGGTGCGCGGCTTGAATGCGCCGCCGCGTAAAAATGCCGCGCCCGCTGCTTTGACGTCTTCGGCGATGGATGTAATCTGTTCGGGCGATTCAACCGAGCAGGGGCCTGCAATGAATTGCAGCGTGCCGCCGCCGATTTTGATTCCGCCGACATCGATGACGGTGTCGTCGGGGTGAAACTTGCGGTTTGCGCTTTTGTAAGGCTCCGAAATGCGGGTTACGGAATCCACAATGCCCAAGCCTTCGATCAGGTCGATATCGATCCGGCTGGTGTCACCGATCAGTCCGAGTACGGTGTCATATGCGCCTTCGCTTCGGTTGACGGTGATGTCCATGGAATGCAGCCATTCCACAAGGGTGGAGAGCTGATGTTCATCTGTTCCTTTTTTTACAACTACGACCATGATAAAAAACCTCCTTGAAAAAGAAAACCCCGCAGCGTTCGTTCACTGCGGGGATCGTGTACATTGTCCTCTTTTACAGCATGCGTGAACGCCTCTATTAACTTTTGTTAATAAAGGTAAAATAATAGTAAGCAGCTGTAAAAGTTCTGGTCATCATTCGGATTCCTCCTGTAAATGTTGGGTGTATTTTATCACTTTAAACACCTAAAGTCAATACATTGCACACGTTTTAATATTTTTTAATTATTCGATCGGTTCAAAATCGGCAACGCCGTGTTTGCACAGCGGACAGATGTAATCATCGGGCAGCTCATCGCCTTCATAGACATAGCCGCAGATCTTGCAGACAAAGCCTTTCTTGCCTTCGGTCTTCGGTTTCGGCTTGACGTTGTTTTGATAATAGGTATAAGTCATGGTCGGCTTGTCAGAGATCACACGCGCTTCCGTCACTGTGCAGATAAACATGCCGTGGGTGTCAAGATCCACATAATCCTCTACCTTCAGCGAAAGCATGGCGTTGATGTATTTCGGCAAAAAGACCAGACCGTTGTCGGAACGCAGAGGCGTGCAGTCCTTGAACTTGTCCACGCCGCGGCCGCTTTGGAACCCGAAGGTTTCAAACACCTTGAACGGCGCTTCCTCACTGAGCACATTGACATTCATCTTCCCGGTCTGCTTGATCACATGGTGGGAATAGTTTTCCTTGTTGATCGTCACAGCGATACGGTTGGGTGTATTCGTCACCTGTGTGACGGTATTGACGATCAGACCATTGTCTTTTTTGCCGTCATTGGACGTGACAACATACAGACCGTAGCCGATGCTGAACAGGGCAGAGAGGTCGTTCTTGTTTGCAGTCTCGTCGTGCTGGGCGAGATAATCCTTGCACAACTCATCCGCAAGCTTTTCAATCTGTTCCTTGCTCGCGTCATTGAGCGCCGAGGTGATGCGCACATCGGTTTCGGCATAGCTCAAGTTCTTGCAGCCCTCCAGCATTTTCTTCATCGTCTTGGTGGCCATCGGCGCCCAGGAGCCGTTTTCAATGAACGCAACGGTCTTGTTTTGGAAATTGCGCTCGGTCAGATGGTCGATGAATTCGCGCATAAACGGGAAAATGTCGGCGTTATACGTCGTTGTTGCAAACACAAGACGGCCGTAGCGGAACGCATCCTCCACACACTCCGCCATATCTTCGCGCGCAAGATCGTTGACAACCACCTTCGGGCAGCCTTTTTCCTTCAGCTTCTGCGCCAGCAGTTCGACCGCCTTTTTCGTATTGCCGTAAACGGATGTATAGCTGATCAGGATGCCGTCGCTTTCCACGCCGTAGGAGGACCAGGTGTTGTAAAGGCCGAGATAGTAGCCGAGGTTCTCTTTGAGGACAGGACCGTGCAGCGGGCAGATGATCTGAATGTCCAGCGCGGCGGCTTTTTTGAGCAGGGCTTGCACCTGTGCGCCGTATTTGCCGACGATGCCGATATAGTAGCGGCGCGCTTCACACGCCCAGTCTTCCTCCACATCCAACGCGCCGAATTTTCCGAAACCGTCTGCGCTGAACAGCACCTTGTCCGTGGCGTCATAGGTGACCATAACCTCCGGCCAGTGGACCATCGGCGCAGCAACAAAGTGCAGCTCATGCAAACCGAGCGGCAACATATCGCCCTCTTTGATCACAATGCGGCGCTCGGAAAAATCCTTGCCGAAGAAGTTGTTCATCATCGTGAACGCTTTTGCGGAGGAAACGATCGTTGCGTTTGGGTAGGTATTCATAAAGTTGACGATATTCGCGGAATGATCCGGCTCCATGTGCTGCACGATCAAATAGTCGGGCTTGCGGCCTTCAAGTGCTTTGTCGAGGTTGTCGAGCCACTGATGTGTAAAGTTTTTGTCAACCGTATCCATTACGGCGATTTGTTCGTCAAGGATGACATAGGAGTTGTATGCCATGCCGTTGGGAACGATATACTGTCCCTCAAACAAGTCGATCTGATGATCGTTCACGCCGATATAGCGGATATCCTTGGTAATTTCCATAGTTTTCAACCTTTCTGCTTAATTTGCAGGTATTATACCATACTTTTAAAAAGAATGAAAGTCAAAATGCTCGGATTGCTGAAATTTTCTTGTGTTTTGAATCTTTCGGCAAAAACAAACAAAATTCTTCCCTTTTTTTCTACATCCAACTATGCCTCGGAGGGGTCGAAAACTTGAAAAAGTTATGGAAAAAATATCAAATATATGTTAATATAAATAATTGAGAAAGCTTCTTTTTAACAGTGGGCACTTAATCGAGAGGAAATTCTATGAACATTATCATTGTCGGCTGCGGTAAAGTCGGTGCGGCTTTGGCGGAACAACTTATCGCCGAGGGGCACGACATCACCGTTGTGGATCAGGATCCCAAGCAGGTGACGGCGGTCACGAACCGCTGCGATGTGATGGGCGTGATCGGCAACGGCGTTTCCCACAGCATTCAGAAAGACGCCGGCATCGAATATGCCGATATGCTGATCGCCATGACCGGCTCGGACGAACAAAACCTGCTGTGCTGTCTGATCGCAAAAAAAGCGTCAAACTGTATTACGATCGCGCGTGTGCGCAATCCAGATTATATTAACGAGCGCGGATTCATCAAAGAAAAGCTCGGCATCTCCATGATCGTCAACCCGGAGCTTGAAACCGCGGCCGAGATCACACGTCTGTTCTCCATTCCGTCCGCCATGGAAGTGGACACCTTTGCACGCGGACGTATCGAACTGCTCAAGACGATGCTCCCGTCCGATTCGCCGCTGCTCGGCGTGCCGCTGAAAAACGCGCTCGGAAAGCTCTCCGGCAAGATCCTCATCTGTGCCATCGAACGCGGAAACGAAGTCATCATTCCTTCCGGCGACGATATTCTGCAGCCCGGCGACGCAATCTCCTTTGTCGCTGCGCGGCGGGAAGCGGGCCAGTTCTTCAAAAAAGCCGGATTTTCAAAAGGGCACATTAAATCCATCCTCATCGTCGGCGGCAGCAAAATCGGCTTTTATCTTGCAAGGCGGCTCTCGGAATACGGGTTTCGCGTCAAGCTCATTGAAAAAGATCAGGAGCGTTGCGTATTTCTCAACGCTGCGCTGCCCGACAGCGTTGTAATCATCAACGGCGACGGCAGCGATCAGAATCTGCTGCTGGAAGAGGGAATCGAAGATGCGGACGGTTTTGCGGCGCTGACGGACATCGACGAAGAAAATTTGATGCTCTCGCTGTTTGTACGTTCGCATTTCCGTGCAAAAACCGTGACAAAAGTGAATAAGATGAATTTTGAAGGGATTATTGAACGGCTGTCGGTCGGCTCGGTGGTCTATCCGAAATTCATCACTTCGGAAATGATCCTCAGTTATGTGCGCGCGCTGGAAAACTCCACCGGCAGCAATGTGCAGACGCTTTACAACATCGTCGGCGGCAAAGCACAGGCGCTTGAATTCAACGTTCGTTCCCAAAGTGCGGCAGTCGGAAAGCCGCTGATGGAGCTGCAGCTGAAAAAGAATTTGCTGCTGTGCTGCATCAGCCGCCACGGAAAAATCATCGTTCCCTCCGGCCGCGACAGCGTGCAGCTCGGTGATACGGTGGTCGTTGTAACAACGGATCGCTCCCTTGCCGATTTTAAAGACATCTTGGCATAGCAGGTGGCGTTATGAATTATCGAATGATTCTGTATCTGCTCGGCTGGGTGCTGAATATTCAGGGCTTATGCTTTCTCTTGCCGGTGGCGGTCGGGCTGTTTTACGGCGAAGCGCAGTGGCAGTCCTACGCACTGATGACGCTGATCTGTCTTGTGCTTGGCGTGCTTCTGATCCTGAAAAAGCCGAAGCGCACGGTGTTTTATACAAAAGAAGGCTTTGTCACGGTCGCGCTCTCGTGGCTGCTGATGAGTCTGACAGGCGCGCTGCCGTTTTATCTATCCAAAGAAATACCGCACTTTTTAGACGCGCTGTTTGAAATGGCGTCGGGCTATACGACCACGGGCGCAAGCATCCTGCGAAACGTGGAAGCGTTGTCGCACTGTGCGCTGTTCTGGCGCAGCTTTTCCCATTGGATCGGCGGCATGGGCGTGCTGGTGTTCCTCATTGCGATCGTTCCGCTGACCGGCGGACACATCATGTCGCTGATGAAAGCGGAAAGCCCCGGGCCTTCGGTGGAAAAATTCGTTCCGCGTGTGCGGCAGACGGCGTTTATTCTGTATTCGATCTACTTTGCTCTGACCGTGCTCGAATCCATGCTGCTGCTTGCGGGCGGCATGCCGTGGTTCGACGCGATCACAACAGCCTTCGGCACCGCCGGCACCGGCGGCTTTGCGATCCGCAACGCGAGCATGGGCTTCCCCTATGTGCACGCGCATTATCTGCAAACGGTCGTGACGGTGTTCATGCTGCTTTTCGGTGTGAACTTTTCCGTTTATTATCTTTTACTATCCAAGAATATCAAAAAGGCGCTGAAAAGCGAAGAACTTCGCTGGTATATCGGCATCGTCGCTTTTTCGATCCTGTGCATCACGTTGAATATCTACCGTCAGTTTTACGGCGGCAATGCGCTTGAAGCGCTGCATCACGCGGCGTTCTCCGTCTCATCCGTGATTTCGACCACCGGCTTTGCAACCACCGATTTTTCACGCTGGCCGACGGTGTCGCGTGTGATTCTGTTCACGCTGATGTTCATCGGCGCAAGCGCCGGCAGTACCGGCGGCGGTATCAAGGTTTCCCGGATCATACTTTTAGTCAAAAGCTCGCTGCGGGAAATCATGTCAATCGTGCATCCGCGCGGCGTCAATGTGGTCAAGCTCGACAAAAAACGCGTGAGCGAGGACGTAATCAAGGGAACGATCTCCTATTTTATTCTCTGCATCCTCATTTATGTTGTTTCGGTGTTCATCGTCAGCTTTGACGGCTTTGACTTCACAACGTCGCTTTCTGCGGTCGCCGCCACGCTCAACAACATCGGTCCCGGCTTTGATCTTGTCGGCCCGGCAGGTAACTATGCAGCGTTTTCGCCGCTGAGCAAGCTGGTCTTGATCTTTGATATGCTTGCCGGACGGCTGGAACTGTTCCCAATGCTCATTCTCTTCAGTCCGCATACATGGAAGGGGAGTCTGGGCGCAATGAAAAGGAGGCTCTCATGGAAGAAAGAAAGTATGTAACCAAAAAAGAATCCGTGACCTACGCCATTGCGGCGCTCGGCCAGGGTCTTGTCTATAGCTGCATGAGCAGTTATATCACGGATTTCTACATGAACGTGCTGATGCTGACCCCGTGGTTCGTCATCATGCTCATGCTGCTCGCCCGTGTCTGGGACGCGATCAATGACCCGCTCATGGGTATGATCGTTGACCGCCACACCACCAAATGGGGTCGTATGCGCCCGTACCCGCTGTTTACGGCAATTCCCATCGCCGCACTGACCATTCTGATGTTCACACGTCCGATCGGCTTCGATCCGGGCAGTCAGAGCAAGCTGCTGTATGTGTATGTCGCTGTGGTCTATGTGCTTTGGGGCATGATCTACACCTCGTCCGACGTCCCGTTCTGGAGCATGCCGAACGTGATGACGCCGAATCCGGCGGAGCGCGGCGTCATCATCTCCTACGGCCGTACCGTCGGCGGCATCGGTTCCGCCGTGACGGTGGCGCTGCCGATCATTGTCGGCTTCTTCATCAGCGATTCCGCAACGAAATATGCGATCATGGCGATCTCCATGTCCGTGATCGGTATGCCGCTGTTTGTTCTTTCCTCGTTCAATATTAAAGAGCGCATCGTTCATCCGAACGCGAAAAAACGCGCTCCGGGCGAACCCTCCACACTTTCGCGCATCTTCAAATGCAAGCCGCTCATGCTTGTTGTGCTTTCCGGCTCGCTTTCCTTCGGCCGTTACATGCTGCAGTCTGCTGCGCCGCATGTTGCCCGCTACGCCGGTTTTTATATCGGCCAGCAGCCGACGACCGCGGAAGCGTTCAGTGCAAACATGAGCAAAATTCAGATGATCATTCAGATCTGTGCCGCTGTCGGTATGTTCGGCGCCATGATCTTCTTGCCGAAGCTGTTCAAAAAGTTTGAGTATCGCACGCTGATGATCGCCTCTTGCCTTGGCGGTTTCGGAGCGTCTGTGCTGAGCTTGCTGGTCGGCTGGTTCACCAAGAATCTGCTGCTTTGCATCCCGTTTATGATCATTGCCGCGATCCCGCTCGGCGTTATCAACAATGTCTCGGGCGCAATGGTGTTCGACTGTATCGACTATATGGAATGGCAGACCGGTCACCGCGACAACGCGCTCGGTTCTGCCTGCCAGTCCTTTGTCAATAAGCTCGGCAACGCGTTCGCTACCGTGATGATCATTGCCATGTACCTGATCGTCCGGATCGATCCGAAGAACCTCAACGCTGCCGATCCGGCTGCTGCGCTCTCTATTGCACAGTCCATGAGCGTCGGACAGAACTTCGGCATGTATGCGCTGGTCTCCATCGTTCCGGGCATCAGCCTGCTGCTTTGCGCGATTCCGCTGTTCTTCTATGACATTGTCGGCGACAAGAAAAAGAAGATCACGGCTGAGCTTGCCGTGATGCGTAAGGAGCGCGGTATTGAAATTTCGGATTGATGTTCCAATCGGAACCAATAATAAATCAATCACATGAAAGGAGTTTTCAGCATGACTATCTATCTGACCATGGCATTGGGTGTAATCGCGTATATCCTGTTTGTTGTTCGATGTAAAAACGGACGCAGCGTGCAGGGCGTTTTCACAAAGAACGCAGTGAGTCTTCTCTTTGTGGGAACAGCCGGCATCGCTCTTTTAAAGAACCCTACTGTGTATGAATACGGTGTGATGATTCTGCTCGGTCTGGTTCTCGGAATGCTCGGCGATATTTATCTTGATCAAAAATGGGTCTATCCCGATGACGCGGATAAATATCTTTACGCCGGCTTTACCAGCTTTGGTTTTGGCCACCTGTTTTACATCCCCGCAATCTACTACTTTGCGCACAAGTTCGGTCTGTCTTATTCGTTGGCATGGATTCCGGTTGTTTTTGCCGCTGTTGTCTGCGGGTTTGTTCTGCTCACAGAAAAACCGACAAAGCAAAACTTCGGCAAGTTCCGTCCGATTGTTGCAATTTACGGCATGGTCGTTGCCGGCATGGCGGGCACGAGCATCCTTGCTGCGATCGTGACGAAGCAGTTGCCGTTCATCCTTTGCGGCGTCGGCGGTGTGATGTTCCTGATCTCCGATCTCATTCTTTCCCCGATGTACTTTGGCCCGAAGGAAAAGAACAATTTCCCGAATTTCTTTGTCAACCATCTGACCTATTACATCGCACAGTTCCTGCTGGCATATTCCATTTATGCTATGCCGGCTCGCGGCTGATAAAACAACAATGGCCGGGGCGTGTATACGCTCCGGCTGATTTTTTTTGAAAAAAGGAGCTTTTAAAGGGGCGCTTTTCGCAAGGAAGTTACTACCTTACGGAAAGCGCCCCAATGAAGTCCGTTTTTCAGTTTGTTATTCTGTAACGTCAGCTTCTGCCTTTTCGTCCTGCTCGAACAGGAACGGATAATGTTCTTTCAGGGAGCCGAAAACGATGTCGAGGAACTCTCCGAGATTGAACGCGAATTTCAGCAGCTCGATCGTGTTGCTGAGCAATGTCATGATGTCCATTTTTCCACCTCCATGGCGAAAATTTTACCAGTTAGGGAAAAAAATGTCAATCACATTAAGGCGATTCTAAGAAATCTTAATGCAATCTTAATCAGGCTGCTGCGCGTTTTGCAGCGCACTGACAAAGTAGCTGCCGTCCGGCGCGGTGCGCAGAGTGATTTTCATATACTTTGCCGGTTCGGGTGCAACGATGTTTCCGTCGCTGTCCTGCTGAAAGTCTTCGCCTGCAAGATAGCCGACAATGAGGGTGACAAGATCGCGCTTTTCTTCAGCGGAAATGATGCGCGGGGTGTAGATCGGCGTCACACCGGTGATAGGGATGAGATAGCCTTTCTCGCTCTCACTGTAACGAAATCCGATCCCGCCGCCGTCCACATCTTTGTGATGTACGGTCAGCTCTGTTCCGAACAGGGCGGCAAAGCTTTCCTCCACCTCACTTTGCGGCAGCAGCATATCGCCTTCAAAATAACCGTAATCGTCGGGGTTCGGGTCGTTTTGCAAAATCTCCCAGATCGCAATGCTGATAAGCTGGCTTTGATCCGCGCCGGTGATATCGTCAAATGTATCGGGATCGTTCATCACAACTGGACTCAAGAATTTTTGATATTCCTGCAGCCGCGCCGTATCGCCGGTGATATCCCGCATCTTTCCGCCGGCAAAACGCACGGTGGCGATGATGCCAATCACCGTGAAAGTGAGAATGAGCAGTCCGAGCACCATGTTTGCGGTTTTACGTGCCGGTGATTGTTTCATGAAAGCCGCCTTTCTCAGCGCACCTGTCCGTTGCCGCTGATGATGTATTTTTCGCTCGTGAGCTGCTGCAGGCCGAGCGGTCCTCTGGCGTGGAGCTTCTGTGTGGAGATACCGATCTCGGCGCCGAAGCCGAATTCACCGCCGTCTGTGAAGCGTGTGGACGCGTTGACATAAACCGCGGCTGCGTCTACTTCGCGGGTGAATTTCTGCGCTGCTGCATAGTTCTGCGTGACGATGCATTCACTGTGGCCGGTGGTGTATTTCATGATATGCGAGATCGCGCTTTCGATAGAACCGACCACACACACGCTGATCTCATAGCCGAGATACTCCTTACCGTAATCCTCTTCTGTGGCAGGAACAGCCTGCGGCACCAGCGCGCAGACGGTCTCGTCGCCGTGAATGAGCACGTTTGCCTGCTGCAGCTTTTCTGCAATCAGTTCCAGCGCTTTTTCGGCCACTTCCTTGTGGATGACAAGGCTTTCACAGGCGTTACAGACGGAGGGACGCGACGTTTTTGCGTTGAAAATGATATCCGCAGCCATCGCAAGATCCGCGTCTTTGTCCACATAGACATGGCAGTTGCCTGTGCCCGTTTCGATCAGCGGCACGGTCGCGTTTTCCACACAGGCGCGGATCAGTCCGGCGCCGCCGCGCGGGATCAGTACATCCACATAATCGTTGAGCTTCATCAATTCGTTTGCACTCTCGCGCGTTGTGTCCTCCACAAGCTGAATGCAGTCCTGCGGTAGGCCGACGCTTTCCAGTGCGCCCCGCATGAGTTCGGCGATCGCCTTATTGGAGCAAAACGCCTCTTTGCCGCCGCGCAGGATCACACAGTTGCCGGATTTCAAGCAAAGCGTTGCCGCTTCCGCCGTGACATTCGGACGCGCTTCATAAATGACGGCGATCACACCGAAGGGCACGGTCACTTTTTCAATGAACAGTCCGTTCGGGCGCGTGGTGCCGGAGATCACTTTGCCCACAGGATCCTCCAGCGCGATCAGTTCCCGCGCCGCTTTGGAAAGAGCGGCAATGCGATCCGGATTCAGCGCCAGACGGTCAAGCATTGCTTTGGCCATGCCGTTTTCCTTTGCAGCGGCAAGGTCTTTTTCATTTTCTTCCAGCAGCAGTGCCGCGTTTTGTTCAAACGCCTTTGCAATGGCTTCCAGCGCCGCGTTTTTGCGTGCGCTGTCGGTGTTCATCAGCACACGCGAAGCTTCTTTGGCTTTTTTTCCGAGTTCAGTCAGCATATGTATCCCTCGCTTCAAAATATGTTCCGATTTTATGTCCGTCGATCACACGGTAAAGGTCCTGCGGTTCACTGCCGTTCATCACGATCACGGGGATGCCTTGCTTTGTCGCAATGCGCGCGGCAAACAGCTTTGTGACCATGCCGCCGGTGCCGCGGCTGCTTCCTGCGCCCCCGGCAAGCGCTAACAGCTCGTCTGTGATCTCGTCCACCACGGGGATCAGCCGTGCGTCGGGGTTCTCGTTCGGGTTGTCATCAAACAGCCCGTCGATATCCGTGAGGATCACAAGTAAATCAGCGCCGACAAGTGACGCGACCACAGCGGAAAGACTGTCGTTGTCGCCGTAAACGATCTCTTCCGTGGCGACGCTGTCGTTTTCGTTGATGATCGGGATTGCGCCGTATTCAAAGAGCTTTTCAAAGGTGTTGCTCAAGTTTTCACAGCGTTCTGCGTTTTCAAAGTCGGCCTTGGTAACGAGCATCTGCCCGATCTTTTGCCCATATTCGCCGAAAAACTTATCATACATGAACATCAGCTCACACTGCCCGACGCAGGCGGCGGCCTGTCTGCCCGGAATGTCATGCGGCTTTTGCGCAAGACCGAGCTTGCCGACGCCGACGCCGATCGCGCCCGATGTGACAAGCGCTACGTCATGTCCGGCGTTATGCAGGTCTGCAAGTACGGCGCAAAGTTTCATCATGCGGCGGATGTTGGTTTTTCCTGTTTCATAGGTGAGGGTAGAGGTGCCGACCTTCACCACGATGCGTTGAAAGTGTTGCATGTTACTTCTCCTGTATTTGTAGGATTTCGCGGTAAAAAGCTTCCTCTTTTGTTGTGCCGACTGCGGTGAGTGCGGCGGATGAAAGCCGTAAATAATCTTTTGCCGCACGCTGCACATCGGACAGCGTCACCGCACGGATGGCGGCGATGATCTCTTCGTCCTCGGTGCAATCGCCGAACATCAAAAGGTCGTGTCCGAGGGAGGAAAGCTTGGAATGCGGCTGCTCCCGATGCATGATCAGCGATGACGTGAGTTTTTCCTTTGCGGCGCAAAGCGCAGCCTCGTCTATGGTTTCGCCAAGCGTGCAGATGATGCACTTTGTCTCTTCAAGCGCCTGCTGCTGTGTGTCCGGGGAAAGGGACATGGAAACGGCGATATACCCAGCGGAAAGGAAGCGGCCCAGCCAGGCGTCGACATTATAGACAAGACCGCGTTCTTCGCGCAGACACTGCCAAAGCTGTGAGGACGAGCCTGTGCCGAGCAAAAACATCAGCACCTGCAATGTGTAAAGATCGCTGTGCCGCAGGGGAACGCCCGGAAAGCAGAGCATCAGATGCGTTTGCTCAAACGAGCGTTTCAGCAGCGTGATGTGCCGATGAAACTGCGGGATGCAGGGCGTCAGCGGATTGTTTTTGCAGGAAAGAGCGCCGAACGCCGTTTCGATCAGCGTTTGCATTTCGGCTTTGTCAAATTTGCCGCCGATGCCGATGACCATTCGCTCCGGCGTGTAAAATGCGGCGCGGTGGGCGAGAAAATCGCTTTTTTCCAGCCGACTGACACTCTCTTTCGTGCCGAGTATTTGCAGCGAGAGAGGCGAGCAGGCGAAAACGGCGCTTTCGTTCGCTTCATAGCAGACGTCTGCCGGGTCATCCTCGCACATGGCGATCTCTTCTAATATTACGCCGCGCTCGGTGTCGATGTCATTTTCATCAAGCTTCGGATGCAGCACCATGTCAAAAAGAAGTTCCGCAGCGTCATGAATGCGGTGGGAGAGTGCGCGCACATAGAAAAAGGTGTATTCCTTTGTGGTGTAGGCATTGACCGAAGCGCCGATGGCGTCCATTGCGCGCGCGATGTCAAAGGCGGAAAGCCCGTCGGTGCCTTTGAACACGATATGCTCAATGAAGTGCGAGATGCCGTTGGTCTGTGCCGTTTCGTTGACGCTGCCCGATGCGACCCATAAGCCGACCGTTGCGGAATGCAGGTGGCTTTGCTCGTCAAACAGCACGCGCAGCCCGTTTTGTAATGTCCATTGTTCCATGCGCATTTCTCCATGATGATTCATTCGCTTTCTATTATAACCATTGCGCAAAAAAATACAAGAGGAAGGACGAATTAAAGTGTTGATATTCTGCTTGAACTATGTTATAATACATTTTAAAGGAGCTGATATACTTGCAATATACTGTTTTGGAGCGGGCAATCCGCTTTGCGGTGGACGCACATGCGGGTCAAACGCGCAAAGACGGCTCACCGTTTATCCTGCATCCTTTGGAGGATGCGTCCATCGTCAGCACGCTGACCGGCGATCTTGAAATTCTTGCCGCCGCGGTGCTGCACGATACTGTGGAAGACACGGACACCACTGAGGCGGACATTCTGCAAACGTTCGGACCGCGTGTACATACGCTGGTGATGCATGAGACCGAAAACAAACGGCCGGCGCTTTCGCCGAAGGATACATGGCGCGTGCGCAAGGAGGAGTCGCTTGAGCTGCTTAAAAACGCGAATGACCCCGCAGCCCTGATGCTCTGGCTGGGGGACAAGCTCGCCAACATGCGCGCACTCAAGCGTGACCACGACCGTTTGGGCGTCAAGGTGTTTGACCGGTTCAACAACAAGGACCCGCTCGATCAGAAATGGTACTATAAAACAATTCTGGAGCTGCTTTCTCCGCTTGCGGACACGGCGGCTTATCAGGAATACAATGCACTTTATCACGCCGTGTTTGACGGCTATGAAGGAGAATGATTATGATTCAAATCACAGCAAAGCAACAGCCGGATGCGCTCACCGTCTTCATTGCGGGACGCATTGATTCGAACAACGCCGCCGACGCCGAAGCGCAGATCAGGGCACATACAGACGGCTATACCGGTGCGGTCATTCTTGACGCCGAAAAGCTTGAATACATTTCCAGCGCAGGTCTTCGCGTGGTCTTGCGTTTGAAAAAGGCCAACAAGGACACCAAAATCATCAACGTTTCTTCCGACGTCTATGAGATCTTTGACATGACCGGTTTTACCGAGATGATGGACATCGCCAAAGCCTACCGTAAGCTGTCTGTGGACGGCTGTGAGGTCATCGGCGAAGGCGCCAACGGCAAGGTATACCGCATTGACGCTGACACCATTGTGAAGGTGTATAAAAACCATGATGCGCTCGAAGAAATCCACAACGAACGCGAACTTGCGCGCAAGGCGTTTGTGATGGGTGTTCCGACCGCGATTCCGTATGACGTTGTGCAGGTCGGCGACCTTTACGGCTCTGTCTTTGAGCTGCTCAACGCAAAATCCTTTGCCAAGCTGATGATCGCCGATCCCTCCAAAACGGACGAGCTTGCAAAGGCGAGTGTGGATATTTTGAAAACCATGCACAGCACAATGCTCAAACCCGGCGAGCTGCCCGATAAAAAAGCAGAAGCGCTCGTTTGGGCGGAATATTGCCGCGATCATCTTCCGCAGGAGGTGGGCGAAAAGCTGGTTGCGCTTGTAAAAGCCGTGCCCGAAACCAACAATATGCTGCACGGCGATTATCACATCAAAAACATCATGCAGCAAAACGGCGAAAATCTGCTCATCGACATGGATACCCTCGCCATGGGTCACCCAATCTTTGAGTTTTCGGCGATCTATGCGGCTTACGTAGGCTTTTCCTGCATTGACAAAAACAACGTCTTAACATTCCTCGGCATCCCGTATGACCAGGCGCAGCAGTTCTGGAAGGCGACGCTCAAGTATTATTTCGACACCGAAGACGAAGCGTTCCTGCGCGGAATTGAGGAAAAATCTGCGGTCATTTGCTTTGCGCGTTTGCTGCGCCGCACCTACCGCAAGGCGAAGGAAGACGAAGCTTATAAGGCAAAGCTGGTTGAACATTGCAAAAAGACGCTTTGCGAACTGGTGCCGAAGCTTGACAGCCTTTCGTTCTGATTTTGTAAATATGCAACCATGGAATGCTGCTGCTTTTGCAGCGGCAGCGGTAAACCGCAGGAGAGTTTGGATATGCTCTGGGATAAAATGAATGCATCTGCAGGCGATGTATCGAATGCGGAAGATTATAAGAGTCTGACGGTGGACGCAAAACGCGATGCACTCTTGCTTGTCAACGATTTTGTGGACAGCTTTCTTGAAGCGCACGACTGCCCGATGAAAACGCAAATGCAAATTGATCTTTGCGTGGAAGAGGTATTTGTCAACATTGCAAGCTATGCTTACGGCGACAAGACAGGAACGGCGCAAATTGAACTGAGCGGCAAAAACGGCGAGGTAACGCTTGTGTTTTCCGATGAGGGACAAGCTTACGACCCGCTCGCAAAAGCCGACCCCGATACTACGCTCGACGCCGAATCGCGTCAAATCGGCGGCCTTGGCGTTTTTCTGGTAAAGAAAACCATGGACGCGGTCAGCTACCGGCGCGAAAACGGGAAGAATATTTTGTCGATGCGCAAAACTTGGAACGTCTGACAGGGGAGCGAAAGAATGAAAACGCAAGTGGAGCAAGTCTGCGTCGATGAGATCACCATGCGCTTTTTCTCGTTCGGGCGCGGCAAACAGACGCTTGTCATTCTGCCCGGGCTGAGCGTGCAAAGCGTGATGCTTTTTGCCGACGACGTAGCTGCGGCTTATGCGCCGCTGACCGAGGCGTTTACGATCTATGTTTTTGATCGGCGTCAGACGCTGCCGCAGACGTATTCCGTTTACGACATGGCGCACGACACGGCAAAAGTGATGGCGGCGCTTGGGTTGAAAGACGTTTGTCTGTTCGGCGCGTCGCAGGGCGGCATGATCGCTATGGTGCTTGCCGCGCAGTATCCGCTTCTTGTAAAAAAACTTGCGCTCGGCTCCACGGCCGCACGCATCACGCCCGACCACGCGCAGCGTTTGGCGCCCTGGGTGCAGGCGGCAAGGGAAAAGGACGGCGAAAAGCTTTATCTTTCCTTTGGTGAGCTTGTGTATCCCGCGGCGGTGTTTCAAGCTGTCCGCGATCAGCTTTTGAGCGCCGGAAAAGGCGTATCGGATGACGAATTTGACCGCTTTGCAGTTCTTGCCGGCGCGATGAACGGCTTTGATTTCACCGCGCGGCTGCGCGAAATCCGCTGTCCCGTGCTGGTGCTCGGCGCAAAGGACGACGCTGTGCTCGGCGGTGACGCTTCCGTCGAAATTGCGCAGGCGTTGGAAGAACGCGGAGATGTGGAGCTGCACATGTATGAGGGCTGCGGCCACGCGGCATACGACACCGCGCCGGATTACAAGACAAGACTGCTGCGGTTTTTTCAATAATAATTTCGGAAAGCATCCCAACGGGAACGGTTCAAACGAACGGTTCCCGTTTTTGCGCTTTTTACAAGAAAAATCAGTGATTTTGAAAATGTTTTGTTGACATTTGCAAAAACAGGTGGTAAAATTAGACTGTATTCATATGGTAAGGAGGATACTTATGATGAAACGAATGAAACGAACAGGAAAGCGCTCTTTGTCGGTGCTTTTGAGCGTGCTCATGCTGCTGAGCGCGTGGGTGTTTGTTGCGCCGACGGCGAGCGCGGCGGATTTGACGATTTCAACGGCGGCGCAGCTCAAAACCTTTTTGCAAAATGTTGCGGGCGGCAACAGCTACAGCGGAAAAACCGTTGAGCTGAGTGCGGACATTGACCTTAGCGGGCAAAACATGAACGGTGTGCAGAATAACGCAAACAATGGCTTTTGCGGTACCTTTGACGGCAAGGGACATACCATAAAAAACTTTACCTTGACCGGCAGCGGGCAGTATCAGGGTCTGTTTCGCTATGTCACCGGCAGTGCCGTGATTCAAAATTTGAATATGGACAATGTGAATGTGAGCGTCTCTGCCGATGATATTGCCGCTGTAGTCGGTTACGTCAGCGGCACTCTGACGATGAATAATGTCCATATCCGCAGCGGCTCTGTTTCAGGCAGCTCACACGTCGGCGGCCTTGTCGGTCAATATAGAGAGCTCAGCAGCGGAGCACTGAACATGAACGACTGCTCGAACGCGGCAAGTGTCAGCGGTAGATACAGCGGTGGACTTGTTGGCTATTCCGAATCAAAGGTTGGCGAAACGTTTGTCCATTGTTATAATGTTGGTGCTGTTACTTCGAACAACAGCGGCACAGCCGGGGGACTGTTCGGTTACTTTGTTGGAAACAGCGGAACAACCGCCGACTGGGTGTGGTTCAAGCAGTGCTGGAACGCCGGCGCGGTCAGCGGTGGCAACTATGACGGAGGCATCATCGGCTATATTACAGAATCAGGCAACTCCGAGTTTGACCAGTGCTTCAACTGGGGCAGTGTTTCGTCCAACTATATGTCCGGCGGCATTTTTTCCGGAATTGGTGATGTCGATGTCAATAAAGCTTATGGAGGATATTTCAATAATCTTTATAACGCCGGTACCATCAGTGCGGGTTCCGGTTATGCCTATGATATCGGCTGGAGTTCAACCACTTCTTATTCGGGCAGCTATAACTGCGGTACGATCTCGTCCTCAAACAACCGCGCACAGGCAACCCAGTGGTCTTCTGCGCAAATGCAAAACGGCGCGGCAACCATTTCCTCTGCCCAGCTTGTCACCAACACCTGGGGCGTGAAAATCGGCAGCACCACTTATAAATATCCGATTCACTCCTGGTATCGCAACATGTTCACCTTTGAATCCAAATTTGTTGACATGGATTCCGGTACGAATCAAACCATTACCAAAACTTATAATAATGCTTTCACGACCCCGAACCCAAGCAAAACCGGCTATACGCGCAACGGCAACTGGACTGGCAGCTCCGGCCAGCTTGCTCCGGGCGACAGCTACACGGCGGGTGTCACTGCGCCGATGAACGCGTATGTGGTTACAGAGGGCGAGTCCGGTCCGGTCAGCTCCGTGACATATGATCTGAACTGGACGCCGAACACATATGAAGTCACCCTCAACAAGAACGACGGCACGGGCGGTACAACTTCTGTAACTGCGACGTATGATGCGGCAATGCCGTCGACAACCATGCCGACCAGAGCCGGCTATACCTTTGCGGGCTATTATGATACGAGCGCGCAAACGGGCGGCACAAAGTATTACAATGCCGACGGCTCCTCCGCCCGCGCCTGGGACAAGGCGGCGGCTTCAACGCTGTGGGCAAGATGGTCGCAGGATTCGCACACGCTGAAAGTCGATGTTGCCAGTGGCATGGGCATGTTCAGCGTTTACGTCAACAACGAAAACGTTGCGGATGACATGTATACCTACAATGAAACTCATCTTTCGCATTCGACCTACCGGATTGTTCCGACGCCGATGGACGGCTATCATTATGTCAGCGCTGATGGAGCGCTCGAAGGCACCATCATTGACAACGACGTTTCGGTCAATTTGACGTTTGCCATCAACACCTACGACGTCACCTTTAACCCTGACCAAACCGGCTACACCGTGACAACCCAACCGGCGTCTACTGTCAACCACGGCGGCACCGTCACGTTTGCAATTACACTTGCCGACGGCTACACGAACAGCGCTGTGCCGTCCTGCACGGCAACGAATGCCGCAGCGGTGACAACGTCAAAATCCGGCAATGTGATTACCTACACTGTGCCGAACGTGAACGGCGACACCACCATCTCCCTCGGCGCGGCAGCGCTCAACAGCTACACTGTGGCCCAAGACTTTAACGGCACCGGCTACACAGTGTCGACGGCTCCGGCAGCGACGGTCAACCACGGCGGCAGCGTCACCTTTGCAATTACACTCGCTGACGGCTACACGAACAGCGCTGCGCCAACTTGCACGGCAACGAATGCCGCAGCGGTGACAACGTCAAAATCCGGCAACGTGATTACCTACACCGTGCCGAATGTGACCGGCGACACCACTATCTCCCTCGGCGCGGCAGCGCTCAACAGCTACACCGTCATTTTCGAGGATAAAGACGGCAACGAGCTGAAGCGTGAAAACGTTGTGCACGGCTCTGACGCTACGCCGCCTGCAGCGCAGGAAAACTACACCGACGCCGCCAACCATTACACCTTTGACGGCTGGAGCGGCTACACAAACATTACCGCCAACAACACCATCCGCGCGACCTTTACCCCTGCGGCGCATGTGTTCGATCAGGAAGTTGTTGACGCGAAATATCTGAAAAAGGCTGCGACCTGCACCGAAAAGGCGAGCTACTTCAAATCCTGCGTCTGCGGCTACAAGGGCACCGAAACCTTTGAAAGCGGCGAACCGCTTGACCATAATTATGTGAATCATGCTGCGCAGGAACCGACCTGTACGGCTGTCGGCTGGGCGGCTTATCAAACCTGCACACGCTGCGATTATTCGACTTATGTTGAAATTCCCGCCACGGGTCATACCTATGCCGAACCCGCTGCAACCGACTGGACATGGACGCCGAACGGTGACAGTTATAATGTTTCGGTCTCTGTCTCCTGCGTCAAGGGCGACGACACGCAGACTTTGACCGCGAGCATGGAAAAGACCGCCGATGTTCCGGCGCAGCACCTTGAGAACGGTCATAAAACTTTCAAAGCGACTGCCACGATTGGCGATCAGACCTTTACCGCAACAAGAACCGACACCATCAACGCCGAAGGACACAGTATGCAGTTTTTTGCTGCGGTTTCGGGCGTCGACTGCGAACATTACGGCACGGTCGCCTATTACCACTGCAGCGGCTGTAATAAAAACTTTGCTGACGAGCAGGGCAAAACAGAGCTGACCGAGCTTTCCGACGACACCTTCGGTGCGCATCAGCTTGGCGCACAGACGGCGGCTGTGGCAGCAACAAAATGCACCGAGACCGGCACAGTGGCGTATTATACCTGCACGGTCTGCGAAAAGCATTTCAGCGACGATGCTGCGCAAAATGAGCTGAGCGACTTGAGCGACGGCACACCCGGACCGCACATTTTCAGCGTTGCGCTATACGATGAGACGAATCACTGGAAAAAGTGCGCCAATTGTAACGAAACCACAGGCTTAGCTGCGCACAGCTTTTCTGCTCCGCCTTCCTGGAGCGAATGGACGGAAGACCACAAAACCACTGTCACCTTCCAATGCGACGACTGCGCCTATACCGTCCAACCGGAAGTGACCGTGTCGCCCGATGCGCATGAAGCGACGTGCACAGCGGCCGGCTACACGGTCTATACCGCCACGGTGACTTTCGGCGGCACAACCTACACCAACGCAATCACGCAGACCGTTCCCGGCGAGGCTGCCACGGGTCACACTTACGGCGAGCCTGCAAAGGCGGACTGGACATGGACGGTAAACGGCGAGAGCTACAATGTGACTGTGACGGTTCAGTGCGTCAAGGGCGACGACACGAAAACGCTGACGGCAAGCGTGGAAAAGACCGCCGACGTTCCGGTGCAGCACCTTGTGGACGGTTATAAAACCTTTACCGCAACTGCAACCATCGGAACGCAGACCTTTACCGACACAAAAACCGACACCATTCCTGCCCCTGGACACAGCATGACGTTTGTTGGTGCTGTCCCTGCCGTAAATTGCATGAGCTTCGGCACCGTTGCGCATTACCATTGCAGCGTTTGCGGTAAAGACTACGCTGACGAATCGGGCGAAACCGAACTGGCGTCTTTGAGCGATAATACGCGCGGTCCGCATAATTTCAGCGTTCTGCAATCGGACGAGAACGAGCACTGGTATGAATGTGCCAACGGCTGCGGCGAGTTCGATGGAAAGGCTGCACATAGCGGCGGTACCGCGACCTGCACAGCCAAGGCGATTTGCACAATCTGCAACGCTTCTTACGGCGACTTTGATTATCACAATCATTCCACGAACGAAACAAAACTGAAGAATCAGAAAGACGCCGGTTACACCTGCACCGGCTACACCGGCGACACCTACTGCGTGGCGTGTGATCATTTGGTTTCCGAAGGCATCGTGCGTGACAGGCTGAACATCAATGAGAATGCTGTGTATACCAATGCGCAAACAATCAAAAGCGCAGCCGAAGAAGATCCGATGAAGTATAAGGAAAGCGACATAGAAGCGCTGGATGAAAAGCTCGGCGCACTCAACACTGCACTTTCGATTGATGACAATGAAGCGGCGGTGAATACCGCTTTGAACGAGCTTGCCGCACTGCTTGAGACGATTGAAGAGTTGCAGTATTTCACGGTAACATTCAAGCTTGATGATGAAATCATAAAGGAAGAACCTGTCATTTCCGGTGAAAGCGCCACAGCGCCGACACAGCAGGCGCTGATCAATAACGGCGAGACGCATCAACGCTTTTCCGGTTGGATCGGCAATTACACGAACGTTTCTGCCGATGTAACAATCACCGGCTCCTATATTGACGAGCCCCATACCTGGGTGGACGGTACTGTGACGAAACAGGCGACCTGCATGGAAGAAGGCGCACAGAATCAGTCCTGCGCCTGCGGTGCGACGAATGTGAAAACGCTTGCGATTGATCCGGAAAACCATACCGGCAACAACTCGACAAGTCAGGCAAATGTGATTCCGGCAAGCTGTGAAGCGGGCGGCAGCTATGATGAAGTTGTGATCTGCGAATGCTGCGTTACACTCAGCAGCACACCGCATACCACGCCTTCGCTCGGCCACAGCTTTGTAAACTATGTGTCCAACAATGATGCAACGTGCGAAGAAGACGGCACAGAGACGGCAAAGTGCGAACGCTGCGAAGCAACCGATACTCGTACAGTCGCAGGTTCCGCAATCGGTCACGCATGGAGTGACTGGACAGTGACCAAAGCGGCAACGTGTACTGCGGCGGGCAGCAGAACGCGCACTTGTGCCAACGATGCTGCGCACGTTCAAACCGAAGTGATCCCGATGATCGATCACGTGGATGTAAATAACGACGACAAGTGTGACGTTTGCGGCAGAACGCTTGGCAAGCATCATCACAGCGACAGTGATTTCGACAATGTCTGCGACGATTGCGGCCAGACGATTGACACCGGCTTCCGCTGCTCTATGTGCAACAGCAACGCGAAAATGCAGGCAAGCAGCAACAACGGTTTTGTGAAATTTGTTTACACCGTCGTGCACCTGTTTGTCCACGCGTTCCAAAGCTTCCGCAATTTTGTGGTCCGTTAATAAATCATTTCTGAAAATGACTGCGGCGTTCAAATGCTGCAGTCATTTTTATAGTTTACAAAATATTCACAAGTATATTTTCTCACAATGAATGAACTTGTGCTATAATAAACGGGAATCAGAGGGGAGAAGTGTCAATGAAGAAAAACAGTTTGAATCGCAGTCTGCTGATTATTGCGCTGTTCGGCGTGTGCGTCGGTGTCGTTGTATTTGTGCTTTTGCTTTTTTCGGCACGCACGTTTAACATTTATATGCGCGAGAGCGCCGACGGCTATAGCGATGTGAAAGCCGAATATTCCGAGCCGGGCATCGTGGAAATGATTGATGCAAAAAAGCAGGGCGATGTTTGGGTTGTGACGTTTCGCGCACTTAAAAGGGGTGAAACGTCAGTTTCTGTTCTGTTCAGCCATAAGAATATGGAATATCAAGATCTGACCGATGCTTATCATACTGCTATGTATGTCACGCGCTTTGGAACGATTCTGCAGCCGAGCGAGCTTGACTTTAACGGGTTTCATATTATGTGCGTCGGTTTTCTGCTGCTTTTCCTGTTTGCGGGTGTCTATTTGTTTTTGCAGTATCGCCGCCGAAAAAAGCTTGCCATCTTCTCGTATGAAACCGTGTTGAATCTCGGCTTGTCTTTACTTTTTTTGCTGCATGCAATGATCTTTTTCGGCGTGGATATCTTTTGCCGTCTTCGGCCGGATGAAGCGACAGGTCGCTTGCTCTTTTTCGCTATGGAATACGCAATGACTGCCATGGTTCTCGTTGCGTTTCCGCTGGTGCTGCTGCTTGCCGTCAGCATGGCGATCAGCAATGTTTGGCTGATCCGTCACGAAGGGCTGCGCAAAACAAATCTTTTGGCTCTATTTCTTGCTGTGCTTCTGACCGGCGGCGTCGGCGTGTGTTTGTTGGCGGGCTTTGTAAACACGCAGCTCTTTGCATTCGATCCGCGTTCTGTGTGGATCTCCTCAGCGCGCACAGTGATTTCCGCTGTTTTCCTATATTTTGCGTGTGTGCTGCTTGCAACGCAGTACTGCTGTGTCATTGCCGCGCACCGCAATCCGCCGCTGCAGCAGGACTATGTACTGATCCTCGGCTGCGCGATCAAAAAAGACGGTTCGTTGTATCCGCTGATCAAAGGCCGTGCGGATAAAGCGATCGAGTTTTATCATCGACAGAAGGAATCCACAGGCGTTGCGCCGGTGCTTGTGCCGTCCGGCGGGCAAGGGAGCGACGAGGTGATGGCGGAAGGCGAAGCAGTCCGGCGTTATCTTCTCTCGCAGGGGATCCCGGAGTCCGACATCCTTGCGGAAACGAAATCCGCCAACACACTGGAAAATATGCGCTTTTCCAAAGCGCTCATTGACGCGCGCACGCCAAACGCAAACGTGATTTTTTCCACCACAAACTACCATGTGTTCCGCAGCGGCATTCTTGCCGGTGACGTCGGACTGAAAACGGACGGCATCGCAGGCAAAACCAAATGGTATTTCTGGCCGAACGCGCAGATTCGTGAATTTGTCGGGCTCTTGGTGCGAAACTGGAAACTGCATCTTCTCATGCTGGTGCTTCTGGTCGTGTTTTCGCTGCTGCTTTCGAATGCCAATTCGATTTTGAGTTTTCTCATTTCTTAATAAGAGGGCATATTGGGTAGGGAGTGTGATCGCGTGCTGCAAAATTTGATGACTTCGGGAATGCTCGTCGAGCTCACGCTGTTGCTGCAGCTCATCGGGCTGACCTTCGCGATCCTTCTGGATCCCTACATTCAAAAAAAGCACCGAAGGATCATGCTTTTGAACATCGCGGTCGGTTTCAGTCTGCTTGTGCAGAATCATTTGAATTTTTTGCTTGACGCTTCGGGCTCTATGGCCTTTTTGCGAACGTTGATCAGCATCTACGGCTACTGTGTGCGACCGATCGTTCTTGTGCTGTTTTTCTATATCGTCGGCGGTCATCGCTCTTACTGGCCGGCCTGGGTGCTGATCGGCATCAACGCTTTGATCCACCTGACGGCGCTGTTTTCCGACGTTTGCTTTGCCTTTGACGAAAACAACCATTTTTATCGCGGACCGCTTGGCTACAGTTGCCACATTGTCAGCGGAATTTTGCTGCTTTGGCTGCTTTGGATCACGGCAAAATCCTTTACCGTGATTCGGAAACGGGAAGTTTTGATCCCGGCCTGCAATGTGATTCTGATCGTCGCGGCAGTGCTTGCGGACACGTTCGTCAGCTTTGAAGCGTTCCCGGTCACATTTTTGACGATCGCTGTAGTAACAAGCAGTGTGTTCTATTATATTTGGCTGCACCTGCAATTCGTCCGCGCGCATGAAAAGGCGCTGATGGCGGAGCAGCAGATCCAAATCATGATGAGCCAGATTCAACCGCACTTTTTGTATAATACGCTTTCCACCATTCAGGCGCTTTGCAAGATCGATCCGGACAAGGCGTTTGATACAACCGAAAAGTTCGGCACCTACCTGCGGCAAAACATTGATTCTCTCCGTCAACCGAGCATCATTTCCGTGCAAAAGGAGCTTGAACATGTGCGCATTTACGCGGAGATTGAGCAGATCCGTTTTCCGTCAGTGCATGTGACCTACGATACGCCGGATCTTGATTTCCGCATTCCGGCGCTGACAATCCAGCCGCTTGTGGAAAATGCGATTCGGCACGGTGTGCGCATCCGTGACACGGGGCTTGTGACCGTTTCTACGCAAAGCCTGCCCGGGCGGCATAAAATTGTTGTGCAGGATAACGGCAAGGGTTTTGACGTTGCCGCAATGCAGGAAATGGACGAAACGCACATCGGCATCCGCAATGTGCGCGCACGGCTCGAACAGCTTTGCGGCGGCACCTTGACAGTGGAAAGCAGCCCCAATGCGGGTACGACTGTTACCATTTATATTCCGAACATACCGAACGAGACGGATCATTCAAGATAACGCTGGAGGGAAAAATGCAGATTATCTGTGTGGACGATGAAGCGCTTGTGCTGGGCCTTACGGTGTCGCTTTGCAAGGAGCTGCCGCAAAAGCCGCTGGCCGAGGGCTTTCAAAAAGCGAGTGACGCGCTCGAATGGCTGAAAACCCATGAAGCGGACATTGCGATCCTTGACATCAATATGCCCGACATGGATGGCATCACACTTGCGGCAAAGATCAAGGAGCTGCGCCCTTCTACAGCCATCATCTTTTTGACCGGGCACACGCAATATGCTGTGGACGCGTTCGGCCTGCACGCGTCCGGCTATCTGCTGAAACCGGTCAGCGCCCAGCGCCTTGCCGACGAAGTCAGCTACGCCATGTCCAATCGTCGGCCGATGCAAAAAAAAGCAACCATCGAAGCGCACACGTTCGGCGAGTTTGACCTTTTGGTCAACGGGCAGCCGGTGGTGTTTGGACGCGCAAGAGCAAAGGAGCTGCTGGCTTATCTGATCGACCGGCAGGGGAGCCTTGTTTCCCGCGCAAGCGCGTTTGCCGCACTGTGGGAGGACGCGTATTATGACCGCTCCATGCAAAAGCAGCTTGATGTTGTTATCCGTTCTTTGCGCGATACGCTCGACCGCAACGGCATCGGCGACCTTTTGGAGCTGCATAAGGGCTATTTGCGCATCCAGCCGGAAATGATCGATTGTGATCTTTACCGCTTTTTTGCCGGAGACAGCGACGCGGTCAACGCGTATCGCGGCGAATATATGAGCGCTTACACCTGGGCGAGCTTGACGGAAAGCTATATGGAGCGGCTGCGCTCGAAAGAATAAAGTTACAGAAAGAAAAGCACCGGGGCGTGACCTCGGTGCTTTTGCGCTGAATTGGTTTATTTGATCGGTTTACGGCTGAGCTGCAGTCTTTGAGCTCTTTTGCTGTTCGGGCATCCATAGTAGCAGACGTACTCGTTGGGATCGGGACGGTCGGGAAATGCGGGACCCGGATCCGCCGACGGATCGTCGATCGGCTCGTTATTGCCGGGTGTCGGATCGTCCTTTGCGGGATCATCAACGAAGCGGATGTGGAGCAGCTTTTTGACCCAGGACAGGATCAGTGCAAAAAATGCGCGCATGAGAATGACCTCCTTTATCATAAGATTAAATGGAATGTGTTTGATCAGGTTTTGTGAAAAAGATCGGGAACGATCAGCTTTGCCTGGTGAAGCTCTTTTCCGTAATATGCCCCCAGCGTCTCATCGGCGGGGTTGACCAGAATGCCGACATAGCTGCCGAAGCGCTTGAGCATTCGCATGTGAATCTCGTCGTCGCCGGTGCTGTATTGCAGTTCGTGCTGAGCGGGATGACTGTGGATGAAGCCGAGAAATTTCATCGGTCGGCGGTTGCTGCATTCGCTGCCGGGAAGCGCCCGGTCGTCACTTTGATAGTAATTGCGGTTGATGATGTTCAGCTCTTTTTCCACCGTTTTCAAAATCCGCCGCGTAAACAGCGCATTGTCTTCGGCGCGCAGTGTGCCGTCGCAGGGAATAACATAGCGTACCACATCTGTGTGATCGCAGGAAAAGCCGACAAGCGCCATTTGCTGTTCAAACATATTTTGCGGCTGTTTTCGACCGAAGTGAAAATACTGCCGGATGGAATCAAACGCGTCTGGCTCAATGAGCACCTCCCGCGCATCTGCTTCGCCGGAAGAGATCTCACAAAACTTTAAGTCGCTCCGGCGGGAGAATATCGCCCTTTTAAGCGCCTCACTGTCCGGCTGCTCCAAAAAATCACGGTAGCAAAACAGCGGTTCACCGGAGTCAAAATCAAGCGTGTGCAGCGAATCACCGCCGCAATCGCTTTGATATTTGCATCCCTTGCATTTTGCGGGCAATGGACGGCTGCGGAAGAAATGGAATTTCGTTTTCCAAACCTCGCTGAAGGAATCCGTGAGGATATTTCCTTGAATGAGTTCGTTTCTGTGCGGCACATTCGGACAAACGAAGATATCACCGTTGAAAAGAATGGATGCGCTGTAAATTCCGGCAAAACAATGGAAACGCCGGTTGTCAAGCTGATTTCCCAAAAAATGCGGACAGCCCCAGATGATTTTTGTGCCGTGCGGATCGCTGTTCAATTTGTTAGCAAGCTGCGTGAGATACAGAATTTCTTCACGCGTTAAAAGCAGCTCGGTGTTGTCCAGTGCGCGGCCGATGGGATCCATAAAGCTCACGCGAATGGAATCAAGACCGATGGGGCGCAAAATACGATATAGGGCTTCAAATTCAAAAACATTGCGGCGGTTCGCCGTAAAGGTCACTTGCAGATGATCGAGAAACGCGGCGCTTTTCAGCTTATGCAGCGCGGTCATGATCTTGTCCCAGCAGCCGGGCAGGTGGCGCAGCGAATCGTGTGTGTCGCGCAGCCCGTCCACGCTGACGGTGATGGTTTTCATGCCGCTTTGCCGCATTTGTTCGATCACGCTGTCCGTGATGAGCGAACCATTGGTTACCATGCCCCAGTCAAAGCCCATGTCCGACGCTTCGGTCATGATCTCAAACAGATCACGCCGCAGCAGCGGTTCACCGCCGGTGATGTTGAGCATGGTGTAGGTGCCGATGTTTTCCTTGATATCGCGCAGCGCAGCAAGGATCTGCGCCTTGGAAAGGCGTTCTTCGCTGTGAATGTCGCATCTGCTGCCGCACTGGTCACACGCGGCGTTGCATTTTTGCGTAATTTCGATCAACAGGGAATAAAGCGGGTAAGGTTCCTGCATAATGATCACCGGTCCATCCGCCTTGTGCTTCGCATGGCGAAACGATAGCAGTTCTTTCTTTCTATACTATATCACAAACAGGTCGGGTTGTCAATGTTCGTCAGCATTTCGAGCAGCAGCTCCTGCGCCAGTTCTTTGGTAAAGCCGCCCGGACTGAATTTAAAATTGTTCGGAATCGCTGCGTCCCAGCGCGTACACTGCGTTTTTACCTCTTCGCACGTCATATAAATGTCGCCGAGTTCAGTCAGCGCACGAACGGTTTTGGAAAAAGAATCAAGGTCGGTGCCCATGGCAGAGAGGATTTTTTCACAGCGCTTCGGCGAATAAATTGCGGCTCGCTGCATGAATTCCGGCAAAAACGCGGCGCAGGCAAAACCGTGCGGTGTGCCGAAGTTTTCCGTCAGTACGTAACCGAGCGGGTGCGGAAAGCCCGTGCCGCAATAGGCGAGCGTGATGCCTGCATAAAGCGAACCGTAATAGAGCGCTTCGCGTTCGTTTGTGTCCGGCAGCGCGTGCGTTGCTTCAAGGCGCGTCAGACCGTCCCAAAGCAGCGCGACTGCCTTTTCCGCAAAGAGCGAGGGAATGTCGCCGCATTTCGGGGAACAATAACCCTCAAGCGCATGCGAAAGCGCGTCAAGCGCAGTAGAAACCGTGACGGCATACGGCATCGAAGCAGTGTAACGCGGATCGGCAAAGGTCAGCACCGGATACAGATCGTCGCCGGAGATGCTCTTTTTGCGGCCAGTGCTGTCGTTTGTCAGCACCGAAACTTTTCCGACTTCGCTGCCGGTGCCGGCCGTTGTGCCAATCAATAGGAATGGTAAAACGCTTTTGCGCGGTTTTGTATAGATGTCCTCCGGCGCAAAATCAGCATTTGCAGCGTATACCGCGGCCGCTTTTGCTGCGTCGAGCGCAGAGCCGCCGCCGATGCCGATGAGAAACGCCGCACCCTCTTCGCGCGCAAGCGTACCAGCGGCATGACAGGCGGATAGCAGGGGATTCGGTCCGATGCGGTCAAACACGCTGTAGGTGATGTGCTCCTGCGTGAGCGCTGCGGTCACATCATCGAGCGCGCCGGAAAGGACTGCGCTTTTTCCGCCGGTGACGATGAGACAGCGCTTGCCGAGCGAGGAAAACAGCGCGGTGTTTTTTAAAACAACGCCGTTTCCGCTGAGCACTTTTGCGGGAATAGAGAGATTAAAATCCATAGTGACCCTCCTGAATGAATCTGAATAAATTTTATCACATCTTGCAACACACGACAAGAGGATTTTTACCTCAGATACGAAAAAATGACGAAAAAAGGCACATTTACACAAAAATGTTACAGAAATGACACCAATAAATTCTGAATTAGAAATTTAAATTTAGATATCCATGATAGAATACCTGCAAAGGATGTGTGAAACTATGAAACAAAGATTCAAAGCCATGCTGAAAGACGTTTCCAAAATTGAGCTGATCTATTGGTGGATATTGCGCCTGCTGATGATCTACGCGCTGTTTGATACGCTGTTCTTTTCCGGCAGCAGTTATACGGCCAGCAATCCGCCGCTGCAGATTGTTGCAAATCTTGTCGGCATGTTTGCCTATGAGATCATTCAGCTCTTTTTCCCGAAAAGCAGCCGGTTGCGTCTGCTTTCCCATGCGTTCCAGAATATCTCCGCGCTGGGCTTTTTCCTCGGTTCCTTCGGCGGCGCTTATCTGAATCTTTATTATGCGCTTCCCGCATACGACAAGATTCTGCACGCCTACGGCACAGCGGAAGCGGTTTACATCGGCTATGAATACATTTGCGCCACGCAGCTCAAGCTGAAAAAAACCTGTCCCCACCAGATCGCCAATCTCGGCGCGCTCGGCTTCGGCTTCATTCTTTCAAGCGCGTGGGAGCTGTTTGAGTTCACCTATGACCAGTTCTTCGGCGGCGACGCGCAGCACTGGAATTATCAGGCGGCGCTGGATGCTGCCGGCGGAGATGCGAGCAAAATTTTCCAGATGATCCCGATGAACGACATCAGCCGCTTTGCACTCATGGATACCATGGGGGATATTGTGCTGAACTTTATCGGCGGGTTACTGATGTATGCGTTCCTTTGCGCGTTCCCGTACCGCCATCGCGGCAAAAACGATATCAACCGCAAGATTGAACTGCTCAATACGGCAAAGGAAAACGAACCGGTCAGTGTCGGTTAAATACGACAAAACGATAGAAATCATAAGGCCGCAGAACGCAATGCTCTGCGGTCTTTCTTTGGCTTGCATGCTGCTGCAGTACGAAGAAACGGAATTTTTTTGCATTTAGCACAAAAGAAATGAAAAAAGTACTTTACTTTTTGACATTTTTTTGATATGATTATTGATAATAAAGGAAGAGAGGTTATTCATTCATGAAAAAGAAAGCAGATACCGCAGCAAAAATCGCCCGAAATACCTATACAAAGGGCGAGCTGTTCGGTTTCCTGATCGGTATGTTCGGCCAGAACCTGATTTATCAGGTTATCGCGGCCGGTCTTGTCAGCGTCTATCTCGGCACCGTGCTGTATATTCCTGCCGGTATCGTCAGCGCAATTATTTTTGTCGCGCGCATCTGGGACGCGGTGAACGACCCGATGATGGGCACCATCGTGGACAGAACGCACACCAAATGGGGCAAATGCAGACCTTATCTGATCTTTTTTCCGCTTCTCATCGGCATTTTCACCATCCTTTGCTTTGTCAACGGCATCTATACCGATCCGAAGGCAAGCAAAGCGCTGATCGTGATCTGGGCTGCCGGTTCGTATATCATTTGGGGCATGCTCTTCACCGTCTGCGACATTCCGCTTTGGGGCATTACATCTTTGATGACGGACGATCAAAACGACCGCGCCAAGATCATCGGCCTTGCAAGAACTGCTGCCGGTATCGGCGGCATCGGCACTGTCATCGCCTTTGTGCCCGACTTCCTCAAGGGAATGTTTGAAGGCAAATACAACGCCATGGTGGACGGCATCAACTATACCCAGCAGATGGCGAACAACGACACCAAGCGAGCCGCCTGGATCGCCACGGTGATCGCTGTCACTGTGGTTGCAACGATCCTCTTTGAGGTTGCAGGTCTTGTAACAAGAGAGCGTGTTCCCGGCGACGCTACAGATAAGAGAAGCATCATTGACAACTTCAAAATCATGTGGAAATGTCTGCCCTTCCGCCAGATCCTCATCTCCGGCGTGCTCAGAAGCCCGCTGCAGCTTCTGATGATCCTTGCTATGCCGCTCATGCTCTATTATTACACCGATAACTCTTTCGACAATGTGGGCAACCTTGACGGCGGTCAGCGTGTGCTGAAGATTGCATTGATCGGCATTGCTGTGTTCATTCCGCAGTTTGTCGCCATGGCGATTACGCCTGCGTTTGTGAAAAAGTTCGAAAATAAAAAAATCTATAACTTCTATTCCATTGCCGGCGCCGTGCCGTATGCGCTCATCTTTGTCGCATATCTTGCTTTCAAAGGCAACATGCTCTCCTGGTCAGGCGTGATCGTGACGGCACTTTGCATCAGCCTTGCGACCGCTTCTATGGGCGGCATCAACGTCATGCAGTCCATCATGATCGCCGATTGCGTGGACTATGAGGAATATCATAACGGGTATCGTCCCGACGGCGTTTTCTTCTCCGGCCAATCCTTCCTGACAAAGCTTTCCGGCGGTATTGCCGCACTCATTCAGGGCATTGTGTACGCCGTTGTGAAGTTCTCCGGCGAAAACCTCGATAATATCAACTTCCGCCTTTCCCAAGGCGAGCACTTCTTCGATCTTGACGGCGGCAAATACGCGCTTGCCATGTTCTTCCTGATCTCTGTCCCGATCGCTGTCGGTATGGTTCTTTCTGCTGTTCCGATGCGAAAATACGCAATGACAGATGCGCAGCACGGTGAGATGCTGGACGCGCTGATTGAAAAAAGAAACGCAGCAAAAGAAAACTGAACCATTTGAAATCAGGGGCTGAGGCTTTGTGCGCATTCAGCCCCTGCATGCTTTTGAAAGGAGATTCTTATGCGTAACCTGTTTTTGAAAGTTCTGACATTCTTTTCCGCATTCATCATGCTGTTCACGAGCCCCTGCGGTGCGATCCGTCAGCCGCTGATTGCAAGGCGCTGTCCGCCGTTTTACGGCGCAGTCGCAACCGCCAAGCCGCTTGAAAAAACAAAAGTGCCGCAGCATCCCTTCCTTGCGCCGGAGGGCACCAACGGTATGCACGGCAATTCCTACAACTCCGGCACCTATGATTACAGTGGCCCGCTCGGCCGGAATCCGAAGGTTACCAGCCGTTCTATGAACGTCTTCGGCGGTTTGGTCGCAACGCTCATGTTTGATTCCAAGGGGCGCATTATGTGCATTTCCGGTAATGTTGTCGGCTTCCGTCTGCTGCTGCTCGACGCGCAGACATTGGAGATCCTTGCCGAAACGCGTCTGCCGCAGCGTCAGTCCACGCGCGAGTTCTTCAAAACGCTCGATTTTGATAAGATTTCCAACGACACCTCCGGCGGCGCATACTGCCATCTGCTCAAGGGTGACCGACCGATCATCGGCAACTCCGACAATGTGATCCAGATTTTCTATGTGGACGAGAGCGGAAAGAAGCCGGTTTGGAAGATCGAAAAGGAAATTGACGTTGCGCCGTATCTGGAAGAGGGCGCCTACATCACCGACGCGATTCCCGATGTCAACGGCAACATCTGGTTTGTGACGCGTCCTGGCGACGTGGGCATCATCGGCGCAAAGACCGGCAAAGTCAAGCTCATGCGGCTGGCAGGGGAGGAGATCCAAAACACCCTTGCGGTCTGCGCGGACGGGGTGTATATCGTTTCCGACCATGCAATGTACCGCTTTGAAATTCAAAAGGGCAAACCGACCTATACCTGGCGCACGGAATATGATCGCGGAAGCCAAACAAAACCCGGAGCGATCAACCAGGGCAGCGGAACAACGCCGTCTTTGCTTGATGTTCCCAGCAGCGACGGCAGTGTGCGCAAGCTTTGCGCCATCACCGATAACGCCGATGAGCGAGTGAACCTTGTGGTCTATGACCGCGAAACGGGCGAAGCGATCGTGACCGAGCCGCTGTTTGCAAAAGGGCGCTCAGTCAGCGAAAACTCTCTGATTGCTCACGGCCGTTCGTTTATCATTGAAAACAACTATTCTGAATCCGGCGCCGGTTTTCTGGAGCGTAATCCAACCAGCGAACCCGGCGTGACGCGCATCGACATGAATGCGGACTGCACGGGCTGCAAGGTCATCTGGGAAAGTGACGAAGCCTCCGCAACGGTGGTGCCGAAGCTTTCTGCCGGCAACGGTCTTGTCTATCTCTATACGCGCGTACAAAACGACGATATTCCGAAAAACGCGGTGGCCTGGTACTTTACCGCAGTCGATTTTGAAACCGGCGAAACGGTGTATAAAGTGTTCACCGGCTGCGGGCGCAACTGGAACAACAGCTACGGACCGATCACTATAGGTCCGAATGGCAGTGCTTATGTCGGCGTGTTTAACGGCCTTGTTCGCGTGGCGGATCAGTGATCCAACTTGAGACGCTCTGTCGGGCGTCTCTTTTTTGTGAAAAACTGCACAAAAACAGAAAAGAGCATTAGACAAATTATCTAAATCTCGTTTGTTTTCTTATGTGGAATTCATCCCACTTGCCTATTGTATTTGTGCCTTTTGCGTGTTAAAATAACACAACAAACGAAGAAAGGAGGATTCCATCGTGAAAAAGATCATCTGCAAAAGAGAGTATGATACGGAAGTTTCTACGCTGATCGAAAAGCGCACCTTCGGTGAGTTCGGCAATCCGGATGGCTACGAGGAGTCGCTTTATCAAACCCCGAAGGGTTACTATTTCCTTTATGTCAACGGCGGCGAAACGTCTCCTTACACCAAGGAAGACATCAAGTCGATTTCCGCAGCGAAGGCAGAGGCTTGGCAGAACAACAAATAAGAAATCCATCGTTTCTTTTGACCCGTTCATTTTCGAACGGGCGTTTTTTATTTCGCCCGGATTCGGTTTCAGTGGTTGACTTCTTGAGGGCGTAATGCTATAATAAAATGAAAAATTGGATGATTGTGTTCAATTGCAATGATTTCAAGGAGGAAGATCCATGAACAATATTCCTGAAGTAAAGCTCGGCATTGTCGCCGTATCGCGCGACTGTTTCCCCATTGCGCTTTCTGTCAAACGCCGCGAGGCCATTGTTGCAGCCTGCAAGGGCGCGATCTATGAATGCCCGGTGACTGTGGAAAACGAACTGGATATGCAAAAGGCAATCGCTGATGTAAACGCCGCCGGCTGCAACGCGCTGGTCGTGTTCCTCGGAAACTTCGGTCCCGAAACGCCGGAGACGCTGCTTGCAAAATACTTTGACGGCCCTTGTATGTTTGTTGCCGCCGCAGAGGGTGACGGTGATCTGATCAACGGCCGCGGTGACGCTTACTGCGGTATGCTCAACTGTTCCTATAACCTTGCCATGCGTCATCTGCCTGCCTATATTCCGTCCTATCCGGTCGGCACTGCGGATGATATCGCTTCCATGATCGCTGAATTTGTGCCGATCGCACGCGCAGTCATCGGTGTGAAAAACCTGAAGATCATTACCTTCGGTCCGCGTCCGCAGGATTTCTTTGCCTGCAACGCACCAATCAAAGGGCTGTATGAGCTTGGCGTTGAAATTGAAGAAAACAGCGAGCTTGACCTGCTCGTCTCCTATAAAGCGCACGCAAACGATGAACGCATTCCGGCCGTGTGCGAGGATATGGCGAATGAACTCGGTGTGACCGGCAACAACTATCCGTCACTTCTTCCGCGTATGGCACAGTTTGAACTGACATTGCTCGATTGGGCTCAGCAGCACAAGGGCGATCGTAAATATGTTGCCTTTGCGGATAAATGCTGGCCGGCTTTCCCGGAGCAGTTCGGCTTTGAACCCTGCTATGTGAACTCCCGTCTTGCGTCGCGCGGCATACCCGTGGCGTGCGAAGTGGACATTTACGGCGCACTTTCCGAGTACATCGGCGCGTGTATTTCCGGTGACGCCGTCACACTGCTTGATATCAATAACTCTGTTCCCGCGTCTCTTTACGAAAAAGAGATTCAGGGCAAATCCGCCTATGCGCTCACGGATACCTTTATGGCGTTCCATTGCGGCAATACGCCGTCGTGCAAAATGTGCGCCAACCGCGCAATCAAGTATCAGCTCATCCAACACCGTCTGCTTGAGCCCGCCGACAGCGAGCCCGATTTCACCCGCGGTACACTGGAAGGCGACATTGCCGCCGGTGACATCACGTTTTACCGCTTACAGTGCGACAGTGAGGGCGTTTTGCGCTCCTATATCGCACAGGGCGAGGTGCTCGACGTTCCTACCGGTTCCTTCGGCGGCATCGGCGTGTTTGCGATCCCGGAGATGGGCAGATTCTACCGCCATGTGCTGATTGAAAAGCATTTCCCGCATCACGGCGCTGTGGCGTTCGGGCATTTCGGCAAAACGCTGTTCGAAGTGTTCCGCTTCCTCGGTGTGAAGGATATCGCCTATAACCAGCCGAAAGCTCTGCCTTATCCGACGGAGAATCCCTGGAGCTGAACCAGCTATGCCGAAGGATGAAAAACAGTTTGAAGCTTATCTGAAGCAAACGATATTTTCCTCGGATGCTGTGCTCTGCTTTGAAGAGATCAGCGAGGGCAACATCAACCATATTTACCGTGCAACAGAGCAAAAAAGCGGCCGTTCGGTGGTTTTAAAGCAGGCGGAATATGTTTCGCGCATATCGCCGGACATCTGCCTGAACACAGACCGCGGCAAACGGGAGGCGGCATATTTCAATTTGTTTGCCGCACGGCTGCCGGAGATGCTGCCGCAAGTGTTTGCCTATGATGAAGCACTGCATCTGATCGTGATGCAGGACATGAAAAACTGCCCTGTGCTCAGAAGAGCTCTGCTTTCCGAACGGCAAAGCGAACATCTCGGCGAACAGCTTGGGGCATTCGTTGCAAAAACGACAGCAGCCACATCGGACTTCTGTCTTACGCACCCAAAAAAACGAGAGCTGCAGCAGTCATTTTCGAATCCGGAGCTGTGCGATCTGACGGAAAAGCTGGTACTGACCGACCCCTTTGTAGGCGCAAAGGAAAACGGGGTATGCACGGAAAACGCTGCATTTCTAGAGCAGCGGATCTATCAAAATAAGCAGCTTAGGCAGTGTGCCGCAGAACTGAAATTTCGATTTATGAATGTGACGCAAGCGCTGCTGCACGGCGATCTGCACTTTGGTTCTGTGTTCCTAAACGGGGATACGCCGGTAATATTCGATCCGGAATTTTGCTTCTTTGGTCCCATTGGGTTCGATCTCGGCAATCTGCTGGCACACTTCTTGATGGAAACGTTGTATGTGCGTGTTCGTGGGGGCGACGCATTGTTTGAATTGTGGCTGCGGAAAATGACAGCGCAGATGTTGCGCTCGTTTGAAAAAGAGTTTCGTGCCGCCGTCAAAATGGACTGCACGGATGCTGTGCTGCAAAACGAGCGCTTTCTTGATTCGTTCATCGCTTCTGTTTTTGCCGATACCGCAGGGTTTGCCGGTGCGGAATGCTTGCGTCGCACGATTGGCATTGCGAAAATTCCCGAATTTGATCTGCTCAAATCAGCGCAGCGCGTGCAGTATGAGCGTAAAATTATGAATGCAGGTGTTCTGCTGATGGAGCACATGCACAGCCTGAACAGTGCGGATGCACTGCTTTCTATGATTGAAAAAAACAGCAATTGAGGTAACAACGTGGTAGGTTTGATTTTAGCGGCCGGGAAAGGCTCAAGACTGTCGCAGAGCGGTCAGAATGAGGTGTGCAAGGCATTGGTCGAAGTCGGCGGCGTGCCGCTCATCTCCTATTCCCTTGACAATCTCGTGCGGCTGGGCGTGAAATCGGCGGTCATCGTGATCGGTTCGCATCATCGGCAGATCATTGATACGCTCGGTGACAGCTATCGCGGCATAAAACTGCAATATGTTGTTCAGGCGCAGCCGATCGGTCTTGTCAGCGCGATTCTTTGCGCAAAGGAAACGATCAGAGATGATCTGGTTCTGCAGTTGAGCGACGAGGTCTTTTTGCAGCCGGCTTCTGCGGAAATACTCCTTTCCGCATTTAAAAAAGCAGACTTTCTGGTTGGCTTTACCACATCGACAGAAGAGAAGATCCGTCAGAATTTTTCATTGGACACGGATGAGAATGACCGTCTGCTGCACTGCACGGAAAAGCCGAAACAGGTGTTTAACGACCGCAAAGGCACCGGTTTTTGCCTGTTTTCCAAGGACTGCTATGAGCTGCTGAAAGCAGTTTATGACGCTGAAAGCAATCAGCCGAACGAGCTGTGTGACTTTATCAATTTCCTGATCGATAACGGCAAAACGGGAACCGCGTTTCCGATTGCTGCCGAAGAAATTAACATCAACACGCCTGCCGATTTGCAATATGCAAGGCGGTGCGTAACGCAAAGAGGGTGAGACCGATGAACAAGGTCATGCTTCTCTATCCGCCAGGAAAGCTTTATCAGCGCGGCGAGGACAGGGCACAGTGCAACATTGAGGACTCCACGGCAAGCTCTGTGCACGCCTGCAACGATCTCGGCTATGCAGCTTCCATTCTTCGTGCGCGCGGTTATGAAGTTTTTCTGCGTGATTATCAGACAGAGCGCAAAGTGTTTTCCGATGTAGAGCGCGATCTGCGCGCGTTTTGTCCGGACCTTGTGTTTTTGAGCACCACAAATGCAACGATCTATGATGATCTCTGTTTTGTCCGTCAGGTGCGTGGAATTGTCAACTGCAAAATCGTTTTGAAGGGCGCTATTTTCTTTGACGCAAAGCTCGAACGGTTACAGTCGCTCGATTTTTCCTTAACAGACTGCACGATCGGCGGCGAGGTGGAATTTGTTATTGCACCTGTGGTCGATTGTCTCTTGCGAAGCGAAGGCAAGCTTTCGGAGATTCCCGGCATCGTTTATTTTGACGAAACCGGCGCACACAAAACGGTGTTTTCCTGTGAAACGCCTAACCTCGATACGCTGCCGTTTCCTGCGCGTGATCTGATGAACAATGCGCTTTATGTCCGGCCCGACACCGGCGCACCGATGGCAACGATTTCTGTTGCGCGCGGTTGTCCGTCGCACTGTATCTATTGTCTGACGCCGCATATTACAGGGCGTAATGTGCGCTATCGTTCTACAGAAAACATTTTTGAGGAACTGATGGAATGCTACTATAAATTCGGCATCCGCGATTTCTTTTTCAAAGCGGATACGTTTACGCTGAACAAGCCATGGGCGATTGCATTGTGTGAGCGTATCATCCACTCGCCGCTTCACGGAAAAATCGCATTTACCGCCAACGGCCGCGCAGACACGCTTTCGACCGAGCTGCTTCAAAAAATGAAAGATGCCGGTTGTTTTATGCTTGCCATCGGCTTTGAAAGCGGCAGTGATGGTTCGCTGAACAAAATGAAAAAAGGCACGAGTGTACAAAAGAATCTGGAAGCCGCTGCCATGATCAAAGCGGCAGGCATCCCGCTGTTCGGCTTTTTTATGATCGGTTTTCCGTGGGAGACTGAAGAAGATTTGCAGCAGACGTTTGCCCATATCCGCCGGATCGATCCCGATTTCGTGGAGCTGCACGTTGCTATGCCGTTTTACGATACGGAGCTTTATGATCTGTGCCGCGATGCCGGAACACTGTCCGGTGGATCGTTTGGCTTTGATTATGTTACTCCAAACACGACCGGCACCGCTTTTGTCAGTATGCAGCGTCTGCTCGAACTCAAAGGACGCTTTTTATTGCAGTTTTACACGCGACCTCGTTATTTAATCGCCAAGGCGGGCGAGTGTATCCGCGAACCGCGAGCGCTGATCCATTATTTTGTCTACGGTATGCGTCTGCTGCGGCATACGCTGCACAAAAAATAAGCAACACAGGTGGTGCAAATGAGAGTCCTTTTGGTCAATCCGTCCACCGGATATTATACAAGAGCGCTGTTTAACCCCTTGGGTCTTTTGGCGATTGGCTCCTATCTGAAAAGCCTCGGCCACGAAGTGCGTCTGCTTGACCGCTGTGTGGAACGTGTGAATTTTCAAAAGCTGCTTGTGCGGTTTCAGCCCGATCTTATCGGCGTTTCCGTAATGTCATCGCGCGGACTCAAGGACGCGATCCGTATTTCAAAAAGCGCAAAAAAGCTCGGGTTTCCTGTGGTCTGGGGTGGCGCAATGCCATCAATGCAGATCGAGCTTGTGCTGCAGGAGCCTTATATTGACGCCATCGTCATCGGTGAAGGGGAGTATACCTTTCGAGATCTGCTTGATGTTGTGAGCGGCAAACGTAAATGGAGTGACATTTCCGGCATCGCCTTTCGTGAAAACGGAAAGATCATCCGCACGCCCGACCGCCCGTTTATTGATCTGTCCACGCTGCCGCCGACGGATTATTCTCTCATTCAGGTTGAAAAGTATCTGCAGCCCTATCTCGGCTGTGAGCGGTTGATGTACATTTATTCCTCCAAGGGCTGTCCGTGCCGCTGCGCATTCTGTTCCAACCCTTATTTTCATAAATCGACCCACCGCAAACGCCCGAACGCGGTAGTGATCGAAGAGATCAAGTATCTGATCGATAACTACAACATGGACGGCGTCTATTTTTCCGATGAGCTTTGGGCGGCGAATCGCGCTGAGATGCTGGATTTTTGCAAACGTGTGAAGGACGCTGATCTGCATTTTCATTGGATCATCCAAACACGCGTGGGCCTGTTTACCAAAGAAGATTTTGAAATCATGTATGACGCCGGTTGTCGGGGTGCGTTTTTCGGCGTGGAATCCGGCTCAAAAGATATGCTGCGTCGCATCCATAAAGCGATCCCTTACGATAAGATCATTCCGACCTTTGAAGAGATCCAGAATCTCGGTCTGACAACGATTGCGTCGTTCATCATCGGCTATCCCGATGAGACGGAAACGCAGCTCAAAGAGACTGTTGCGCTCGTGCAGGCGCTCAGTGCAAATCTGACGCCGGTTTATCATTTTACACCGCTGCCCGGTACGGAGCTATATAACGACGTTGTTTCCGCCGGACGCTATCGCGTTCCGCACTCGCTCAAAGAGCTTTCCCGTGTGATTGCAACCGAATCCGTCGGACAAAATCTTTCGGCGGTTCCGACGGTGGACTTGCGCGTGATACGCAGCCGGCTGCACTGGCAAAGCTTTGCCAACAAAAATGCCATTGAAAATCAAAAGCCGTTTGAATTTGCAAAGGACACCATTTTGAGCGGTCTGCGTGCAATCTCGCAAAAGGGTCCGCTGTTTTTCTTCATCGACGGATTTAAGGCGTTTTATGAATTTGTTTATGTGTTCTGGTATGCCCATTTTTATCCGGGTATCCGCAAAAAATACGGCTTGAAATGAAAGGCTGACACCGATGGAAAAGAAACTTATTTCAATTGTGGTGCCTGTGTTCAACGAACAGGACAATCTGCCGGATGTGTATCGCCGGGTAACGGCTGTCATGCAATCGTTGCCGGCGTACGATTACGAACTTGTCTTTTTTGATGACGGTTCCACTGACGGCTCTCGTGCTTGTATCAGCGCATTGTGTGAACGGGATACCCATGTGAAAGCGGTTCTTTATGCCCGCAATTTCGGCTATAGTAAGACCATTTTTTATGCTGTGCAGCAGGCGAAGGGCGACTGCGCCATTTTGCTTCATGCCGATCTGCAAAATCCGCCGGAGCTGATTCCGCAGTTTGTTGAATCTTGGGAAAACGGTGCAGGCATCGTGCAGGGCGTTAAGACAAAAAGCAAAGAAAGTGTGATTTTGTTTTTTCTTCGTTCCGTGTATTATTGGCTGATGAATGTCGTTTTCGGTGTGAAGCTTATTCCGCACGCTACCGAGTTTCAGCTCTTTGACGTTTCTTTTATCCGTGTGCTGCAGCGTGTACGTGACAATCACCCATTTCTTCGCGGCCTTGTGCTGGAATACGGGCATGATCTGAGCTGCATCACTTATACACAGGAAAAACGCGAAAGAGGGAAGACAAAATTCAATCTGAATAAGTATTATGACTTTGCGATCAACGGTGTCATCAGCGCATCGGATCGTTTACCGCGCCGGATGATCGTTTTTTCGTTTGTGATGCTGGTTTTGCTTTTTATTGAAACAGTTTGCTTTTTCGTTTTCTTTTCCAAAGCCCTCACGGGCAGCAGCATTATGAACGCGCTCGTCCTGCGTGTGCTGCTGGCATCAGTGTTGATCGGACTGGTGTTTCTTGCCGTTTTGTTCGAATATGTAATCGGCGTTTCCAAAAACGCTGCGGAGAAACCGCTGATCGTGGAAGAAGCGCGTATTCGCTATTGATGGAGGTGCTCGTTTGTCAAAAGTTCAAACGCCGCTGCGGCAGTCACCCTTTTTTAAAAAGCACCGTTACAGCGTCTTCTTTTTCCTGTTTCTGGTTGCGTATCATGTTGTGGTTGTCAACCGTTTTCAGCCTTGGCGCGTTGAGGAGATCACCTATGCATTTCACGCGGTGGATTTCAGCCTCGGCTTAGCAACTAAGCTGTTGCCCGGTGCGGTTTTTAATGCGCTTTTCGGCCGTTTTGCTTCGAGACTGACCGCTTCGATTTATGAAACAGTTTTGATCCTTCTTTTTTTTGCGGGTGTATCGATCTTTCTTGAGCGATTTGTGTTGCGTGTACAGCCGGAACACCGCAGCGCCGCTTTGGGACTGCTTGCGTTTTATGTTACAGGGGCCTATACTTTTTCCGTTTATACGAAGGAGCTTGGCATGTTGGATGTCTATTGGCTCTTTTTTTCTCTTCTCTTTTTGATTTTTTTGGAGCATAAATGGCTGCGCTTTTTGATCCCATTGTTGTATGTCGCTTCCATCATGATCCATTTTTCCGCAATTTTAAATGCGATTATTTTCTTTTCAATCATTCTTTTATATCGTGCTTCGATTGAACAAAAAAAGAAAGAGCGTCGCATCTATTTGTTGATTTTTGCACTATCCATGCTTGTGGCTGCTGTGTCTTTTTTGTTCTTTCTGGTTTATGAACCGCGTTTCATTTGCCCGATTGAAACCTTTCACCAAAAGCTGCAGGAACATGGAACCGATTTCTTTGAATACTACGATTATGCCTTTTATAACTGGTTCCGCGGAGAATACTATCGTCCGTCGGAACTGACCGGCATGGATTTTTCACTGAATAAGATCTGGCAGCTCATACTGTATCAGGTTCGTTTCAATTTTGATTTGATGCAAAGTATTGGTTCTCATATTATTATTGCTTTTATCGGGGGATTGGTCATTCTTTTTCCGTTACTGCTCGTGTTTTATAAGTTTCTTTTGCAGCATCTTCGCATGACAAACAATCGCATCGGGCGCTTTTGTGCGCTTTTGATGTTGCTACAGTTTCCCTTCACATTCCTTGTTGCAATATTGTTTTCGGTGGATGTCAACCGCTGGCTGACACACGGCTTTTTGATGATCTTTACAACGGTGCTTCTGATCATGTATTATGAAAAGGAAAAGGCGGCACTTTTACTTGAAAAGATCAAAAAAGCTGCCGGCGGGCCGGAAGTGAAATTGTATTATTTAGGCTATGCGATGATTCATGTGTTCGCGTATTTTTAATTCGTATAGTCACTCTTTTTTGAAACAGGTGAAAAGCTATGAAAACAGAAAAGAAGGCCAGGCTTCTCAATGTGACTGCGTTGTTTCTTCTTTTTGCAACATGCTGGATGTTTTATCAGTTGACGCTAAATCTCATTTATGATGAAACGCTCATGATTGTGGAACTCATATTCCCGTTTGTGTTCTATTGCTTGTTTTTATACGGCGTTTCGCCGACGATTAACGGCCTGTTGGCTTTTGTCGGCGTCGGCGTTTTATTTGTAGTTTCTTTCCTTTTGCGCTATGAAAACCAGTATGATTTTTTCATGATCCTGACCTATATCCCCCCGATGCTGTCCTTTGTCATTCAGATTGATGCAGCAAAAGGCAAGAAAGGCGGCTTTTTTTCTGTCGCCGGACTGACAGTTGCAAGGCTGTTTTGCGTTGCATTAACTGTTGTTATGCTGTTTAGTCTTTTCAAGAGTGAAAAAGGTTTTTATACAAAAAACACGATCTTTTTTTTCTTCCTGTTTGCAGTGCTTTGGGTTGTGTATTTTCTTGTGATGCGCACGTCGACCGCAGGTGCATTACCATCGGATAAAGCTGCTATGAAGACCATGAAGCATACATTTTTGTTTGCACTTTGCACGCTGCCGCAAACAATGATCCTTTCTTGTGTGAATTCTGTTACGCCGATTTCCAACACTGTTCCGCTGCTGTGGATTTTGAACCTTCTGTTTTTATATGAGCGACACAATCCCTTTGTGCGCGGCTTTGTCTCACACTTACAGACGAAGTTCAATTCTTTCTTTCCGGGTGAAGACTGAAAACATTTTTTGAATTTGCTCAAAATCTTCCAAAACCTCTTGCCACGCTTGGACGGATGTGCTATAATCATATTCGAACAATTGCATAAACTATGCTACGAAAGAAGGAAACATCATGAAACAAGTCTATGAAACTTGCAAAACCAAAATGGAGAAAACCATCCACGCATTAAAGGCCGAATACGGCGCCATTCGTGCCGGCCGCGCAAATCCGCAGGTGCTTGACCGTGTGTCGGTCGATTATTATGGCACGCCGACCCCGATCGGTCAGCTTGCTTCTGTTTCCGCAACGGAAGCGCGTGTGCTGACAATCGCGCCGTGGGATAAATCCGTACTCAAGGGCATTGAAAAAGCAATTCAGGCGTCCGACATCGGCATCAATCCGCAAAACGACGGCAGCGTCATTCGTTTGACTTTCCCGCCGCTGACGGAAGACCGCCGCAAAGAGCTCGCTAAGGATGTGCAGAAAATCGGTGAGACCAGCAAAGTCGCAATCCGTTCCATTCGCCGTGATTGCATTGAAAAGCTCAAGGCGATGAAGAAAAACAGCGATATCACCGAAGATGATCTGAAAGACGGCGAAAAAGAGATCCAGAAGATTACTGACGGCTTCATCAAAGACATCGACACGATTGCCGACGCAAAGGAAAAAGAAATTCTCGAAATCTGAACTGAAAATCAATTCCGCCGTCAGGGCTTTGCTTTGGCGGCGTTATGCATGAAAGAGGGAAGTCTATGCTGGATAAAGGCATCGTTTTGCCCGCACACATCGCGATCATTATGGATGGCAACGGCCGTTGGGCAAAGCAGCGCGGACTTGCGCGCACCGAAGGGCATAAGCGCGGCGCGGAAGTGTTTCGCAATATCTGCACTTATGCTTCGCGCATCGGAATCAAACACATGACCTTTTACGCGTTTTCTACGGAAAATTGGAAGCGCTCCGAAACGGAGGTTACTGCGCTGATGAACCTGTTTCGCAACTATCTTTTTGAGATGGAGGAACGCGAAGCGGAAAACGAAAGCGGCGGCTATTGCATTCATTTTCTCGGCGCGCGGGAAGGCTTGCCTTCCGATCTTGTAAAGCTCATGGATCAGGCCGAGGCGCGCTCTGCGAATAAAACGCACATGCATGTCAATATCGCCGTCAATTACGGCGGCAGAGCTGAGATCGTGCATGCGGCAAAGCTGCTCGGTGAACAGATCAAAGCCGGTACGCTGCAGCCGCAGGACATCACTGAGGAAAGCATCTCTGCATTGCTTTATACGGCGAACCAGCCCGACCCGGATCTGATCATCCGCCCAAGCGGAGAGCAGCGGCTTTCAAACTTTTTGATCTGGCAGGCTGCGTATGCGGAGTTTTATTATGACGATGTACTCTGGCCGGACTTTACGCCGGATGATCTTGATCGTGCGATCAATGCCTTTGCACGGCGCGATCGCAGATTCGGCGGTGTGCAACAACAATAGGAAGGAGCATATTCCATGGAAGACTCCGTTAAGAAAAAAGGAAAATTTCATTTTAAAGGGGAGCGCACGCGTTCAACATTGATCATTGTCGCTGTGTTAGCAGTGTATGTGGTCTCCATTCATTTAAACATCCACTGGCTTTACACCATCATTACCGCACTTGTTTCAGCCGGTGTGACTTATGAGCTTGTCCATGCAGTCGGTGCCGAAAGCAAGCTGCTGTTTGGCGTATCGATCGCTGTTTCGGCGGCCTATGTTGTGACGGTTGGCTTCCACATTCGGCTGCCGCATCCGATGGTGCTGTTGAGCTTTTATGTGATGTTGCTGCTGGCGTTGACGGTGCTGAATCACCGGCGCATTCAGTTTATCCACGCTGCAATGGCGTTCTTTGCGTCCATTTGTGCGCCGTATGCGCTTTCTTGTTTCATTCGCCTGAACGATCTGCCGTATCTTAACGGGCGCTTTACCCATTTGGAAGGCTTGTTCCTGTTCTGGCTGTCGTTCACCTGCTCCTGGGTGACGGATGTTTTTGCTTTCCTTGTCGGTCGAAAGATCGGAAAGCACAAAATGTGCCCGGGCATCAGTCCGAAAAAAAGCTGGGAGGGCGCGATCTTCGGAACGCTCATTACAGCGGCGATCAATGTACTTGTGCTGCTCGGCTACACGCTTGTTGCAACAAAGCTGATGGGGCGCACCTCTTTTTGGCTGGATACACCGCTCAAGTACCTGTATGTGGTGCCGTTGTCCGTGGCACTTTCCGTGGTTGGTATGTTCGGTGACCTCGCGTTGTCGGTGCTCAAACGCAATGTCGGCATCAAGGATTTCAGCAACCTTCTTCCCGGACACGGCGGTATTGCCGACCGGTTTGACAGTTGTATGTTTGTGCTGCCGACCCTCTATGGAATTTTTAGCTTGATTTATGGATAAACTATAAAATATTGGTAAGGAACGATTCCCATGAAGAAACAGCTTTCGTTGCTTGGTTCCACCGGTTCCATCGGTACGCAGTGTTTGGATGTCGTTTTGCAGGCGGGCTATGAGATTGTTTGCTTGGCAGCTTACAGCAATGCAAAACTTTTGGAAGCACAGGCACGCCGGTTTCATCCGTCGCTTGTCGCTCTTGTGGATGAGACTGCTGCAAAGGATTTGAAAGTTCGCCTTGCGGATACGGACATTCATGTGCTGTCCGGCATGGACGGCGTTTGCGCGTGTGCCGCGTATGAGAAAGCGGATACCGTGCTCAACAGCGTGGTCGGCATGGCCGGACTTGCACCGACACTTGCCGCCATTGAAGCAAAAAAAACGCTTGCACTCGCCAACAAGGAAACGCTCGTTGCCGGCGGTGCGTTGGTAACGCGGCTCGCGAAGGAAAACGGCGTGACGATTTTGCCCGTTGACAGCGAGCATTCCGCAATCTTCCAGTGTCTGCAGGGGATGCACGACAAAACCGAGCTCAAATCGATCCTGCTCACAGCTTCGGGTGGTCCGTTTTTCGGAAAAAGTAAAGAAGCGCTTGCTACGGTGACGCTTGCACAGGCGCTGAAGCATCCGAACTGGAGCATGGGCGCCAAGATCACGGTGGACAGCGCAACGATGATGAACAAGGGGCTTGAGCTGATCGAAGCGGTGTGGCTGTTTGATGTTACGCCTGAACAGATCCAGATTCTTGTCCATCGGGAAAGTATTGTCCATTCCGCTGTGGAATTCAGCGATAACGCCGTGATCGCGCAGCTTGGTGTTCCGGATATGCGTGTGCCGATCCAGTACGCGCTGACCTACCCGGCACGCATCCCGTCGCCGGTGAAGCGCCTTTCGCTGTCTGAACTTGGCACGCTGCATTTTTGTTTGCCGGATGAAGAGACCTTCCGCTGTTTGCCGCTTTGCAGAAAAGCGATTGCGCGCGGCGGGCTGGCGCCCTGTATTGCCAACGGTGCAAACGAGATGGCGAACGCGCTGTTCCGGGAGGGGAAAATCGGCTTTTTGCAGATTGCAGATCTCGTTGAAGGTGCGCTGGAGAACGTTCCGAGTCAGCAGATTTATACCCGTCAGGATGTTTTCGACGCGGATAAAGCCGCCAGAGATTATGTTTTGGCGCAACAGAGGTGAGCAGATTGAACATTGCACTTGCGGTCTCACTGGCCGCGATCTGGTCAAAGGTTTGGCCGTTTCTTGTGGCCATCCTCTTTTTCGGCCTGATTATTTTTATTCATGAGTTCGGTCATTTTATTTTTGCGAAGGCGTTTGGCGTCAAAGTCAACGAATTCGCGCTCGGTATGGGCCCGACGCTTTTAAAAAAGCAGGGCAAGGAGACTCTTTACGCGCTGCACCTGTTTCCCATCGGCGGCTATTGCGCAATGGAGGGTGAGGACGAAAGCAGCGAAGATGCGCGCGCGTTTTGCAATAAAAAGCTCTGGCAGCGCATCATCATCGTTGCTGCCGGCGCAACCTTCAACATTATTCTCGGCATTCTCATCTGCACCTGTCTGGTCGGTACGGAAAAATATGTCGGTACGCCGGAAATTTTGCAGTTCCACGAATCCGCCGTTTCCAACGCGGAAGGCGGTCTGCAGGCAGGCGACCGCATTTTAAAAATTGACGGCAAACACGTATTCTCGGATGAGGATATCTCTTTTCTCATGCTGCGCAACAACACCGGCGTCTATGATATGACGGTGCGCCGCGGCGAAGAAACCGTGCATTTGCCCAACGTGCATTTTGCTGTGCGCACGGGAGGCAACTTCTCCTATGACAAGACAAACGTGATCTCGGATCTGAGCGCAAAAATGAAGCGCGCCGGATTGAAAAACGGCGACGTGATTCTCAAAGTGAACGGCGAAACCGTCACGGATAATGAATCACTTTCCAAAGCGATCCAAAAAGACGACGATCGTGTGATCGACTATACCGTTCGTCGCGGCGAAGAGACTTTGACTGTTGAAAAAGTTAAAATGGCGACCGTGACAGTGTTCGATTTTATCTTGCTCGGCAAGGAAAAGAACGTCGGCAACGTGCTTGGCGGCGGCGTCAAATATGCGCTTTCCATGTCCCGCATGGTGTACTTGTCGTTGTTTGATCTTCTGCGCGGCCACTACGGCTTGAACGAGCTTGCCGGACCCATCGGAACAGTTTCAGTCATTGCCGATATGGCGCAGGAGAGCGTCAAGAGTGCTGATTTGACAGGTTTGTTTTCCATCATGGCGCTGATCACGATCAACATCGGCCTGTTCAATCTGCTTCCCATTCCCGCGCTGGACGGCGGACGGCTGTTCTTTATGCTCATCGAGCTGGTTGCGCGTCGACCCGTTCCTGCAAAATACGAAAACTGGATCCATGCGGCCGGCATGGTGCTGCTGCTGATCTTCATGGCGGTCGTTTCCGCCAGCGATCTTTGGAAATGGATTTCCGGCGTTGGATTCTATTAAGCGGAAAGAGAGTGGATACCTTTGGCGCTTTGGGTTCATTTGGCTGTTTCCCTGTTGTTTGTCCTGCTCGGCATCGTTTTTTTGCGCGGCAAAGGCACCGCGCTGATCGCCGATTATAATACTGCTTCCGAAGAAGAAAAAATGGCGATCGACGAAAAAAAGCTCTGCCGCTTTATGGGAAAACTGATGTTTGTGCTCGCCGCCTGCTGGCTGGTTGCGGCATCCAGTGAAGTGTTTCATTTAAAAGCGCTGCTTTGGGTTGGTATCGCACTGTTTCTTGTTGCCGCTTTTGGCGGCGTGATCTATGCGAACACGGGGCACCGCTTTGAGAAAGAATGGTAAACCGAAACAACTATTTTTGGTGACGATATGATAGAACGCAGAAAAACAAAACAAGTACGTGTCGGCTCTCTTTTGATCGGCGCCGACGCTCCCGTTTCCGTTCAGTCCATGCTCAACGTGGAAGCGCATGACATTCCCGGCAATGTGGCGCAGGCAAAAGCGCTGGAAGCCGCAGGGTGTCAGATCATTCGCGCTGCCGTGCCTGATCTTGACGCAGTGCCGATGATTGCTGCGTTGAAGGAAGCGGTGCGAGCGCCCATCGTTGCCGATATCCATTTCAATTATAAAATCGCCCTCGCCTGTGCGGATGCCGGTGTGGACAAAATCCGTATCAATCCTGGCAACATCGGCGGCGATGAAAATGTCAAAGCTGTGGCTGACAAGTGCCGTGCCAGAGGCATTCCCATCCGCATCGGCGTGAATTCCGGCTCGGTGGAGAAGGAGCTGCTTGCAAAATACGGCGGCCCGACACCGGCAGCGATGGCGGAAAGCGCCATGTATCACGCACGGTTGCTTGAAAAATTTGATTTTGACGATATTGTGATCTCCATCAAGTCCTCGTCTGTGCAATCCACGGTTGAAGCCTATCGCCTTGTGGCTGCGCAGTGCGAATATCCGCTGCATCTCGGCGTCACGGAATCCGGAACGGAGCACATGGGACTTGTGAAATCCGCGGTCGGCATCGGCACACTTTTGATGGAAGGCATCGGCGACACCATTCGTGTTTCGCTGACTGCCGACCCGGTGCGCGAAGTGGCTGCCGGGTTCGACATTCTATCTGCCGCCGGACTGAAAAACGATCGGCCGACCCTCATTTGCTGTCCGACCTGCGGACGCACAAAGATCGATCTGATTTCTTTGGCGCATCAGGTGGAGGAACGGCTGAAAGATATTCACAAACCGATCACGGTAGCGGTCATGGGCTGCGTTGTCAACGGCCCAGGCGAAGCGAAAGAGGCGGATGTCGGCATCGCCGGCGGCGACGGCTGCGGGCTTGTTTTCAAAAAAGGAGAGATCATCAAAAAGGTGGCGCAAGAAGAGCTGCTCGGCGCCTTGATGGATGAGATCGCGCTGTTATAAAAAAAGGAATCTATATGGAGTTTCAAACTTTATTTTCCGCAGTTCCAAACGCGGCAAATCTGCTGCCGGCAGGAACCGAGGTTCAGGAATTGAATCTGAAAAAGGAAGCAAGGGCGCTGAACGTGGCCCTTGCTTTGCCGCGTCTTGTCACGGGAAAAGACATAGCTGCGGCGCAGGATGCACTGAAAACGTCGCTTGATCTTTCAAGTGTGACCCTTTCCGTCACAATGCCCCCGCAGTGCTTTTCCGAAGAATACTTCTCCACCCTCGTTGCCGAAGCAAGAGAAGCAATCGCGCCGTCCAACGGCTTTTTCAACGACGCTTCCTGTGTGCTGCAGGGAAATGATCTTGTGATCACACTGCGTCACGGCGGCGCCGACGTGCTGCGGCAGTGTGAATGCGACGCGTTTATGGAACGCCTGATAGCGCAGCGGTTTTCGCGCAATGTCACGGTGCTTTTTGCCGGCCAGGAGGTCAACATCGACGACGAAGACGTGGTCGCGATGATGAAGAACGCGGAAGAGTCCAATTTGCGCGCAAAGGGGATCGATCCCGAAGAGGTACGCGTGAGCAAGCCGAAGACCCACCGCGTGATCGAGGGTGTGCCGCTGTATCTGGAAACTGCAAAACCGATCTACGGAAACAAGATCACAAAAGATCCGAAGCCTTTGTCAGAAGTCACGCCCGAGGACGGCTCCTGCGTTGTCTGGGGCACCGTCTTTAAATTTGAAGCCCGTGAAACGCGCGACAAGCGCTCGAATATCATTACATTCAACATCAGCGACAACACCTATGCGTTTACCTGCAAGATCTTTGAACGCAAGGAAAACTGCGATCAGCTTTTGGATAAAATCAAAGACGGCGTCACGCTGCTGTTGCGCGGCGATCTGACCTATGATAAATTCTCCGGCGAAACTGTGATTTCTCCGCGCGCCATCAGCCTTGTGGATAAAATTCCGCCTGTGGATGACGCCGAAGAAAAGCGCGTGGAGCTGCATCTGCATACAAAGATGTCCATGATGGACGGCATGACCGACCCTGCCGCGCTGGTGAAACGCGCGATTGCCTGGGGTCACAAGGCGATCGCCATCACCGATCACGGCGTGGTACAGGCGTATCCGGAAGCTGTGGCGGCCGGCGGTGACAAGATCAAGGTCATCCTCGGCATGGAGAACTATTACATCGACGACACCGAAGTGCCGTTTGAAAGCTGGAAAAAAGAAAAGAAGGCGCGCCATTACCACATGATTTTGCTCGCGCGCAACAACACCGGTTTGAAAAATCTCTATCGCCTGATTTCAAAATCCAACCTGCAATACTTCCACCGCCGTCCGATCATTCCGAAGAGCGAACTGATTAAACACCGCGAGGGTCTGCTGATCGGTTCCGCGTGTGAAGCAGGCGAGGTTTACCGCGCCATCGCGAGTGGCAAGAGCGATGAGGAGATTCTTAAGATCGCGTCGTTTTACGATTATCTTGAGATTCAGCCTTGCGGCAACAACGCCTATATGATTGAAAGTGACCGTTTCCCGGCTGTGAAGGGCATTTCCGATATTCAGGCGATGAACAAAAAGGTCATCCACACCGCCGACGCGCTGGGCAAGATGACCGTTGCCACCTGCGACGTGCACTTTATCGACCCGGAAGATTCAATTTACCGCGCAATTTTGATGGCCGGTCAGGGCTTCCCCGACGCCGACAAGCAGGCGCCGCTGTTTTTCCGCAACACGAAGGATATGCTTGCGGAGTTCGATTATCTCGGCGAAGAGACGGCTAAAGAGGTCGTTATCACCAATCCGAACCGCATTGCGGACATGATCGAAGACATCAAGCCCATCCCCAGCGGCAACTTCCCGCCGAGCATTGACGGCGCAGACGATGAGCTGAAACGGCTTTGCTGGGAAAAAACAAAACGGCTTTACGGTGATCCTGTGCCGGAATATGTTGCCAAACGTCTGATGCGCGAATTGGATTCCATCATCCACCACGGCTTCGGCGTGCTTTACATGATCGCGCAAAAACTTGTGAAAAACTCCGAGGATCACGGCTATCTGGTCGGTTCGCGTGGTTCTGTCGGTTCTTCTTATGTGGCGAACGCTGCCGGTATTTCCGAAGTCAATCCGCTCGCGCCGCACTACCGTTGCCCGAAGTGCTGTCACACGGAATTCTTCCTGCACGGCGAGATCGGTTCCGGTTATGACCTGCCGCCGAAGGCGTGCCCCGACTGCGGCACAATGATGGAGCGCGACGGTCATGATATTCCGTTTGAAACCTTCCTCGGCTTTAAGGGCGATAAGAGCCCTGATATCGACTTGAACTTTTCGGGCGAATACCAGTTCTATGCCCACCGCTATACAGAAGAGCTGTTCGGCATCACCCATGTGTTCAAGGCCGGCACGATTGCGACCGTTGCAGACAAGACCGCCTACGGTTTTGTGAAAAAATATCTTGAAGAGCGCGGAAAAACGGTTTCGCGCGCGGAAGAGGATCGTCTCACGCTTGGCTGTACCGGCATCAAACGAACGACCGGTCAGCATCCGGGCGGTATGGTCGTTGTGCCGAACTGCTTCGACGCGGAGGACTTCACACCCGTGCAGCATCCGGCGGACGACGCGAACAAGGGTATGATTACGACCCACTTCGATTTCCACGCTCTGCACGATACGATTCTCAAGCTTGATAATCTCGGCCACGATGTGCCGACGCTTTATAAGCATTTGGAAGATTTGACCGGTATTCCGGCAATGGAAACCGATATCTGCGACCCGCAGATTTACAAACTTCTTGAATCTCCCGAACCGCTCGGCGTCACGGCGGAGGACATCGATTGCCCAACCGGCACGCTTTCCATTCCCGAAATGGGCACGCCGTTCGTCATTCAGATGCTTTTGGACGCTAAACCGAAGAACTTTTCCGATTTACTGCAGGTCTCCGGCCTTTCCCACGGTACGGACGTTTGGCTGGATAACGCGCAGGAACTCATTCGCAACGGCACCTGCACGATCTCTAATGTCATCGGTACGCGCGACAGTATCATGGTCTATTTGATGCATAAGGGTCTGGAGCCGAGCATGGCGTTTAAGATTATGGAAATCGTCCGTAAAGGCAAGGCGACCAAGCTGCTCACAGACGAACACAAGCAGGCGATGAAGGATCACGGCGTTGAGCAGTGGTACATTGATTCCTGCATGAAAATCAAATATATGTTCCCGAAAGCCCACGCGGCCGCCTATGTCAGCGCTGCGCTGCGGCTGGGCTGGTATAAGATTTATCACCCGTTGGAGTATTATGCCGCCTATATGACCGTGCGCGGCGGCGACCTTGACGCTGTGGCTGTGCTGGAGGGCAGAGACGCTGTCAAGCGGCTTATGCAGGAGATCAAGCTCAAAGGCAAGGAAGCGCCGCCTAAGGAGCAGAATATGTATCCCGGCCTGCAGGTTGTCAATGAGATGATGGCGCGCGGCATTGAATTTTTGCCGGTGGATATCTATAAATCCGAAGCGACTACCTATCAGATTGAGGACGGAAAAATCCGTATGCCGTTCGGTGCGCTTTCCGGTGTCGGCGATTCGGCCGCTATTGCACTTGCTGATGCTCGAAAGAAGGGTGAAACCTTTGTTTCTGTGGATGATTATGCGGCAAAAACCGGCGCTTCTTCGTCCGTAATCGACGCGCTGCGTCTGGTCGGGGCGCTCAAGCATTTGCCGGAAACACGGCAGATCAGTCTGTTCGATTTTTAATAGAAAAGGTATTCTATGATAGCCCTGTTACCCGATGAACATTTGGAGCCTATGGGCGGCGGTTTGCAGATCGTCGTTTCGCCTGCGCATATTTTTTCCACAGATTCCATCCTGCTCGCGCACTTTGCCGATATCCGCAAACGTGACGTCGCCTGTGATCTCGGCACGGGCAGCGGCATCATTCCGCTGCTTTGGTGCAAAAAAGAAACCGGTGCGATCACTGCGGTGGATATTCAGGAAAAAGCACATGCGCAGCTTGAAAAAAGCCTTGCGCTGAACGCGCTGGAGCATCGTGTGACTGCCCTTTGCGCCGATCTTCGAGAAAAGCATCCGCTTTTGCCGGCGGGCAGTTTTGACCTTGTAACGATGAATCCGCCCTATCAGGCCATCGGCACAGGCATTGAAAGCAGCGCAAGCAGCGATCTTCTTGCCAGGCACGAAACGTCCTGTACGCTGGAAGATGCGGCGCAGGCTGCCGCACGGCTGCTGCGGTTCGGCGGGCGATTCTGCCTTTGTCAAAAACCGGAGCGGTTGTGTGATGTTATTGTTGCCTTGCGGCAGGCAAAGCTCGAAGTGAAGCGTTTGCGATTTGTTGTGCAGCAGGAGGGTCGAGCGCCGTGGCTTGTGCTTGCCGAGGGAAAACGCGGCGGAAAGCCGGGCTTGCGCGTGGAACCGCAGCTTGCTTTGCAAAACAGCGACGGCAGCGACAGTGCTGAAATGGCTGCTATTTTTGGAAACTACAGGAGAGTGTGAGAACCTATGCCCGGAACCCTTTATGTGGTTGGTACGCCGATCGGCAATCTCGGCGATCTTTCGCCGCGCGCAAGAGAGACGCTGGAAACAGTGAATTTTATTGCTGCCGAAGATACGCGCGTGACGCTGAAGCTGCTCAATCATTTTGATATCAAAAAAACGCTCGTCAGTTATTTTGAACATAACCGCCGTGAAAAGGGCGAAGTGATCGCCGCGCGGCTGCTGGCAGGGGAGAGCTGTGCGCTTGTGACCGACGCAGGTATGCCCGCGATCTCCGACCCTGGGGAGGATCTTGTGGACCTTTGCCATTGTTACGGTATTCCCGTGTGCGCAGTGCCCGGACCGACTGCGTTTGCAACGGCACTGGCGCTTTCGGGTCTTCCGGTCGGTCGCTTTACATTTGAAGGCTTTCTCAGCGTCAACAAGCCGAGCCGGCGCGCCCATCTGCAGTCTTTGAAAGAAGAGACGCGCACCATGGTGTTTTATGAAGCGCCGCACAAATTGATTCGCACGCTGCACGATCTTTATGAGGCCTTCGGCGACCGTAGGATCGCGCTTGTGCGTGAGATCACTAAAATTCACGAAGAAGTGATCCGTACTTCATTAAAAGAAGCAATGACGCTTTATGATGAAGCACATTTGCCGAAAGGCGAGTTTGTGCTCGTTGTCTGCGGCAAAGAACCAGCAACCCAAGCCGTTTCGCTGGAAGATGCAATCGAACGCGCAAAAGCGCTGCAAGGCGGCGGGATGGCGCCTTCTGCGGCTGCAAAACAGGCCGCGAAGGAAACCGGCTTTAAAAAGGGAGAGTTATATCAGGCTTTGCTTGAAAAGGAGGATGACGCATGATCGACTGGTTCCGTCAGTATTGGCCTTATGCGCTGGCGCTTGTTGCCGCGTGTATTTTTGCGGCGTTCATGATCAAAAAGGCGTCCGTGGCTTATCGCAGGCATCAAACGGAGTTTCACGCGCAGGAAGCCGAGATGCGTCGGTTGAAGGCGCTGAAAGAGCGCTATGTTCCGCTGACGAAAACGGTGTTGGAACAAGCCGAACCAGCCGAGCTGCTGGAGGGCACGGCGCTCGGCTTGCAGTTGCAGCTGCAAAAAAAAGAGAATATGGAGCAGGCGTTTTTGACGCTCAATGAAGCGCAGCAGTATGTCTATACCCTCGATGTATTCCTTTCCGATAAAACCGCAGAAAAATTTTTCAAGGAAAACGGGCAGCTTTTGATTGCGAGGATCGCACCGGCGTTTCAGGCGATCGGGCTGACAGAGTTTCAGGAAACAATCGAAAAGCTCGCTGTGATGTTCGATGAAAACGATGAGACAACCTCGATTGACCGCAATTTCGTTTCTGCGGCGGATGAAGCATTTTCCGCCGGTGATCTTTTAACTAAGATTAAACTGCAGGGCGCAAACTATATTCAGAATTATCCCGAGATGTTTTGTAAAAATGATTGACAGAGTTTAGTTTTCATTATATAATAATGCATCTGTTTTTGATTATTCTGAATCCATCAAATCGCAACGGAGGCGATCCTTTTGAAAAAAGTTTTGGCTGTGGTGCTCGTTTTGTCGCTTGCAATTTGTTTTGCTGCCTGCGGCAAAGGAGATAATGACACCACAACAACTGAAAACACGCTCACTGCGAGCATGCCGGATGTGTTTCCCACCGACGACAGTGAGAGCGAGTCTGACACGGCCCCGCTGGGTGTCTCCGTGACGGAGGACGATTCCACGATGGTGCTGACGACGCAAAGCGGACAGACGATGCCGACTGTCTCCACAACGGCGTTTGTTCCGACCCCGGTCACTACAGTGCCTGCGCAGCCGACACAGCCGGGTTCGTTTACCGTGCCAACAATGAGCGCGCCGAGCGTGAACTATTCTTCGCAGCCGTATACCTACAGCACCGTTTCCGGCGGCGGAACGGTTCCGCCTTATGTGCCCACAACGCGTACAACGCCAACCTTCAATACGACCGGTTCGCCTTATACTGCTGTCACGCCTGCACGGCCAACCGGGCAGACGACCACCAGAATGACACTGCCGAGTCTGACTGTGACCAACACAACACGCACGACCACCGCGCCGACAACGACCAAGCCTGTTACGCGCAGCTCTAAAACGGTTGTCATCAACGATTATGCAACAACCTCCGATAAAAAGCTGGTTGTATCGATTGACCCGAAGGGCTGGGACGGCTCGTTCCAGAACAACAGCCAGAACATCACCGTCAAAGTGGACGGCGCAAGCAAAACGGCGCCCGCTTCGGTCAAAGCCAACACGAAAAACGCGGACGGGTGCCAGTATATCACGATTGATCTGAGCGAGCTTTCTGTGCCGGAGGGCTCCAGCGTACAGTTCACGATTCCTTCCGCTTTTTTGCAAACGACCAACGGCGCACAGTATAACAGTGCATTTTCCGGCGCATACACGATGATGTAAAGCCGCTATAGCAAAAGGAGACCACCATGTTGTATGACATTATCATCATCGGCGCAGGGCCTGCCGGTTTGACAGCGGCGATTTATGCGCGCCGTGCGCAAAAAACGGTTCTTGTGCTTGAAAAGGAAACCTTCGGCGGCCAGATCACGCACGCGCCTAAGGTGGAAAACTATCCCGGCTTTGTGCAGATGAGCGGCAACGAGTTTGCCGAAAAGCTGATTGAACAGGCGTTGAATTTGGAAGCGGAGATCGAACTGGACGAAGCGAAAGAGATCATCGACGCGGGTGAAATCAAAAAGGTTGTTTGCGAAAACGCAACGTATGAGGGTAGAACCGTCATCCTTGCCGCCGGAGCAAAACATCGCCAGCTCGGGATCGACCGTGAAGATGAGCTGACCGGCGCGGGCGTGTCTTATTGCGCGGTTTGTGACGGCGCGTTTTATGCAGACCGGATCGTTGCGGTGATTGGCGGCGGCAACTCCGCGCTGCAGGAAGCGGTCATGCTTTCCGAGCTTTGCCGTGAAGTGACGCTTGTTCAAAACCTCGCCTTCTTCACAGGTGAACAGCGGCTGTTGGATGTTTTGCAGCAGCGTAAAAATGTGAAGTTTATCACGAACAGTGTGGTCGATGCGCTGCACGGCGAGCATGCGCTCAATGAGATCACCATCAAAAATACGGTAACAGGGGAGTATACCGATCTTCCTGTCGACGGCATTTTTGTTGCTGTCGGTCAGGAGCCGGAAAACGAAGCGTTTGCTTCGGTTGTGCCGCTCGATGCACAGGGCTATGTCAACTGCGACGAAAACTGCACGCTGGGCAACGGCATCTTCGTTGCCGGCGATTGCCGGACAAAGCGAGTGCGTCAAATTGCAACAGCGATCGGCGACGGCGCTGCCGCAGCGGTTGCGGCCTGCAGATACCTCGGTTGATTTAATCAAATTCAGAGTACAGCTTTTGCGGCTGTACTTTTTTATTTATTTTAAAACTGTTAAAAATGTAAACGATCCCGTGCTTTGACAAAAACGTCGCAAAATAGTCACAAAAGATTCATAGGTAGTAAACACATTGAAAACAGTTATCGTGTATGATTGTTTCAAAAAGAATTCTTAATAATTTATTATTTGTTTTTATTTTTTTAAAGATTTTTTAAGCTTTGTCCGCTAATAATGATTTGGTATTGTTTACAATGCAGAAAAGGGAACGACTATGAATACTGAAAAACTGTATATTCCGCCGGAGGATGTGGAATCTTTTACCGTACTGTATCAGATTCTTGCTCACGCGGCGACACATTACCCACAAAAGGCAGCGTATCGGCAGATCGAAAGCCGATCGGAAGAATCGTCTGTCACGTTCGCCGAAATGAAAGACCGTGTCGATTGCCTGCGAGCGGCACTTGTTGCACGCGGCTTTTCCGGCAGGCACATTGCCGTTTTCGGCGAGACCTCCTATGAATGGATCACCGCCTATCTTGCCGTGATGAGCGGCGTCGGCGTCTGTGTGCCGCTGGATAAGGAAAATGCGCAGGAAACACTGGTCAAGCAGCTTGACTTCGCCGATATCGAAGCGGTGTTCTGCTCAGCGAAGGGCTTGCGTAAACTGCAAAAAGTTTTGCCGCTTTGTCAGTTCACAAAAACGCTTTTCGTGATGCGTTCGGATGACAAGCCTGAAGTTGCTGGGTGCGAAACCGTTGATACGATGAACGCGCTGATTGAAGAGGGCAGGGTACTGCTGGCCGAAAAAGGCAGCGCTGCGCTCCCGGCGACGATTGCACCGGATGAAACAAGCGTAATTATTTATACGTCCGGTACCACCGGCGCAAATAAGGGCGTGATGCTGTCCAACCGCAACATCATGGGTACGCTGCGTGGCTGCGCAAGGCTGCTGCATTTTTCGGATTCGAGCATTTCCGTGCTGCCGATTAACCATTCCTACGAGCTGCACGCGCACATCATGAGCTGTATGTACTGCGGCACAACCGTCTGCCTGAACGATGACTTGAAGCATCTGCTGAAAAATCTTGCCCGTTTCTCGCCGGAAATGAGCTGCATGGTGCCTATGATGCTCGATCTCATCGTGCGCAAACTGAAAAAGCAGATTGCAGATACCGGCAAGGAAAAGACGTTCAAACGCGCCGTAACGCTTTCCAAAGCGCTGCGCAAGGTCGGCATCGACCGCCGCCGTCAGCTTTTCAAGCAGATCCTCGAACCGTTAGGCGGCAATCTTTCCATGATCATCTGCGGCGGCGCCGCACTTTCGCAGGACACTGCCGACTTCCTTGACAATATCGGCATCTCCGTTTATAACGGCTACGGCATCACCGAATGCAGCCCCGTCGCTGCGGTCAACCCCAGCAAAAAGGTGCGTCGTTTCAGTGTCGGACATCTGCTGCCGACGATGCAGGCACGCATTGCGGACCCGAATGAAGACGGCAACGGCGAAATCCAGCTTTACGGCGACAATGTCATGAAGGGCTATTATAAAGCGCCGGAGGATACCAAGCAGGTCTTTACCAAAGACGGCTGGTTCCGCACCGGCGACCTCGGACACATTGACAAAGACAAGTTTCTGTTTATTTGCGGCAGACTCAAAAACCTGATCATTTTACCGAACGGTAAAAATGTTTCGCCGGAAGAGGTGGAGGAAGCGCTGCAAAAGCACATTCCCTATATCAAGGAATGCGTGGTTTATGCCGATGATGCGCTCGGCGGCATCTGTGCGTTGATTTATCCCGACGGCGATTTCTGCCGCGACCATCAGCTCACCGATCCCGAACAGATCAAAAAGTTCATGCAGGAAGACATCAACAGCTTTAACGCTTCGGTGCCCAGCTTTAAACGCCTGATGGACTATCAAATTACGCAATCGGAGTTCGCAAAGAACACGACACATAAAATTCAGCGGTTTAAAATTGCCGCAATCAACAAAAAGAAGGAGGAAAAAGCCAATGTTTGAGCAAATCCGTGAAGTGATTCTGGAGTATGTCAATGTCCCGAAGGACAGCATCACCCCGAACACGAAATTCATGGCAGACATCCACATGAACTCTCTGGACATCATGACGATGGTCGGCGAGCTGGAAGATGCCTATGATATCACGATCGAAACAGAAGACCTGAATACGATTTTCACCATTCAGGACCTGATCGATTACATCAACGAAAGAATCTGACAGGAGAAAAACGATGAATACTCCGAATTATTTTCGCCTTTCCCGCGATCAGGTCGCACTGCTGATTCATGTGCAGGGCGCACCGCGTGCGCTTTTGAACATGCCTGTGCGTGTGGATCTGGAAAGTGACATTGACGAAGAAAAAGTACTGGAAGCGTTGCGGCTGACTGTAACACGTCTGCCGTTCTGCAAAATCCGTCTGCATGAGCTTGAGGACGGCTCCTTTGAGCAGTATTACTGCGACGATGAGCCGACCGGCATTGAGCTTGTTGATATGTCAGACAAAACACCCGAAGAAGTTGATGAATACATCCTTGGAAAAGCGGGCTCGCCGCTGCCGAACGATTACAACGATGTGCAGCTTTATGAAGCAAAGCTCATCCGCACGCCCGGCAACAAGCATACCCTGTATTTCAACGGCTACCATTTGATCATGGATTCCGTCGGTCTGATCACCGTTATCATCTACTTTGACAAGGTGTACAATGCGCTGGTCAACGGCACAGAGCTGCCCGCACCCGGCATCGGTCCCGAAAAGCACATTGAAAAATCATGGGAGTACTACGAATCCAAGCGTTGGTTCAAGGATATTGACTGGTGGAACGCCCAATTCGCAACAGAGCCGCATTTCTCCTCCATGAATCCGCGCGGCAGTGTGGAATATATTGAAGGCAAGAATTACGGTAAAGCGCAGACGTTTGATCAGCTTGCCGGAAAGAGTATGCCCATTCGTATTCCTGCTGCGACTGTGCAGATCATCAACGACGCAGCGATGAAGAACAATATGTCGCCGCAGGTCTATTTCGCCCTTGCACTTCGCACCTGGCTTTCCAACATGAGCGGCAGTGACGATGTTTGCTTTGACACCACAGGTGCACGCCGTTCAACGCTGGTTGAAAAGGAATGCGGCATGACGACCGCCCATCAGGTGACTTGGCGCTCCATTATCTCAAGAGATCTTTCCTTTAACGAAGCGCTCAAACAGCTTGACATTTCGCAAAAGGATATGTATCGCCACATCGGAGTGGAAATGCCGTTTTATGTAAAGCCGCTCAACGAAAAATTCGGTCTTCCGGAAGACTGCACTTATAAGACCGTTGTGTTCACTTATCAGCCGTACTTCACGGCGGACGCTGTCGGACTGAAATTCAGCGCCAACCATGTGGACACCGGGTTTGCGTTCTATCCGTTGTATATGAACCTCATGCCGCATGACGATTCCGGCGATCTTTGGGCGGACTATCTGTTCTCTTATGATTATCTTGACGAAGAGAACCTGAAGCATTTCCATGAGTTTATGCTCAGATTCCTGCTCGCCGGCATCAAAACGCCGGACAAGACCATTCGTGAACTCACCGAAGAAACCATTTGATTGAAAGGAGAAACAACCATGGATTCCAAAAAATCAACCAGAGCCGTCATCGGCGCTATGATCGCGCTTTTTGCGAACATGGGTATAAATTCCACGTTTTCCATTTTTCTTCCATCGTTTATGGAGGAGTGGGGCGCTGAAAACATGGCAACCATCGCGCTTTCCGCAACCTTCGGCTGCATTATGACCTTCATTTGCTCCACGTTCCTTTTCGGCACACTACTGAAAAAGATTGAACCGCGTGTGATCTTTGTGATCTGCGGCGTGCTTGCCGTTGTATATTGCCTGATCTGCAGCTTTGCTTCCGCAATCTGGATGATCATCGTTGCCGGTTTGTTCGGCGGCATCAATCTTGCCTTCGGAACGCACGCGATGGGCGTTGCAACGATCACCCCGTATTTCGGCAACTACGGCGCAAAGGTCTCCACAATTATTGCCCTTGTGCTCGCGTCCGCCTCTGTCGGCGCAACCGCGTTCTCCTTCCTGCCGGGTGCACTGCTTGGCGTGATGGCATGGAGACAGGTATATCTTGTCATCATGGTGATCGTCCTTGTTTGCAACCTCGTCGCCTTCTTTATTATCCCGAAGCAGGAAAAGGCGCAGTCCGGCGCTGCTGCCGGTGCTGCTCAGGCGCAGGCTGCTGAGGTTCCGGGTCTGACCAAGGGTCAGGCGCTCAAGACGCCGTCCTTCTGGCTTGTTTTCGTCGGCATTTTGATGCTCTCGATCTCTTATCTCGGCATCAGCACCTATATGCCGTCGCTGCTTACGACCTACGGCATGGCACAGTCCACTGCTTCCGCAATGCAGGGCATCATGCAGGGCGTCGGCATCCTGTTCGTCTTCCTCGGCGGCGCAATCACCAACAAGCTCGGCATCAAGGGTCTGATTCTTCTGACCGCTGTGCCGCTGGTGGCCGGCGCGTTGGTTTACGCGCTTGTTTATCCGAACATGGCGGTTATTTGGCTTGCCGTCATCTGCTCTGTGCTTTGCGTAACGGGCGCAATGACCTCTAACATCTGCCCGGTCATCACGGCGACCCTCTTCGGCAACAAGGACCTCAACTCCATCAATCCGATCTTTTCGGGCGGTGCGTTTTGGGGCGGCGCCGCACTTGCAACGCAGGTGATCGGCCGTGTTGTGACTGCAACGGGAAGCTTTTCCAAGGGCTATATTACGGCTGCTGCAATCTGCGTGGTTGGAACCGTTTTGCTGTTCCTTGCGCTGGCTGTCGGTCCGATGAAGAAAAAGGCCGCATAAGGATTACTGTAACGATCATAAGGGAGCTGCTCAGGCAGTTCCTTTTTTTTGCGTTAATTTATGAACAAAAATAGACAAGAGCCCTATTTTTGTTTCTTACATTAAGAAGTTTTAAAAAAATAGATAAAAACGGCGATTGAATTTTGTTTATTTTTTCTTCATTTTCAGCCTGCATTTTTCAAAATTGATATTGAATTGAAAAGATTTATCAGATATAATAACTCAAGATATAGTATGAGTTACTATGTTTGCAACACAATTGACGATTTTGTCAAAGTCTATTTCATATTTTTTTCAAGAAGTGAGCACTCGTTTCTCTTTCGTTTCGGTTTGAAGCGCGCCCGGGCAAGGGGTGTGTTTTAAATAAATATTCTATGGAGAAAGGATAAACCACCATGAAAAGCAAAAAAGTTCTGGCTGTTTTGTTGGCTGTTCTGATGCTGCTGTCTTCCGTGACTGTGGCCTTTTCTGTGTTTGCTGCCGATGTGGCCGAAGCCGCAGCCGAGCAAGCCGCAGAAGAAGTGACCTACACGCGCGAAGAGCTGAAGGACATCTCCGACAAATACGGCTACGATCTGACAGAAGATCAGATCGACGCGATTGCTTCCGGAGAAACAACACTGTCTGAAACTGTTGGCGATTCGGAAGAGGACGTGACCCTCATTGTTAAGCTTCCCGGCGAAGGTGCTCTTGCCGGAAACGACAGCTCTGAGGCAGACAGCGAAAAGGTGCAGAAAGCACAGAAGAAGCTGGAAAGTGAACAGAAAAGCGTGCAGGGACGCATTGCAAAAAAGGTGATGAAGAATCAGGATCTCGACGTCATGTATTCTTATTCCCTTTTGACCAATGCGTTTGCCATCAATGCGAAGCCCTCGCAGATCAACGAGATCGCGGCCATCCGCGGCGTTGAATCTGTCTACACCGCGCCGATCTATACGCCGGTTCCCACAGACGCTTCCTCCGTGACAACGGAAGAGCAGAAGGCTGCAAAGTACTTTACCGGCAGCGACAACACCACGTCCAACAAGGGAACGGGTACGGTTGTTGCGGTCATCGACACCGGTTTGGATTCGAGCTATACTTATGATTCTGCTACGGATTCTGTGAAGACGACCTTCCATAAGGCGTTCCAAAATCCTGTTTCCAATCCGAAGCTTGCGAAAGAGGACATCGCTGCAAAATGGGAACTGACAAATGCTTATCAGCGTTCCAAGAACTCTGCTTCTCTCGGTGCCTTTGCGCGCAGCCTTTATCGCAACTCAAAGGTTCCTTATGCGTTCGCGTATTCCGAGGATGATATCTTTGTCGGACACGAATATTTCCGCTATCCAGACGATCCGAGCTATTGGAGCTGGGCGTTCAGCTATTTCAATGATGACGAGCAGGGCGATCATGGTACTCACGTTTCCGGTATCACTGCCGGTTACGAAACCGACGCCGAAGGCAAGGTTGTGTTTGAAGGTGTTGCGCCTGATGCACAGCTCCTTGAGATGAAGGTCTTCGGCTACGAGCGTGCCGGTAACTATGCCGACATCCTTGCCGCTATGGAGGACGCTGTGCTGCTTGGCGCAGACGTCATCAACCTTTCTCTTGGCTCCTGGGCGGGCTTCACCTATGGCGGTGACCGTCCTCAATACGACGCCGCTTTCCAGGCGGCTGCCGACGCGGGCGTGGTGGTCTGCGCTTCCGCCGGTAACGAATACAACGCCGCAAAGGGCAACCTTTACGGTACCGATGAATCGCTTGCGTCCAACCCGGACAACGGCATCGTCGGCTCTCCCGCTTCCTATGACGACAACCTTGCCGTGGCGTCAATTTCAAGTAAAAACTACTATGCAAAATCCGTGATTGTTGACGGCAGAGGAATTGCCTATACGAACAATGCAACGGAAGAAGAACGCAGCATTGAAAAGCATTCCGGCACCGTAAAAGAGTATGCGCTTTTGAAGGACGGCGAAGGAAAGCTTTTGACCGGTACGCCGGGCGACTTTGAAAACTATGCAAAGTCCAGCGGAATCAAAGGCAAATACGCTGTGATTCTCAGAGGCGAAACCTTTACCGAAACGGTTGCCCGCGCAGAGGACGCTGGCGCCATTGGTCTGATCGTCTGTGACCATTCCGACGGTTCGCTGGTCAACATGATGGAAAACAACGACGTTTCCATTCCTGCGATCTTCATCTCCAAGGCAGACGGTGAATTCCTTGTTGCACAGGAATCCAACCCCGAGGCTTCCCATCAGCTTGTAATTACCGATGCCACCACCTTCATCAACAACCCGACTGCAGGCGAAATGTCCGATTTCTCCTCTTGGGGCGTTACACCCGACCTCAAGCTGAAGCCGGAAATTACCGGTTACGGCGGCAGTGTGTATTCCACGCTGAAGGGCAACAAATACGGTCTGATGAGCGGTACCTCCATGTCGTCTCCGTATCTTGCCGGTGTGTCCGCACTGGTTGTGCAAGATTTGAACAATCAGAATCCTGTCAATGATACTTCTTTCCTGAATTTTGAAGCGGCCTATGTCAATCGTTTGGCGAGTGAGATCGGCACCCTTGACGGCTCTGTGGAATGTGAAGAAAAAATTCATGCATTGGAAGCTGCTATTGACGCGCTGCCCGAATCTTCAAAATCCGCCCGTGACGGCAGAGTGAACTATGCGAACGGCATTGTGAAGAGCTATTACAATCAATTCACGGTTGCGAACGCGCAGACGAAGCTCAACGCGATCGGCTCCGTTGCTGACGCTACGGGCGGCTATCTTGGATACATGGGTCGCATGCATGAAGCGAGAATCGCGCTTGAATCTCTTTCTGCTACGGATCAAGCGAAGATTACAGCTACTTATAAGAATAAGCTTAGAAATGCACAGCGCACCCTGCTGAATTCGTATATCTTAAAGGCTCTCAAAACCGTTGCGTATACTGATGATTATAAGGCCTTGGTTGATGCTTCGAGATTCTGGTATAATCGCTGGCTGAACAACGTTTACAGCACGATTTCCGCCACATATCTGAAATATCTCTTCAACGCGGAAGCGCAATTGACGGTTTCTTTGATTAACGCCATCGGCGATGTGGAGCTGACGCTTGCCTGCAAAGCCAAGATCGACGAAGCAAGACGCTACTATGACAATCTGAACAACACGGCTGACACAAACGCAACGGCCTACAAGGCAAAGGTCACGAATCTTGCAACTCTGACGGCTGCGGAAGAAGCTTATGCAGCATTGCTGCAGCAGGCAACAACGGTTGAAAACGTGAATGCGTATACCAACAATGTTACGCAGCCTGCATCAATCGATGACTTTGCATCTGCGGCTACTTACGGCCGAATCCTTTATAACGCTCTGAGTGACGCTGATAAAGAACAGGTCACCAACTATGCGCCTGCTTCGGCTGCGCTTGCCGGTTCTGCAAAGCAGACCGTTGCCAAGGCGCTCATGATGAGCACCGCAACGCCCGTCCTCTTTGGCGACAGCGGCATTCCGTACTCTCCGCGTAAGCAGGGCGCAGGTCTCGTCAACATTGACGCCGCGCTTGCTTCCAACGCATATGTGTCCGTGAACGGCACCCCGACGCCGAAGCTTGACCTTGGCGACGACAAGGCAAAAACCGGCGTGTATGAGATGACCTTCAGCGTGGTCAACACCGGCGCACAGGATCTTGTGTTTGACGTTTCCGCGAATGTTCAGACCGAAAAGGTTGACATTCAGGACGTTTCCTACCAGACCCGCCGCGTTGACCCTGAAAAGGCCGACGCGTTCAAAGCAACCGGACTCCCGTTCCGCGAGAATTCTTACGGCCATCGTGTATATGCAATTGACGAGCTGGAAGACGTGAAATTCATGTCCGGCGAACCGTATGATCTGACTGCAATGTCCACTGTGACGCCCGCAGCGAACACCGTGACCGTTCCGGCAAATGCAAGTGCAACTGTGACTGTGACCGTCACCCTCGGTGCAGAAGCAAAGGCCTATATGGATGAAAACTTTGCCAACGGCATCTATGTGGAAGGCTTCGTTACCTTGACCAGCAAAACGGAAGGTCAGCCCGACCTGCACGTTCCGTATCTTGCGTTCTATGGCGACTGGACACAGGCGCCGATGCTTGACGAAGGCACCTGGGAAGACGACTTCCTTGGCAACCCCGTACACCCGCAGATGTCTGTTTCTACCGGTGCAAACGTCTATTACGGCTCCATTGTCGGCAATTTCCTGTATCCGCTCGGCCTGCCGAACTCCGACGGTGTAAAAACGCCGTATGATGTTTATGAAATGGGCGCAACCTATTTGAAGGATGTCCGCAACGTCTTCGGCGGTACGTTGTCCCTCCACGCGAACATGCTCGGCGCCGAGCTTGGCCTGCTGCGCAGCGCGAAGTCCCTGAAGTTCACTGTCACCGATACCCAGACTGGTGAGGTCTATGCGACCGCAAACCGTGATTATGTCCGCAAATCGTTTTATTACAGCGATTCCGTCGGCATGGTCAACGCCGGTTACTTTGACAGCGACCTCTTTAAATGGGACGGCAAGATTGACGGCACCCAGAATTACATTGAACCCGGCACGCAGGTGACATATTCCGTTGAGGTTCTGCCGGATTACGGAACGCCGGAAACCAACAACAACCTGCGCAACACCTTCTCGTTCAATGCGTATTATGACGGCGACACACCTAAAATTGACAGTCTTAAGCTTTACCTTGATGAAGACACCAGCGACGTCATGCTTGATATTGCGGCGTCCGACGATTATTTCCTCGGTGAAATCAACTACGGTATCTGCGGCTACGTGGAAGGCGAAGTGGAAGAAACAACATATGTGCATACCCTGTTTATGCCCGAAACCAAAGGCGGTGCTGCAACCGAAACGCTGAACCTTTCCGAATGGGCAAGAACCGGCGGTTTGAAGCAGATGCGTTCCGTCCGTATCACTTTGTCCGACTTCTGCCAAAAGGATGCTGTAAATGAAAATCCGGTTTTCTCTTCGAGCTATGATGATGAATATTGGATCAGCTTCTTTGATAAGGTGAAGGTCAGCAGCATCACTGATATTCTTCCGGTTGGCGCCGAAGGTCAGTTGAATGTGGATTACATCTACGGCCGCAAGCTCCTCACGCCGGATACCCCGTGGTACGATGCTGAAGGCGACGCGAACAACAACGACTACGGTGTGGAAGAAGATTTCATCTATCTTTCCTCCAACCCCGAAGTTCTGAGAATCACCTCCGAAGGCAAGCTCATTCCCGTTTCCGCCGGTTATGCCGACGTGACTGCGACCGGTCGCTACGGTAAAGCTTCCGATACCATGCGCATCCGCGTTGTGGAAGATCCTACCCAGCTTCAGGTTGCTGCCGCCAATGCCGGCGACACAGTGACTGTTTCCGAAGATGTGGCCGCGTCCTCGCTGCTGATTGATAAGGACGTCACCATCGATCTCGGCGGCAACACGCTGCATGGTGTGGACGGTTCACCGGCTATCCGTGTGATCGGCGGCAACGTCACAATCAAAAACGGTTCTGTGGACGCTGTTTACAGCGACAACTCTCAGAATGCTCCGTTGATCGATATTCTTGAGGACAACGTGCCTGCAATCCTCGTGGAGGGTGGCAATGTTACGCTTGATAACCTGAAGATTTCCGGCGCTGCCGTCGACGTTGACGGCGAAAAGGTGATTGCCGGTTCTGCAGTTGTGCTGAAGGACGACGGCAACCTGACCGTGAAGTCTTCCGACCTGCTCGGTCTGTATGCGCTGAACAACAGTGAAGCCGCAAATACCGCAACGTTTGTTTCCGGCAACTTTGAGGGTGTTCTCGGCGCCGTCGCCGACATGAAGAAGCTCACAAAGAGCGAAGGTTCTGAGTTCATCGACATTACAAACACGCTGGCAGACGACGATCTGTCCTACCTCGGCACCATTGAAGGCGGTTCAACGAGTTATTATCTGCCGCAAACCGGTCTGTACATCAGTGCTGAACAGCTTGCTGCGGCAACACCGGCCGGCGGATCCACAGTGACCTATGACGCCGAAAGAAATTGCGCAGTCTTCACTTTTAATGGTGCGGATAATGCAGTGAACAGCTACCTTGAAATTCCAAATGTCAACATTGAGAATTGTGAAGATTATAAATTTGCTGCAATTCTTACCAACGGTTTGCCGAGCAACTTGACCTATACCTATGCAGGGTTCAGTTCAAGCGCCCAGACCAACAATAGTTATTTGAGCGGCGAAGAATATGCCCCGACGCAAGACGGTTCCGGCAAAATTCGGAATTATATCAAGCCCCTGAGCAACTGCGAGTACTTCACTGGCAGCGCGCCGACGCTGTACTTCTGGCCGGGTGCCGGTACCTACAGAAAGACTGACAGCAGCATGGATATCTACGGCGTTGCCCTGTTTACCAACAAGGCCGATGCGATGTCCTTTGCAACCGGTACAGCCAACGCCTATACCAACAACCTGAAGGTTGCGGCGCCGCAGAGCTTCAACACGCAGATGGTCATTGACGGCACCACGTTGAATGTTTCCACCTCCTTCCCGGATGAATCCGACGGTAAGTACAAGTGGACGGCCAACGAGCTGGCGCTTTATACCAGAGTTGTGGACAGCGAAAATAACTTTACCGATACCTTCGTGGAATCCAAGCCCATCACACCGGACGAAAACGGTGACGTTTCCGTGGCGTTTGAAGGCATTGACCCGTCCAAGGCCTATGTGGTCAAGGTCAATTTTGCGCTTTCGCTGACTGCGGACAGCAAATCGAGCTTCTTCTCGCTCTCCGAAGCGTCGGCGGCCGGTCTTGTCAAGGCCTTCCCGAAAATGCTTGACGAAATGCTCGGCGTGAATGAACTGGAAGCCTCGGTTGCAGATTTGCTGAACTTCTTCCTGTATGATATGCGTCAGGGCTTCATTGAACGCGACGCACGTCACTATGACTGTCCGCTCGGTCCGAGATACGTTGCAAACTATCCGTTCTATGATGAGTATCCCGATATTATTCCGCAGAACTCTAATAATAATTATACCACCTGGCTTTCCTACTGGGATAATGAAACCTTCAATAAATTCATCGGTTGGGATGATGAAGCTTATGATGGAACCATAACACGCAAGTCTTATGCGAACCTTTTCGCTGCCATCCTTGGCGATTCGAAGATGGCTGATCTGATGGCGAATATTCAGAGTACAGTTCCTGAAAAAACCTGGAACATGCTTGAGCCGCAACTCCGCGTCGGTAACTTCGGCCTTGTTGGTTCCATTCCCACCTATAAGGCTCAGCTTGAAGCTTTGCAGAACGCAGCCACCGGCGCAACGCCGCGCGAGCAGCTCGTGAACGCTGTGAGCTACCTTGCGAACAACTTCATCGATCTGTATGCATCTGTGCTGTCCGTGATTAACAGCACCTATGCCGAAGGCGTTTCCTTCTCTTCCTACAGTGATCCGACATCGAACGACAGCTTGCTGAACGTGCTGGATGGCAAAAATATCACCGACACATATAATTTTGGTAAATACAACGATAGACAGGCCGAAATGATTGAAAAGGTGAATGCGGTCAGAGCGTCTGTTGCTTACATTCAGAACGCCAAGAACGGTCTTATGAAGGCGATGAATGCCGCGCTTTACGGCACGCTCGCCAGCTATCAGACCGAAGCGTCTGACCTGATGAGCCTGTACTTTGACGAGAACGCGATTTCCGGCGGTGTGCTGGATCTCGGCAGAACCGCAGAGTACGAAGCGGAAGCAAACTACGACGGCTTCATCACCTATGAACTGAACGGCGGCGTGAACGACGAAGCCAACCCGATCGGCTATCAGCGTGTGCTGCCCGTGACCTTCGCCGCTCCGACCAAGGAAGGCTATGCGTTCGACGGCTGGTACACCAGCCCCGACTTCGCTGAAGGCACTAAGATCACCGGTACGACCGACTCCACCGAAGGCGACATCACTGTTTATGCAAAATGGAGCATTCAGTCCTATGTCATGACCTTCATGCTCGGCGATACGGTTGTTGACTCTGTGACCTATACTTATGGCGAGCAGACCAAGGCGACTGACAAACTCTCCGTTGCTACCGGCTTGTCCTTCAAGTATTGGTACGGTGAGGATTCCTCCAAGGCCTATGAGTTCGGCAAAATGCCGGCGCACGATGTGACCTTGAAAGCGCAGCTCAGCTACATGTCGCTTGACGATTTCACAAAGAATGGCGACACGTACGTCTGGCCGAAGGATAACAACGCTTCGCTTCGCCTGACGGTTGACAGAAACTGCACCATCGACTTTGGCGGTAAGGTTGTTTCCAACATGAACGACCTCGCAATCATCGTTGTGGAAGGCGGCAAGACCGTTACCATTAAGAACGCGATCTTTGCTCCGGCGGATTACCTGAACACCTCAAATGAAACCGCGACCGTTCTTGTGAACGACGGCTCCAAGCTCACGCTTGAAAACTGCGTGATCAAGGGCGCTGTGACAAGAACAGAAAACGGCGCATATGCGTCCTGCAGCGCTGTGAAGGTCAGCGATGGCCGCGTTACTGCAAAGAACTGCGTTTTGACCGGTCTGTATGCGATCGACAATACCAAGGGCAGCTTTGTGACTGCTTCTCCGGTTGTTGAATATACCACCGGCGTATATGCAGGCCAGATTGCTCCGTTTGCGGCTGCCACGAATGTCAGCATGACGAGCGGCAGAGTTGTTGACGCAAGTGCATTTGTCAACGATGCATCTGCCTCTGACCTTTATGCGAGCCATGTGAAGGTTGTTGCTCCGTCTGAGTTCAACGTGAATTCCTTCGATTTCGAGTACCTGCCCGATACGGATGAAGTTGAAATCAATCCGGTGAGTGCTGTGGCGCTGGATCTGCCTGATGGCACCAACTTCACCTACGTTCCGACAGCTGCCGGCTTTGATGATACGATTGAACCGCTCGTTGACGGTTCCGTGAAGATCGGCAACTTTATGGTTGGTACGCATAAGCTTCAGGCAAACTACAGTGTTTCGATGAAGCTTGCGGAAGATACGGCTGCATTCATCTATCAACTTGATGACGGTATGACTGCTGCATCCAAGAAGGAAGTTTCCGCTTTTGATGCACTGCTTCCCGACTATGCAAACATCATTACAAAGTGGAACAACAACAAGGATAAGATCATTCAGAAGTTTGCTCAGTATGCTGACAACGCGCTTTTGAAGATTTATCTTGACGAAATCCGCACGGCCATTGATAACATCAACGGCACCGGCAGCAAGGAAGGTATCCTGCCGCGTCTTCAGGCAAAGCTTGATGCATACAAAGCACTCACTTCGGATAGCGAAAAGCTTGCGTGGCTGCTTGCAAATAAAGCCGATGTGATTGCGCTGACCATTGAGCTTGATGACAATTCGACTGTCATTGCATCGAACTGCATGTACCTGAACGCAATGGCACAGACCTTCTTCGGCACTGATTACAGCGATAAGCTGCAGCAGGTCTTTGAAATTCAACAGATGGTGAACAATCTCCGCATTGCTGCTGAAAAACAGCCGAGCTTTGCTGCTGCGGAATATGCTTCTGCTTCCGACAAAAACGCTTTCGTTGCATCTCTCTTGAGTGGCACAACCGCATATGCAGGTGAAGCCAAAGTGGAAGGCGTCGTTGATTTGGGCGACAAAGTAACATTTACTCGTTATATTGACCCGACCAATGAGAGCTTCAGTGCTCCGACGAAGTTTACTGTCCTGCAGAACAGCATGTTGAAAGACATTGTGATTCCCGAAGAGTTCCCGCGGATCGAATGGAAGGTTCCGAATACGGAACTGAAAGAGCTTGGCACCTTTGCTGTGACTGCTGTTTATACGCCGACAGATACAGTGAAGTATAATATTGTTGAGTTCACCATTGATGTTGAGGTCATTTCTCCCGCAACGTACTGCGAACGCAACGGTCATAACTATGGTGATCTGATCATCGTTGATGCTGATTGCACGACTGACGGTAACGCGACGAGAGTCTGCTCCATGTGCGGTGACGTGAAGGTTGAAGAGGTCTATAAGAAGCTCGGTCACATCGACGAGGACAACAACAACATCTGCGACAGATGTAAGGAGTATATCAATGATACCGGCAGAGGCGGTGTAAACCTGCTGCTTGGTGCGTTGAATTACATCTCCAGCTTCTTCAGAGGCGTGCTTCAGCTCCTGACACGTTCGAGCGGCAGCAGCACGGGCGGCACCGGCTCCGGCAATAGTGGCAGCGGCATCTTCGCATCCGATAGCTTCATTGTTCGCTTCTTGAGATGGCTGTTCAGAAACATCTGATTGCAGTTTGCTAACATGATCGTCTTGTAAAAGCGATCAAATCAAACCAACAAAACCGGATGGCTCCACGAGGGCCGTCCGGTTTCTTTGTTTATCATTGTTTTTCCGCTTTGAAAGCTTGACTTACGGACTTTAAAAAAATATAATGAAATCAGAACGGTTAGGGATGTGATTCGATGATGGATTTCATTTGGAATGAAAAGGAACAAGCGCTTTACACTGTGAATGACGGAAAAAAAGAATTGGCGGCTACACTGCAGCCGCTGCAAGATCTGAAAGCAGCGGAGATTTGCTGGAACGGCGTCATGGCTGCAACGTCTCTTGACCCGATGCTGGAACAACTGACAGACCGGGCGAAGGCAATTGGGCTGGAAATGCTTTTTTGCTCTGTGCCGTTTTCGATGATAAAAGACTATGAAGCTTGCGGGTTTTGCCGCTGCTCTGTTGTGGAGACCACGCCGCAGGGCGATGCGATTCGTATGGCAAAATCTCTTGTGCTGGACGGCATCGACTGGGTCACGTTCGAGGATGCGCCGGAGGTCATTCTATTTCGAAATGATTTCACCTTTCCGAATGATTATGTGTCAGTGAAGCTGGATATACTGACGCATGGCTTTAGTGAAGTGTATCTGAACGGAACAAAGATTTCTGACGATTTCTATGTGCCGGCATGGACGAATTATAATGCGCAGGATTTCTCAACGTTGAGTTATCCGATCAACGACACCTTTTGCCATCGGTCTTTTTACCTGCGTTATGATCTGACCGGCGCGGCAAAAGAGGGAACCAATGCCTTCGCCGTTCACATTGGCGACGGTTGGTACGGGCAATGGGAAAGCAGAAACGAAGGCATTCGGCCTTATGGCGAAAAGAAGCTTTGTTTTTGTTTGACTGTGCAGACCCAAAACGGTGAAACGCTTGTTTTCACATCCGCTGATGGCGGCTGTTTCCGTTCGAGTTACATCACGCGTTCCAGTATGTATTTCGGCGAAACACAGGATTTTCGAAAGCTGACGAGTGATTTCTTCACTTCCGATTTGAACGGTGCTGCTTTCCTGCCGGTCAAAAAGATTTCGCGTCCGTATACGCTCATGCAGCGTCAGACATTTTCCGGTGACCGTATTCTTCGCCGAATTCATGATGTCAAGGTGCTTTCCGTGTTCGGTGACCGCGTGATCTATGACATCGGAGAAAATGTCGCGGGCTTCGCTGCGCTGCGGTTTTCTTCAAATGCATCGAACGGCGACCGTGTCATTGTGCGATATGCTGAAAACCTGAACGAGGACGGGTCGCTGAACTTTCATTCCACCGGCGGAACAGAACGGCTGAGTGTGGACGTTTTCTGTTGCGGCGATAAAAAGCTGAGCTGCGCCGAAACGCTTGCGCCGCATTTTCTTTGGCATGCCGGCCGTTATATTGAGGTCACCGGTGCAGCAGAGTTTCTCTGCTATTGCGTGGTTGCGTCCGATGTGCCGGTCACAGCAACGTTTCAAAGCTCCGATCCTGTGCTCAACTGGCTGTTTGATGCATATATTCGCACGCAGCAAAGTAATATTCATACTTTCGTCCCGTCCGATTGTCCGCACCGCGAGCGCTTGGGTTACACCGGCGATGGGCAACTGACCGCAGCGGCTGTGATGACGACATTCGACGCAAAAGCGCTTTATAAAAAATGGATGCGCGACATTGCCGACTGTCAGGACATTTATAACGGCCACGTGCAGCATACTGCGCCGTTTTATGGCGGCGGCGGCGGACCGGGCGGCTGGGGCTGCGCCGTTGTGGAGATTCCGTATCGGTTCTGGAAGTTTTACGGCGATTCGTCTGTTTTGAAAGAGTACTATCCGCATATGCTGAAATATCTCGATTATATGGAAGCGCATTGTGAGGAGCATCTTGTTGTGCGCGAAGAGCCGAAAGGCTGGTGCCTTGGCGAATGGTGTACGCCGCACAGCGGTCAATTCGGCATCCTGATTCCCGAACCTTTTGTCAACACCTATTTTTACATCCGTTCTTTGCGGCAGGTGATGGAGATTTCCGCACAAATTGGGAAAACCACCGATCTTGCCCTTCTTCGTCAGCGGGAAGCGGATGCTGTGTGCGCAATCTGCAAAGCATATTTTGATCCGAAAACCAGCTCATTTTGCGGCGGCGTGTGCGGCGCGGATGCTTTTGCGGTCGATCTCGGTCTCGGCGATGAGCGCACACTGAGGAATCTTGTGGCCCGTTATCAAAAAACAGAAACCTTCGACACCGGCATTTTCGGCACGCCGCTTGTAGTGAAAGTTCTTTTTGAAAACGGCTTTGCCGACGATGCGGTGCGGCTGCTTGCGAACAGGGGAGAGGTCTCGTTTTATCACATGATGCAATCCGGTGCAACAACGCTTTGGGAGGAATGGTTCAACGAAAACTCTTCGAGCCACCCGATGTTCGGCGCCGTTGTGGAATACCTATTCTCCTATATTCTCGGTATCCGTCAGGCGCCGGGCTCAGTCGGTTTCAGCAATGTACAGGTGCAGCCCTGTCCGGCGCGGTCACTCGCTTGGGCGCAGGGGAGTGCGGTGCTCGACAATCAGCGCATAAACGTTCGTGTTGAACACGGTGAACTGAAAAAATGCGAAATCACGCCGCTTTAACATCTGTCTGAAAGAGGAGGCTGCTATGACCAATTATGAAAAAACAACGCCGCAAACGCTGACGTTGTTTCATACGGGGTTTTCTGAGATCCAATTGCCGGATGTTCATTTCGGCAGAAAAAACGCGGATTTCGGGCAGGGGTTTTACCTTTCGCCAAATGAGGCGTTTTCCAGACGCTGGGCACGTTTTCGAAAAGGGCAGCAAACAATCCTGAATCAATATTGTTTGCGGACGGAAGGGTTGAAAATCCGGCGATTTACGCGAGATAAAGCCTGGTTTGATTATATTTTTTCAAATCGCATGGGAAAACAAGACGCTTTACAAGACATAGATGTCATCATCGGCCCGATTGCCAATGATACGATCTATGATACCTGGGGCGTTCTCACAAGCGGCTTGATCTCTGCCGAACTCGCGCTGCAGTTGCTCTCTGTAGGTCCGGCTTATGAACAGGTTGTGCTTAAAACAGAAAAAGCAGCGGCTTCTTTGCAATTTATTTCTGCACAAATTTTGACCGCAGAAGAGATTGCGACAGCACGGCAGAATGTGCGAGAGGAAGAAGCGGTTTTTCAGGATGCTTTCGCAGCTTTGATCGCTGAAAGCGATGCGATTTTGGAAAAATTAGTTTGATTGTGCAGCTTTAACACTAAAAAAAGACAAAACAAAAGCCTCATAATCCATGTGATACCATGAATTATAAGGCTTTCTTTCTGGTCGGAGTGACGGGACTTGAACCCATGGCCTCTTGGTCCCGAACCAAGCGCGATACCAAACTTCGCCACACCCCGAAGCAGCTTGTATATTATAGCGGATAAGCGCAAAAAAATCAAGTCTTTTTTTGATATTTTTTTAAAAAGTTTGAAAAATATCGGCTTTGCGCCATGGATTCAGTGCAAAGCCGATATGTGTTTCTTTACCAACCGAAGTTGCTGCCGAAATACTGACGGAAGAAATCCTCAAAGCTTTCCGCGCCGCCGTAGTTATAGCCGTTGACTTCGCTGCGGGTAGTCGTTTCGGTTTTATCACCCTTGTCTTCAACGAGCTTGATCGTGACGTCGAAGGTGGAGGTTTGATAGCTGCGGTTCTCAATGCGGCAGAGGGTCAGTGTCAGTGAATCGCCGACAGCGCCGGTGTCAATGAGATCGAGCAGCACACTGGAATCGGTCATTTCCTTTCCGTTCACGGCAATGATCAAGTCACCGACCTGCGCTTTTGTGTTCATCAGACCGCTGTCCTCGTTGATGCCTGCAATTACCAGCGAACCGGAAGGAAGTCCTTTGATGGCAACAACCATGCTGTAAAGCTGATAGGAGCTCACAGATGCATACTGGATGCCGAGCTTCGGACGGTTGCGCACATAGCCGTATTTGATCAGGCTTTCAACGATCGGCTTTACAGTTGCCATCGGTACGGCAAAGCTCATGCCCTCATAATCTGTAGCGGCAATCTTGGAGGAGTTGATGCCGATGACCTGACCTCTTGCGTTGACAAGTGCACCGCCGGAATTGCCGGGGTTGATGGCAGCGCTGTGCTGGATGCAGGTCATGGTGTAGGTTGAAGAGATGGAGCGGTCAATTGAAGAGATGATGCCGTTGGTGATGGAGCCGAAAAATTCAGAACCGCCCGGGTTGCCGATGGCATACACGGTTTCACCGATCTGCAGTGTGCCGGAATCGCCGAACGACGCCACGGGAATGTCGGTCGCTTCCACTTTCAAAACGCCGATGTCCGTGCGTGTGTCATAGGCGACAAGCTCCGCTTCATAGCGCTTTTCGTCGAGTGTCAGAATGCCGTAGGTGTAGTTGCTGCCGCTGACAACGTGCGCACACGTGATGATATATGTGTATTTTTTGTCGTTATCAAGGCCCATCACAACGCCGGAGCCTTCGCCGGCCAGCTTGCCGTCGGCATAGACCATCACGCCGACAACGGAAGATCTGCATTTTTTGGCAATTTCAACGGCGGACAGGGCGTTGGAATCGGTCACTTCTGCGTAATCAATCACAACGGCGGATTCATTTGCTTTTTCATCAAGCGTCAGCTCACTGTCTGTCGGATTCTGCTTGCCGCTGTTCGTGTTGAAGTTGATGTGAACGTGCGAGCCGATGATGGCTGCAAGGCCGACAAGCACAGCGACGATCAGAATGATGATCGCAATCTTCTTGCCTTTGCCGCCTTTTTGCTTTCTCGGCGGCTGACCCGGGTGATTGTAGCCGTAGGGCACATAGCTGTTTTGCTGCGGCGCGCCGTAGGGAGCGTGGTTTTGCGGCTGATAAGGCGGCGTGTAAGGTGCACGCGGCTCCTGATAGGGGTTTCCCATAAACGGTTGCTGCGGTTCATCACTTTGCGGTGCAGGATCATAGCTATTGGAAAAGCCGTTCTGCTGCGCATCATCAGCTGACGAAACGTCTGTGTCATTTTGTTCCGGCTGTTCCGGCGCACTGAACGAACCCATCACAGGTTCCGCCTGGAACGGCTGCGCAGACGGTGTTTCCGGCGTGTTGTTGTAGCCGTTTTCCGGCGTATCCTCCGGCGTGTAGCCCAGATCATTGTCATAATTGTCTGTCATAAGAATCACCAAAACCTTTCATACGAGAGGAGCGCTTGTTGCGTAGCTCTCTGTTTATTGATCTGTTGATTATTTTTTAACATTTTACGCTAAAACCAAGTTAAAATATTAACTAAATATTTCTTTAAAGTGGGATGCGAAAAGCAAACTGAACGTATTCGCCCTCTTTTCCCGTCGCTTTGATCTCACCGTCATGCATATTGACAATAGTTTTGACAATATAAAGACCGAGACCGACGCCTTTGATATCGAAGGAACGCGATTTGTCAACTTTATAAAAGCGTTCAAAAATGCGGGAAAGCTCATTCGGATTCACCGAGCCGGTGTTGCGGATGCTGACATAGGTTTCGCTGATCGTGTTTTTGGCACGGATGGAGATCGTTCCGCCGTCCGGCGTAAATTTCACTGCGTTGTCAAGCAGATTGTAAATGACCTGCTGCAGCAGATCGCGGTCGGCATTTACGGTTACAGTGCCCATCGATTCAAACCCGACCACATGAATGTGCTTTTGCTCGATGACCTGTTCAAAGGGCAGCAGTGTTTCAAATATTTGCGCGGAGATATCATAGCGGATCGGGCTGAGGTTGACTTCTCCGGCTTCAATTTTGGAAAGGTTTAGCATGGAAACCACGATGCGCGAGAGGCGTTTGACCTCTCTGGAAACGATCGTGAGATACTCCCGTTCGCGTTCGGGCGGGATTGTTCCGTCAAGAATACCGTCGATGAAGCCGCTGATGGTGGTCATCGGCGTTTTCAGCTCATGCGAAACATTGGCGATGAAGCTGCGCTGTGCTTCTTCTTCAATGGCAAGCTCATCTGCCATCTGGTTCAGTCCCTTGGCAAATTCGCTCAGATAACCTTTTTTATAGTTTTCGTTGGCGCGGTGCTGAAATTCACCCTTTGCAAAGTGCTTGGTGACTTCCTCCATCTCATTGAGCGGTGTAGTGATACCGCGTGAAAAGAAAAAGATGATGATAAAGCTCAGTACCAAAGCGGCGATCAAGGAGAAGAAAAACGTCTTGAGAATGCTCAAAACATAGGGCAGCAAACCGGTGATCGCGTCCTCCACGCCGAAGACGACGCCGTGGCTCGGATCGGTGTCCACCGAAGTAGCGACCACAAATTTGCCGATGCCGAAAATATCGTTGCCGACGTAATCCGTAAATCCGTGCTTCATCGCTTTGTCAAGAAAGTCGTCCGGGATGCGCAGCCCCGCATGATATTCACAGTCGCTCTTTTTGCGAATGCGGCCGCAATCCTTGCAGGCGATCACACGGCCGTTTTCACCGACAAGAAAGTAATCGGAGTCCGTAGCGGCGGAAACCATGCGCAGTGTTTCAACAAAGTCGGTGAAATTCTCTTCCTTTTCAAACTCATCTTCCGCATAAAGGGTCTGCACTGTTTCCACGATCATGGTTGCATTGCCGGAAAGCGCCTGTGTTTTTTCGTTCCACCATTGGCTCGCCGTAAAAACAATCATCATGAGACCGAGCACGATCAAAGCGACAACCACAATGAGCGATGTGATGCCGAAATAGCGGCGAAAAACGGCGTTATTCAGCTTTTTTCGTGTTTTTTTCAATGTAAATTCCTCCGCTCACACAAAGAAGACAGGCACATTTGCAGTGCCTGTACAGTTTCTATCAGTCTTTGGTTTCAAACCGATAACCAACGCCCCAGACGGTGCGCAGCTCCCATTTGTCGGATGCGCCGGCAAGCTTTTCGCGCAGGCGTTTGATGTGTACGTCCACGGTACGGGAATCTCCGTAATAATCGAAGCCCCAGACTTCATCCAAAAGCTGGTCGCGGGTGAAAACACGGTTGGGATTTTTTGCAAGATGATAAATCAGCTCGAGCTCCTTCGGCGGGGTGTTGATGTGAACGCCGCAAACCTTCATCTCATAGTTCGTCAGGTTGATGGAAAGGTTCTCATAGTGAACTTCCTTGGTCTCTTCCGAGCTGCCGGATGCCGAACGGCGCAGTACGGCTTTGATTCTTGCAATCACTTCTTTTGCGTCGAAGGGCTTCACAACGTAGTCGTCGGCGCCGAGCTCCAGGCCGAGCACACGGTCGAACACTTCGCCCTTCGCCGTGAGCATGATGATACGCGCGTCTGAAAATTTGCGGATCTCGCGGCAAACCTGCCAGCCGTCAAGCTTCGGCAGCATGATATCGAGCAGAACAAGGGCGGGGGATTCCTCGCGGAACATTTCCAATGCGGCCTGTCCGTCGTTCGCAATCACAACGGTGTAGCCTTCTTTTTCCAAATAAAGACGCAGCAGTTCGCAAATATTAAGGTCGTCGTCAACAACAAGTATTTTTTCCGCAGCCATAATCGTTCTCCTTCGTTAGTGTTTGATACTTATATAAATAGCAAAGATACTTTAAATTGACTTTATTATATGCAGAAAATGTCAGGGTAAACAAGGTTTTTACATCTTCTCCGGCGCATCCACACGCAGCATGGTCAAAATGCTGAACAGCGTATCCTTTACGCAGTTGCAAAGGCAAAGCCGGGCCTGCATGAGAGATTCATCTTCCACATTGACGCGGCAGGCGTTGTAAAACTTGTGGAAAAGTGTTGCAAGGTCGGTGCAGTAATGCGTGACCTTTGCGGGATCGTAGTTTTTGGCGGCATGAATAATCACATCCGGCAAAGTGGAAAGATAGGTGATGAGCGCGGTCTCTTCCGGTGCGGTGAGCAGCATAAGCTCTTCCCGTTTGCATTCGCGTGCGGATTTTCCTTCGCTTTCAAGCTTTGCAAGAATGCTGTGGATGCGTGCGTGCGCATACTGGCAGTAATACACCGGATTCTGCGCACTTTGCTGCACGGCAAGGTCGAGGTCAAAATCCATCAGTGAGCCCGGTTCGCGCATGTTGAACAAAAACCGCACCGCATCGATGGGCACTTCTTCAAGCAGATCCACAAGGGTGATAGCCTTGCCTGTGCGTTTTGACATACGCACGACTTCACCGTCGCGCATCAGACGCACAAACTGCATCAGCAAAATGTCGAGCCGCTGCGGATCAAGGCCGATCGCCTTCATGGCGCCCTTCATACGTGCAACGTGTCCGTGATGATCCGCACCCCAAACGTCGATGGCTTTGTCAAAACCGCGTTTTTCAAGCTTGTTTCTGTGATAGGCGATGTCCGCGGCAAAATAGGTCGGGTTGCCGTTGGTGCGCACAAGCACATCGTCCTTGAGCTCCAGTCGATCGATCTCCTCTTGCGTTTTGCCTTGTGCAAGCAGCATTTCTGTCTGAATATCCTTGTTTTTATACCACAGCGCACCGTCTTTTTCATAGGTGTAACCGTTCTTTGACAAAAGGTCAATCGTGTCCTTCAGTTCGCCGTCGTTATGCAAAACGGATTCGTGGAACCAGGTGTCATACTGAATGCGATAGGTGTTCATCGCGTTCTTCATGTTCTGAATGTTTTTCGGCAACGCAAAATCCACAAGCGCCTTGCGGCGTTCTTCTTCGCTCGCATTCATATACCGATCGCCGTAAAGCGCCGCGAATTCCTTAGCGCGTTCGGTGATATCTTCTCCGTGATAGCTGTCCTCCGGCAGTTCCACCGCGTCTTCACCGAGGAAAAGCTGGCGATAGCGCACATCAAGGGAGAGCGCGAATTTTTCGATCTGGTTGCCCGCGTCGTTGATATAGAACTCACGGTGTACATTAAAACCGGCATAATCCATCACACCCGCAAGGCAATCGCCGAGCGCGCCGCCGCGTGCGTTGCCCATGTGCATGGGACCGGTGGGATTTGCCGAAACAAATTCAATGTTGACGCGCTGTCCTTTGCCGTAATCGCTGCGCCCGTAATTCTTTCCGGCTGCGCACACGTCAAGCAGCACATCGGCATAATAGGCAGGACTGAAATAAAAATTGATAAAGCCGGGACCTGCGACTTCCACACGGGAAAAATAAGAATCCGAAAGGTCCATGTGCGCCGTGAGCGCTTCCGTGATCTTGCGCGGCGGAAGATGCAGCGTGCGCGCGTTGACCATGGCGGCGTTTGTGGAATAATCGCCGTTGGCTTTGTCTGCCGGAACTTCAATGTTGAACGCGCTGAGCTCGCCTGCGGGAAGGCTTCCCTCGGCCTGCGCTTTTTGCGCGGCAGAAGAGATGAAAGCGCGGATCTGTTCTTTTGCTTTTTGAATCGTAAGCGTCATTGTGTGCCTCCGTTGAAACGCGGTTTTAATGTCATTTTGAATTCGACCTCTCCGAGCGGAACCATGTCGGCGTCGGTGCAATAGCGAAACAGCAATGTGCCGCCGCTTTGTGTGATCTGTGATTCCACACGCAGTGCGCACACACCGATCATGAATTCCCCATAGGGTGTTTGATATAAGGTCTGATGGCGAACATTCGGTTCAAGCACAAGGCTGGTCTGATAATCGCCCTCACGCTTGATCGTGATACGCCGTCGGTCTTTGACATGGACCTTTGTGACCGTTCCGGCAAGATCGCCGGTCGAATCAGTATAGATGATCGTGTAATCCTCCGGCGTGCCGAACAGTGCGGCGCCGGTCGTCATATCCAGTTCTTCCTTCTGCCCCTCGGCGCTCTGAATGATATGGATGCCGATCAGGTATGCTTCCTCCAAAGAGATCATCCTTTGATTTATATAATTTCAGATTATTCTAACACAACTTTCAAAAAAAATCAATAAAAACCTTGCCAAAGAATGAATTATCATATAAAATGAAAGCATCAAAACGAAAGGAGGCGCGGCAATGGACGACAAGGGTGCGCTGTATGTGCAAACACTCATGCAGCTTCTGCTCAACCAGGCGCAGCAAATTCCGCAAAAACGCGCCTTCCTTTATCGAACAAAGGACGGCACGCTCGGCTATTATACCTATCATAAGCTGCTGCTTTGCGTGCAGCGGCTCGGTTCCGCGCTTCTGGAGCGCGGGCTTGAGGGACGCCACATTGCGATCATGGGAAAAAACAGCGTGACATGGGCAATTTCGTATCTTGCGGTGAGCTGCGGCGTGGGCGTTGTTGTGCCGATTGAACGCGAAATGCAGGAGGACAGCCTTGTTAATATTCTGCACTACGCCGGCATTCGCGCGGTCTTTGCGGACAAGGCGACACTGCAAAAGCTGTTTGCGCTTCGAAAAAAGCTGCCGAAAAAAATGATGATCTTTTCCCTTGAGGAAACAACTCAGGAGGGCGAAGAAACCTGCTTTGATCTGATGCGCGAGGGCGAAGCTCTGCTGAATGCCGGATATGACGCTTATATAAACCGTTTAATCGATCCGAACGAGATGGCGTTTTTACTTTTTACCTCCGGCACAACAGGCAACGCAAAAGGCGTCATGCTCTCACACCGCAATCTCTGTGCGGATATCATGAGCGTTGCAGGACGAATGCGTCTGACGCAAAGCGACAGCACACTTTGCCTGCTGCCTTTGCATCACACCTATCAGGCGATTTCCATGTTGATCATTTTGTATGTCGGCGGTTCTGTCAGCTTTTGCGAAAGCTTGCGTGCCATGGCGAAGGATCTGCCGTTTTATCAGCCGACCGTGATCACGATGGTGCCGCTGATGCTTGAAAAAATCCATAAAAAAATATTGGCTCAGCTTTCAACGCAAACCGGTCTGAAGCGCTCGCTGACCTCCGGCAAAATGTCGTTTTTGATTCAGCGTTTTGAATGGAAAGATCTGCGAAAATACGCCTATTCCGCTGTGCATGAAGTCTTTGGCGGGCGGCTGCGGATGATCATGGTCGGTGCGGCGCCGCTGAATCCGGACGTTGCGAAGGATTTCGCCTCCTTCGGCTATCCCGTCATCATCGGCTACGGTCTGACTGAGTGTTCGCCGATCATTATGTGCAACGACCCAGAACACGCGCAGCCGGACGGCGTCGGCAAACCGCTGGATACCGTGCAGGTGATCATTGAAAATTCCGATGAATCCGGAGCGGGGGAGATCTGTGTCAAGGGGCCGATGGTCATGCTTGGCTACTATAAAAATAAAAAGGCCACCCAGCAGGTGCTGCAAAACGGCTGGCTGCGCACGGGCGATCTCGGTTACTGCGATGAGAACGGAAACTATCATATCAGCGGACGCAGCAAAAACGTAATCGTGACCAGGGGCGGGAAGAATATTTATCCCGAGGAGATCGAATACTATCTGAACCGCGATCCGCTTGTGCTGGAATCACTGATCTTCGGAGACAACGACGCTTCGCAGGAAAGCGTTGCCGCAACCGTTGTACCCGATGAGGCTGCAATCAAAGAGCAGCTTCACAAAGACAAGCTGACGAACGAGGATATTCAGCAGGCGGTCAACGATTCCGTTCGCCGCATTAACCGTCGCCTGCCGGCCTATAAGGCGATTCGACGTGTATTTATCCGAAAGAGCGCCCTCGATAAAACAAGCATGCAAAAAGTGCGGCGTACCAAACGTGAAGATGCTGAGGAATCAAAACCACCGGTGAAACCGGTGGTTTGTTCTGCCCCTATAAGGGGCTATTGCTGGCTTGGCCCCTGGAAGGGGCTTTGAAGGTTTAGCATCGCATTACATTTCCAGCAGCCGCTCACGAGCGGCTGTTATTTTTGC
>JAFTCX010000041.1 GCA_017454485.1 Clostridia bacterium | reverse complement strand
GCCGTGACGGTCAAGCCGACCTGCACGGCGAAGGGCGAAAAAACCTTTACCTGCACCGTCTGCGGTGCGACGAAAACCGAACCCCTTGACGCGCTGGAACACCATTTCGGCGCGTGGGTGCCGTTTGATGAAAACGAGCACCGCCGTGTCTGCACGAACGATGCAGCCCATGTGGAAACAGCCGCGCATAGCTGGAACGCCGGCACCGTGACGGTCAAGCCGACCTGCACGGAAACGGGCGAAAAAACCTTTACCTGCACCGTCTGCGGCGCGACGAAGACCGAACCCGTTGACGCGCTGGAACACCATTTCGGCGCGTGGGAGCCGTTTGATGAAAACGAGCACCGCCGTGTCTGCGCGAACGATGCAGCCCATGTGGAAACAGCCGCGCATACATGGAATGCCGGTACTGTGACGGTCAAGCCAACGTGCACAGCAAGGGGCGAAAAAACCTTTTCCTGCACCGTCTGCGGCGCGACGAAAACCGAAGCCGTGGCTGCGCTCGGACACACTTCGCCCGATGGAGGCGGCAACTGCACGCGCTGCGGCGCACACCTGAAAGATGTGACCGACCCGAACGCATGCGCGTATTGCGGCGAGGTTCACAGCGGACTGTTCGGCTGGTTGGTGGGACTGATCCATTCGCTTTTGTTCCGCTTGTTCGGCAGCAAATAAATAAAAAAACAGGCAGTGATCGAAATGTCACTGCCCGTTTTTTTGAGGGTATGAAAAAGATGGATTTGCGTTTTGGATAGATAGATCCGAACTCTCGGAAAAAAGCTTTGTCCCAGCGTTACTGTTTCAAAAATAGAATAGTTCTTCAAACTTCTTATCCAGAGCAATGCAGATGATCAGCGCCAGCTTTGCCGTGGGGTTGAACTGTCCGGTTTCGATGGAACTGATCGTATTTCTGGAGACGCCAACCAGTCTCGCCAACTCAGCCTGAGACAGTCCTTTTTCTTTTCTTGCAAGTGCAAGATGATTGTGCAGAACAAGCCCTTCATCCATCAAAGCACCCCCATTAACTGCAAAGCCCAAACGACCAGCATTGAGAGCGCCAACACTCCCCAGAAGATTGTCACAATCAGTTCATGCTTCTTCCGCAACCGCCGATACTTCGTCAGAAACAGCACAAAGGCCATAGAAAACAACGCAAAGTCTGCGCCACGGTTCACATAGTGCAGTACAAAGCCGTTCACGGTGTCCACAATAATCAGCAGCACAACGCCGAGGATATACGCAGACCACGCACCGTTTCTTTGGGCCTCACGATCCGGGAGATCCTGCTGTCTTCCCTCGCTCTGTGCTTTTGCCAGTATTTCTTCTCGATTCATATGCAAACCTCCTGTATGCAAAGTTTACTTGGCACATCTCATTATAACGCTGCCAAGCAAACTTGTCAAGAGAATTTGCAAAGTTTTCTTTGCGTTTTTTTGAGCCGTGATAAATACAAAGCGAAAAGAAGAATTATCGTTTTTGATAGATGGATTCGAACCCTTGAAGTTTTAGTGATATACTCGTATACTCGCTTTAGCGAGATGTCATATTTTTCGCTCACGTGAAAAGAGGTATATTCGGCATCCACCGAATGCGATATGATATAAATCAACCACGCCCGCAGGCATATCATTCGCTGTAGGCGATATCACACGCGAAGCGTATATTTCAAATCCACGCGGTGGATTCATAGCGTTAAAAAAACCTCGTCATAAGACGAGGTTTTTTGGTGGACCTGAAGAGATTCGAACTCTCGACCTCTCGGATGCGAACCGAACGCTCTCCCAACTGAGCTACAGGCCCAAACGCAAGTGCTATTATATACTTTTCTTTTGAAGAATGCAAGCGTTTTTCGAAAAAAAATCAAATTTTTTCGAAAAACGCTTTTCTCCCGTTTGTTCTGCTCTTAAAGGGAAAAATCTTCAGCGGAAAAGTCGCCGCTGAGTCTATGCTTTGTCGGCTTGCGTTTGAGCGGGTCATATTCATAGCGGCGGCACACGTCGCTTTCACCAACGACCCCTTCCCGCACGCAAAGCACATCGGCGTCGCCGTCGATCACCCTGGCGTGCACGCAGGTGGCGCACTGCGGGGTGTGGTCCTTTTTGTTATAGAGCTTCTGACGCATAGCAACGCCTCCTTTGCGCTTAGTATATCACATCTTTTTCTTTTTTTCAAGTTTTATGGTGCTGCTGCCCAGCAAAAGCAGTGCGCACATGCTGCAAAGGCACACCGAAACCGCCGGCGACGACGCCGAAAAGGGCGCGAGCGCGGCGCCGGATTGCGCAAAGACGGGACGCAGCATCGGAAAGGCGCGGCAAAGCGCAAAACAGACCGCGGCGGACAGCAGTGCGTGCAGCAGACGAAACAGAAAAAATTTCCAATAGGAAAGGTGCAAAAACTGCAGCGTGGGCAAGAGCTGACAGTGGGCGCAAAAGCCGCCGAAGGAAAGCAGCGACGCAAGGGCGGGGAGGGAAAGGGATTTTGCCGCGCCGTAAATTCCGCCGGTCAGCTCCGGCAGCGCAAGAACCCATACGCGTAATTTTTCGGGAAACGAAAACGCCGAAAGCACCGGCGGCAGCGCGGAAAACAAACACACAAACGCACAAACGCTGAGCATGGCCTTTGCGCCTTCCTCCACTGCGTCCACAAATGCCTGCGCCGGCGAGAGAAAAGCACGTTTTTTTCCGGGCGGAACGGCATTTGCCGGAACGAGAAAGCGCAGCGGCAGCGCGAGCAAAAGCAGCGGCAGCAGCACGCTGATTTCGAGCATCAGCCCGATCTTGATTTCGCCGAGCATCCCTGCGCCGACCGCGCCGACAGTGAACGCCGCCGACGGGCAAAAGCATAGCAGTTGAAGCACTTTTCCGTCGCGCCGGGAAAGCGAACGGGTCTCCACCGCGGCGCGGATGCTGCTTGCACCTGCCGGAAAGCCGCCGAGCAGCGCAAACAAAACCACGCCTGCCCCCGCGCCCGAAACGCCGAGCAGCAGCCTTGTTGGCGCTTCGAGCATCCCGGAAGCCGCCGCGCCGAGGGCGCTGCGCTGAAAAAACGCGCTGAGAATCAGCAGCGGCAGCATGGATGGGATGAGCGTCTGCAAACAAAGGTGCACCCCGGCCGCAACGCCGCTTTGTGCCGCTTTTGCGTTTTGAAGCAGTAAAAAGATCAGCGCAAAAAACAAAAACAGTCCTGCGCCGCATTTGAAAAAGAACAGCCGCTCGGCTGAAACGGATGATCGCTTTTGCCGCATAAAATCACGCCCCTTGCTGTTATCTTATGAGCGCGCCGCGCATAAAAATGATTGACAGGGGGCGATCGTATTGCAAAATCTGAAACAAACGGTGGAAACGGCGGCGCAGCTTGCAACAGATACGGCGCTGCTGCTGCCGCATATTGAGCTGCACGCCAACTGCCGCGCCGTGATCGACGGCTGCCGGGGCATCGTCGCGTATGATGAAACGTGCGTCAAACTCAACTGCGGCGCGTTCTTGCTGACGCTGCACGGCGATGCGCTTTGCATGGAGCAGCTTTGCGGCGCACACATCAGCGTCGGCGGCACATTGGTGTCGCTGGAGCTTTCAAGCTTGTGAGGGTTGCTATGCGAAAGGGGTTCTTTTTTTCTTTTTTGCGCGGCAGCGTGACCTTCGTTGCCGAAGGCGGTTTTCCGGAACGGTTTTTGAATCTTTGCAATGTGCGCGGCATTGCGCTGTTTTCGCCGCAGATGCATCAAAAGACGCTGACCGCGACGGTGCGGCGCAGCGATTATTTCCGGTTGCGCGACGTTGCAAAACGCAGCGGTATGCGTCTTCGTGCGCGGGAAAAACACGGGCTGCCGTTCTTTTTGCGCCGCCACCGGGCGCATCTTGCCCTGCCTGTGGCGGGCGCGGTGTTTGCGGTTTTGGCGTTTGTGCTGTCGGGCTTTGTATGGAGCGTGGAAAGCACCGGCTGCGCAAGTGTTTCACGTACCGAGGTGCTTGCTGCTGCGGAAACGCTCGGGCTGCATGCCGGCGTCTGGCGCAAGAATATTGACACCGGAGCTGTCGCGCAGGAGGTGATGCACCGTTTGAACGGCAAAGTGTCGTGGGTCGGCGTGAATCTCAGCGGAACGCGCGCCGAGGTCGAGGTGCATCCCTACATAGATCCGGGCGAAGACGAAACGTATGGCGAGCCGGCGAACATCGTTGCGGATTTTGACGGGCTTTTGCTTTCGCTGCAGGTGCACAGCGGGCGTGCTGCCGCGCCGGTCGGCACCGGGGTGCGCAAAGGGGACCTTCTCATCAGCGGTGTTTCCGTTGACCGTTACGGCATCTCGCATCTGTATGAGGCGCGCGGCATTGCAACGGCGCTGCATGATGATGTGCTGTGTGTGGAACGGGCGCAGCAAACGGCAGGAGGCGGCTATACAAAAGTGCAGACTGTGCCGGCGCTGCGGCTGCTGCATCTGACGGTCCCGCTGGGAATGTTCCCGCCGTCACGCAACTTCGATGGATTCACGGTGTTCCGTCAAGCGCAGTGGGGCGGTGTGTCGCTGCCGCTGGGCGTCGTGCTTCAAACGCGCTGCTACCGGACAGAACGACCGTCGCAAAGCACATTCGGTCTGCTGCTCGATGATTTTACCTGTGCGTTCGAAGCGCGCTATGAAAAGACGAATGTGCTTTCCACATCGCTTTCGCTGCGGCAAAGCGCAGGCAAATACGCACTGACAGGGGAGAGCCGGTGCATTGATTATATCGGCCAAACGCAAAAGATCGACACTGGCGATGAAGTGCCCACTGATTAACGCGGGTACCTAAACAAAAAACGACCATCTTTTTCTTTGCGAAGATGGTCGTTCTTTTGGCGGATATTTAAATTTTCATTGCTTTTTGGAATGCGTCGTGAACGGCATGACCAATCGTGCCGCCCTTGCTCGCGTCACCGACGGTCACGGTTTTAATGCCCTTGTCTTTCAGCGCTTTTTCAAGCGCGTTGTTCGGGCGCACGCCCATTGCCAGCACGACCGCGTCGGTTGGCAAAAAGGCGCGGCGTTTTGTTTTCAGGTTCTGCACCGTGATGTGGTCTTCGGCGATCGCGCACAGCGCCGTGTTCAGCAAAAACGTTGTGCCGAAAGGCTGAATGCGGCTCATGGAATCGTCCACAAACTGGAACCACGCGCCCGGCGCCACAGTCTTTGCCATCTCCACAACGGTCACGTCGTTGCCGCTTTCGTTGAGCGCTTCGGTTGTTTCCAGTCCGGTCAGACCGCTGCCGATGACAGCAACTTTTTTGCCGGTCAGCTTAACTTCGCCGGTCAGAATCTGCGGCGCGGTGAAGACGTTTTCCATCGCGATGCCGGGGATGCTGCGTGGACGCAGCGGTGTTCCGCCGGCGGCAAGCACAACGGCATACGGCTGCATGGCGGCAATTTTGTCTGCGGTGGCTTCTGTGTCAAACACAAAGCGCACGCCCAAATCCTTCGCTTCTGTGGAAAGATCTTCGATGCACCAGCCGAGCTTGTCTTTGTGCGGCCCTGCGGCGGCAACATTGACCTGCCCGCCGGCCGTCTTTTCCTTTTCCAGCACTGTCACCGCAAAGCCGCGCCGCGCAAGGGTGATGGCGGCGGAAAGACCGGCAGGACCGGCGCCGATGACGAGCGTCTGCTTGCCCTTGCCGTCCTGCGGCAGTTCGGCGTATTCCTTTTCGATGCCGACCGCAACATTCAGCGCACATTCGCCGACACCGCCGACCGTTGCGTTTGCGATGAACGAGCGGATGCAGTGCAGACAGCCGATGCAGCGGCGAATCTTTTCGGGATGCCCCTGCTGCGCTTTTTTTGCCCATTCCGGGTCGCAGATGAAGTTGCGCGCAGAACCGACGAAATCCTGATACCCCTCGGCGAGCTGGCGTTCGGCCTGTTCCGGCGAACGGATGAAGTTTGCCGCCATGACGGGAATCGAAACGGTTTCTTTGATCGCTTTTGCAAGATAGGCGCGCCAGCCGGGTTCAAACGACGTCGGCTCCAGCCAGTAATTGTAAGCATCATAGCACGCGCAGGAGACGTCGATCGCGTCCACGCCCAGCTCCTCCAGACGCTTTGCGATCTTTTTTCCCGTTTCAAGGTCATAACCTTTGCCGGGCTGCCCGATTTTCGCATACATCTCATCGACGGAAAGACGCACGATCAGCGGATAATCCCTGCCGCAATAAAGGCGGATGCCCTGAATGATCTCGGCGAGAAAGCGCATACGGTTTTCAAACGAGCCGCCGTATTCGTCGGTGCGTTTGTTGGTGTTCGGGCTGAGGAACTGCTGCAAGATGTAGCCGTGCGTGGCGTGCAGCTCCACAGCGTCAACGCCCGCTTTTTTGCAGCGGACAGCGGCGTTGATGAAATCGTCGCGCAGCTTTTGCACAGCGGCATGGCTCATGGCGTGGATGTGCGCCGCACCGTGCGCGCTCAATTCGCACTTGGACGGCGCCTGCACGCTTTGGGAAATGCCCTTTTGCTCAAGGTTCATCAGCACGGGCGCGACTTTGAACATCAGGTTCATCACACCGGGGAATTTCTTTTCGATGGGGATGACAAGCGGCAGACTGTTGATGGAGCTGCCGTAACCCTGACGGCCGGGGTGGTGGAGCTGAATGCACAGCTTTGCTCCGGCGGCGTGGATGCGTTCGACCATGGCGCGCATAGGTTCAATGTGCCAGTCGTGCGCCATGGAGAGCTGCGTAAACGTGGAGGTCGCGCCCATATCGTTGACGCGGCAGATACCGGGGATGATGAGCCCCACGCCCCCCTTTGCGCGCGCTTCAAAATAGCGGATCATGCGCTCGGTCGGCGTTCCGTCCGCCTGACCGAGACTGAATTCCGCAGCGTTCATGACCACGCGGTTCTTGACCGTCATGGTGCCGATGTTCATCGGCGAAAACATCAGATCATACATAGCAGTTCACTCTCATTTCCCGATTGTTTTCAGCTTCTCTTTGAATCGGTTCAGCTTTGCGGTCTCCAGTCCCCAGTAGACCGCGCGCACCGGCGGGCAAACGCCCATGAGCACCTTGGAAAGCCCGAACAGGGGACTCGGCGAAACAAATTTTGCGCCGCGTTCAATCCCGGCAACCATTTTGCGCGCCACCACAGTCGGCTGCTGTACCGGAAACGGCTTTTCAAACGGCACTTCGTTCGCCACACGGAAGAAGTTCGTGTCGGTCGCCACCGGATAAAGCGTTGTGATCTGCAGGTTCTTCGGCTTTTCCAGCCGGATCGCCTGCTGGAAGCCCTGCACGGCGAATTTGCTTGCGCTGTAAATCGCGTAGCCGGGCATCGCCATCTGACCGATCGCGCTGACGGTGATGGCAAGAATGCCTTCGCGGCCGTCAAGGTGATGGATGTATTTTGCATAGGTGTAGATGGGCGAGAAGGTGTTCGTGTCAAACATGCGCTTCACGCGGTCCCAGTCCTCATAGTTGAACTCCTCATAATACGGGAAACCGGCGTTGGCGTAAAAAATGTCGATCTTTCTGCCGCCGAACACTTCGTTTGCCTTTTCAAAAACGGCGTCCACGCCTTCCTTGGAGCCGACGTCCATATTGAAGGGGATGACGTTGTCCGCAAAGGTCGAAAGCAACTGTTCGGCATGGCGCGAAACGGCAAGAATGACGTTGCCTTCGCCTTTGGCGAGAATGCGCAGCACCTCCAGACCGATGCCGCTGGACGCGCCGGTCAAAACGATGGTTTTGTTGTTAATCATAGGGGTTCTCCTTTCCACTTTTTCAAAACCATTATACCCGCTTTTGTGTGATTCGTCAATAGAGCAGTTTCGGCGCACGGCAAAGCCGTGCGCCCCGGGCGGCGGCGAGACCGCGCAGCGAACGCTGCGCGAAAAAGGAGCGCGGCGCAGCGGGCGGAAAACATCCATGCTGCGCTGGTGCGCTCCTTTTTGCCTCGCGCTTCGCGCGAGGCGTCTCGCCGCCGCGTCTGCCCGCCGCAGCTTGGCTGCGGCTGGCAGACATGCGCACGGCCTTTTCATGCAGCGTTCGAGCTGCACGCTGCTTTATGATACCGTGAATTCTACGGTCGTTTTATGCGTCGATTCAGTTTCCGCAAACGGCAAACGCAGCGAGAACCCTTCGGTGGTGTATGTCTGCGTAATGCGGTATTCGCCCGCGTCCAGCGGCTCCGTGAGGGTGATCGTATACTGATGAGAACCCTGCGGCCGGATCACGGTCGCAATTTCGCGCACGGCTTCCCGATTCAGCCGTTCCTCCGCTGTCCAGCCGTTTTCGGTTTTGCGCTCTGCAAAATAATCGTCTTCGCAAAAGACGACGGAACGGCCGGTTTTGTTTTTATAAACCAAAACGATCTCCGTCGATGTCTGCGTGACCGGCGCTTTGACCGACAACAACAGCGCGTCTTCCTTCATTGGAATGACGGAAAAAACAAGCGCCAAAAAGAAGCTTGTTACGGAAGTGAGAATCTTTTTAAAAATATCCATGATAAACCTCCTGACAATGTAGAAATGTTTTATGGCTTTTTTGAGTAGATTGCTGAATGCTCAGGGAGCCTTCCGGAAAAGGCGTGCGAAAATCGGAGTTTCGGCGCGTTACTTCCGGAACGCTTTTGGGTTGCTTTTTGAATCATCACTCCTTCCTTAAAAAAATGCGCAGCTTTCTGAGCCACGCATTGTAAAAATACATGACTCCGATTTGCTGCGACACAAACTTCACTGCTTTGAACAAGATGAATGAGAGTCTGTATCTTTACCAAGAAAATGATAAAAATACACACCTTATTCAAAGCGTGCTATTCAGTTCGTGTCGCACCTTTACTCTATCATACTTGCGCAGAAAAAGCAAGCGTTTTTCAATTCCGTTCAAAAAGGCGCCTCTTTGCGCGACAGTTGTCTGCTTTTAAAAACAAAATTATACCCCTCTTTTAAAAAAATCCCTCAAAACCCTTGCAAAAAAATCGCTTTTGTTATAGAATAGCGTTTGATTATGTATCAATTCAAAACCGAAAGGAAAGACACTATGAACGTACTCAACAAAAAGACAGTCGAAGACATTGACGTCAAAGGCAAAAAGGTTCTTGTCCGCTGCGACTTCAATGTCAAAATGGAAGACGGCGTGATCACGAGCGATAAGCGCATCGTCGCTTCGCTGCCGACCATCAACTATCTGCTTGACCACGGCGCAAAGCTGATCCTTTGCTCCCACCTCGGCAGACCCAAGGGCGAATTCAAACCCGAATTCTCGCTGGCGCCTGTGGCAAAGCGCTTGGGCGAACTGCTGGGCAAAGAAGTGAAAATGGCGAAGGACGTTGTGGGCGAAAGCGCACAGGCGCTTGCTGCCGATCTGAAAGAGGGCGAAGTGCTGCTGCTGGAAAACGTCCGCTTCCACGCTGAAGAGACCAAGAACGATCCCGAATTCGCAAAGAAGCTCGCTTCTCTTGCTGACATTTATGTCAACGACGCGTTCGGCTCCGCCCATCGCGCCCATGCTTCCACTACCGGCGTGGCGGACTATCTGCCCGCAGTGTGCGGCTTTCTGATTCAGAAAGAGCTGCAGTATATCGGCGGCGCACTGGAAAATCCGAAGCGTCCGCTCGTTGCCATTCTCGGCGGCGCAAAGGTTTCCGACAAGATCGGCGTCATCACCAACCTGATGGAAAAGGTGGACACCCTGATCGTCGGCGGCGGCATGGCATACACCTTCTTCGCCGCGCTCGGTCATTCCGTTGGCACCTCGCTGCTGGAAGCGGACAAGATCGAGCTTGCAAAGGAAATGATGGAAAAAGCCGAGGCGAAGGGCGTCAAGTTCCTGATCCCCATCGACAACGTGGTCGGCAGAGAATATAAAGCGGACACCGAATACATGATCGTCGATTCCGACGACATTCCCGACGGCTGGATGGGTCTTGACATCGGCCCGAAGAGCACCGAGCTGTTCGCCAACGCTGTGAAGGATGCCGGTACGGTCATCTGGAACGGTCCCATGGGCGTTTCCGAATGGGAACACTTTGCTAACGGCACCATTGGCGTTGCAACTGCCATCGCTGAGAGCAATGCGATCTCCATCATCGGCGGCGGCGACAGCGCAGCGGCCATTCAGAAGCTCGGCTTTGCCGACAAGATGAGCCACATCTACACCGGCGGCGGCGCTTCCCTTGAGTTCCTTGAGGGCAAGGAGCTTCCGGGCGTGGCGGCGCTCAACGATAAGGATTGATTCGCGGGCGAATCAACTTTGTTAATTCGGAATTCGGAAAGCGGAATTCGGAATTATGATCGCGGGGAAGAATCATGGTTTTTCAAGTTTTCTCCGCGCAGCACAGTGATCGATTGATTTTTACATACATATTTTTATTATTCATCGGGAGACGTTCCTTTTCGGTTTACGGAACATATTCGGTTTTCGGTATTCGGCGCATCGTCGCAGACAGCGCCCCTTCATTCCGAATTTCGAATTCCGAATTCCGAATTCCGAATTCCGAATTTGTCACTGCTTCCGGCAAAGAAAGGTTGTATATTATGAAAAAGGATCTCCGTAAGGCTGTCATCGCCGGCAACTGGAAAATGAACAACACCCCCGCGCAGACCACTGCGCTGATCAATGAAATGAAGCCCCTTGTGGCCGGCGCAGACTGCGACGTCGTTCTGTGCGTGCCGTTTGTGGACATCGCCGCCGCTGTGGAAGCCGCCAAGGGCAGCAACATCAAGATCGGCGCCGAAAACGTCCATTTCAAAGCCTGTGGCGCTTACACCGGTGAAGTTTCCGCAGAGATGCTCGTCGCTTCCGGCGTGGAATATGTGGTCATCGGCCACAGCGAACGCCGCCAGTATTTCGGCGAGACCGATCAGACGGTTAACCTGCGCTCGCTTGCAGCGCTGAACGCCGGTCTGAAAGCGATCATCTGCGTGGGTGAAACGCTTGAGCAGCGTGAACTCGGTTACACCGAAACACTGCTGAAATATCAGACCAAGATGGCTCTGACGAACGTCACCAAGGAACAGCTCAAGAACGTCATCATCGCTTACGAACCGGTTTGGGCAATCGGCACCGGCGTGACCGCGACCGCAGAGCAGGCGGACGAGGGCAACGGCTTTGTGCGTGCCGCGATCGCGGAAGCTTACGGCGCAGATGTTGCCGAGACCGTGACCGTGCAGTACGGCGGCTCCATGAACGCGAAGAACGCCGAAGAGCTTGTTTCCAAGGTCAACGTGGACGGCGGTTTGATCGGCGGCGCATCGCTGAAAGCCGCGGACTTCTCCGTGATCGTCAAAGCTGCGAGCGAAGGCTGAGTCAAATGAGAATTGAGAGCGGAGAATGGAGAATGCTGTTCTCCGCTCTTTCCTCTTTTTACCCGTTTCGATTTCATTATCTTAATCCCTTAATCCCTTACCCCCTTACTCCTTTTACGAAAGAGGTTGATAGCCAATGAAAAAACCAGTATTTCTCTGCATCATGGACGGCTTCGGCAAGAACGAAAGCGATTACGGCAACGCCATCAAAGCCGCCGCTACGCCGAACCTTGACAAATTGATGGCAACCTACCCCATGACCTATATCGGCGCATCCGGCATGGATGTCGGTTTGCCCGACGGTCAGATGGGCAACAGCGAGGTCGGCCACACGAACATCGGCGCGGGCCGTATCGTGTATCAGGAGCTGACAAGAATCACCAAGCAGATTCAGGACGGCGACTTTTTTGAAAACGAAGCGCTTGTCGGCGCGATGGAAAACTGCAAAAAGAACGGCTCCGCTCTGCATCTGATGGGACTGATGAGTGACGGCGGTGTGCACAGCCACAACACGCATATGTTCGCCATTGTGGAGCTTGCCAAGCGTTTCGGTCTGGACAAGGTTTATGTGCACTGCTTCCTGGACGGCCGCGATGTGCCGCCGGCGTCCGGTGCGGATTATGTTGCCGAATGCCGCGACAAGCTCGCCGAGATCGGTGTGGGCAAGATCGCAACCGTGATGGGCAGATATTACGCAATGGACCGCGACAACCGTTGGGAGCGCGTTGGCAAGGCGTATGCCGCAATGGTTTACGGTGAAGGCGTGCAGGCGGACGATCCTGTTGCCGCGATCAAGGCGTCGTATGAGACGCTTGACGAAGAGGGCAAGTATCTGACGGACGAATTTGTTTTGCCGACCGTGATCGCCGGCGGTGCGACCGTGAAGGCGAACGACAGCGTGATCTTCTTCAATTTCCGTCCCGACCGCGCAAGAGAGATCACACGCACCTTTGTGGATGAGGCGTTCACCGGCTTTGCGCGCAAAAACGGCTTCTTCCCGCTGTATTACGTCTGCATGACGCAGTATGATGCAACCATGCCGAACGTGCACATTGCGTTCAAGCCGCAGACGCTCGAAAACACCTTCGGTGAATATCTGTCAAAGCTCGGCAAGACCCAGCTTCGCATAGCCGAAACGGAAAAATATGCCCATGTGACATTCTTCTTCAACGGCGGCGTGGAAAAGCAGTATGAGGGCGAGGACCGCATCCTTGTGGCGTCGCCGAAAGTGCCGACTTACGATCTGCAGCCGGAAATGAGCGCCTATGAGGTGACAGACAAAGTCGTTGCCGCTGTGGAAAGCGGCAAATACGACGCGATCATTCTGAACTTTGCAAACTGCGACATGGTCGGTCACACCGGCATTTTTGACGCTGCGAAAGCGGCAGTGGAAGCGGTCGACACCTGTGTGGGCCGCGTTTGGAACGCTGTGGAAAAGGCCGGCGGCGTGATGCTTATCACCGCTGACCACGGCAACGCCGACAAGATGCTCGAGGACGACGGCACGCCGTTCACCGCGCACACGACGAATCCCGTGCCGTTTATCATCTGCGGCTATCCCTGCACGGCACGCGCCGGCGGCAGACTTTGCGACATTGCACCGACGATGCTGAAAATCATGGGCATTCCCCAGCCGGAAGAGATGACCGGTGAAAGCATTGCGCAGTAAATTTACGCCCTATTTGAAAAGCAGCACAGGAGCACCTGCGCTGCTTTTTTGCGCACGGCTTCGCCGTGCGCATGCCGGCGGCGGAACCGCGCGGCAAATGCCGCGCGCACCGGAGCGCATTGCGCTCCGGC
>JAFTCX010000040.1 GCA_017454485.1 Clostridia bacterium | reverse complement strand
GCTCCCTCGGCTACGCCTTCGGTCGCTTCCCAAGGCGCTTGCATCCATCCGCTAAGCTTATTCTAATCTCGTACTTCTTTTTTCAACAACTTTGTCTCACATCATTGACAAACGTACATAAATGATGTAAATGCAGTGCCGCATCTTGCTTTTTTTCTCAAAAAATGCTATAATGAAAAAACCAAAACATCATCTTTCGGGCATCCGCATTTTTCTGCAAAGGAGTTTAAATTATGAAAAGAATGAAATCCGCCCTCGCAGTTCTGCTTGCCGTTTTGATGACAGCACTGCTCGCCACAGCCGCTTTTGCCGCGCCGGACAATGTAGTGCTTTCCGGCACCGCGGGAAAAAACGTCAACTGGGTTTTGACCGATGACGGTGTTCTGACGGTCAGCGGCAACGGACCGATTGAGGACAAAACAGAAACCGAAGTGGATGAAGACGGCAACACCATCTTAGCCATCGTCGATTCCATCTCCATGACCTTCGCCGCCTATTACGAAACGTTGGTCGAAGGGATGGATGCGGCAACCGCAGCGCGCACCCGGTTTGCGCTTGTCAAAGAGATCGTTGTGGAAGATGGCATCACCGCCATTCCGCAGGATGAATTTTACGGCATGTATCCGCGCTTTGTTACGCTGCCATCGACGCTGAACGAGGTCGGCTTTGACTCCATTGAGCTGAAATTCACCGAAGGGCTCACCATCAGCAGTGTGACGCTGCAGGAATTGCCGCTTTATGTCAGCGCCTATGAAAACGACGCGGAGCCTTACGCTGATCTTGACACCGCGATCGAAGCCTTCATAGCGCAAAAGGGAGAGCAGGAGCAATATGATTATGATCTTCTGCCTTTTGACGCTTTGCACACGTATGCCGATGTTTACTACTTCGGCGATGACGCCAACTGGAACAATATGGACGAAGACGCAAAGCAGGAAATGCTCGACATCTATAACGCCTACCTCGGCACCGAGGCGACGAATCTTGCCGAACTTGTTCCCGCGGCGCTGGATAAGCTCAACGAGCAGTACGGCACAGCCTTCACGAGCGTTGAAGAAATCTTCACCGTAGAAACAGATGACGACGGCAACACCGAGCTTGTGCCGGAGGAGAACCTGCGCACAATGATATCGGAAGAGATGGAGCGTGTAAATGACACAAGCCGACTAGTCAATATGTCCATCGGTGCGGAAAACGACTGGTGCACAGCCAATGACTGGATCACCGTGACCGCGCCCGCCGGCGGCGAAATTGAAAAGGCCTGCAAAATCAGCGGCATCAACTTCAAAGCGCTGGAAGGCGTAACCGTTCCCACAGCAGGCGCTGAGCTTTGCCCGCTTTGCGGCAAGGATCATTCCGGAAACGCGCTGCAGAAGATCGTCGGCGTGTTCCATCAAGCGCTCTATAAGCTCACAGAACTGCTGCGCAGTTTTTCCGCCGTTTTGCTCGGACTGAGCTGAACAACTGAAAAAAACAAAGGGGCTGTTGCATTTTCGCTCAATGCGACAGCCCCTTTTATTATCCTCTTATCAAAGCGTTTCCACCATATAGCGGACGATCTCGGCACATCTGGCGGCCGCCTGCGCTTCAAACACTTTGTAATCCACAAATTCCGTTTCGTTCGGCTTGTCCGAAATGGCGCGGATGACCACAAAAGGCGTATCGTTCAAATAGCAGGCCTGCGCAATGGCTGCGCCTTCCATTTCGCAGCACATGCCGCCGAAATCGGAGATGATCTTCTCCTTTTGCTCTTTGGTGGAGATGAACTGGTCGCCGGAGCAAACCCTGCCTTCAAACACATGAATCTCCGGCGCGGCGGTTTTGACCGCGTTCACCGCAGCGGCACGCAGCGTCTCATCGGCCTCAAACGCATAAAGGCCGGTGTAAGGGATCTCGCCCTTTTGAAAGCCGATGGCCTCCACATTAAAATCGTGCTGCACGGCGTCGGTGGAAACCACGATATCGCCGATGTCAATTTTCGCGTCCAGCGACCCTGCGACGCCGGTGTTGATGATGCTTGTGCAGCCAAACGTATGAATCAGCGTATGCGCGCAGATGCCGGCATTGACCTTGCCCATGCCGCACTTGACGATGACCACGTTCTTTTCGCCGAGCTTTCCTTCGCAAAATTCCATGCCGGCGATCTCGGTGGTGTTAGTAACATTGGCCGCCTCCTTCAGCGAGGTGACCTCCACATCCATCGCGCCGATCACACCGATGACGTTCGTCTTTTCCGTTGAAGCGCCGTTTCCGCAACCGGAAAACACGGCGGCAACAAGCGCAAGGATCAGACAGACAGCGAAAACTCTTTTTTTCATAAGAAACCCCTCCTGTGATTTTTTTTGTTTTGAATTATAGCATATTTATCGCTCATTGTCCAGCGAAAACGCAAAAAAATGCGCTGTTTGAGCGGCACGCCCCATCTTTTTCTTGCAAACGGCAGAGAATGGTGTATAATATAGGAAAGCAAATTTCAAGGACGGTGAAGCTATGAGCAGCTTTGATTTTACGGTCAGGAGCAGGCAGGATCTGCTCAATGTCATTGAGCAATTCGGCTTTTTGCCGTTTTTCGCCGGCTCCATCCCCGGCTTTTCGCTGGAAGAACACGTTGCGCCCGGCCTTTGGTACAGCGGAAACGACACATGGCCCGTCTGGGAATGGAAGGGGCCGGTCATCCGCGAAAGCGGCTGCGCCTACGGCAAATTCTTTGAAAACAAGGCGGCGTTCATCAGCCGCGCGTGGTTTGCGGATTTTGCCAACTACCGCCGCGACGGGTATGATTTTGACGCGCGCTTTGACGAGGGGCTTGCACCCTTTCAGGACAAGGAGCTGTTTGACCTGATCGAAGGCAACGCGCCGATTCTTACACGGCAGCTCAAGGCGCTGGGCAATTACCGCAAGGGCGGCAAAAAGGGCTTTGACACACGCATCACGCGGCTGCAGTCGCAGTGCTATGTGCTCATTTCCGATTTCGTCTACGCCACAGACAAGACCGGCAAGCCCTACGGCTGGGGCATTGCGGAATATTCCACGCCGGAAAAGCAATTCGGCGCATCGTTTTTTGAAGAAGCCTACCGGCGCGCGCCGGAGGAATCTTATCAGCATTTGCTGTCACATTTGCACACGCTGTTTCCGGACGCATCCGAAGCAGCGCTGCGCAAGGTACTGAAATAAACGAAACGGGGTATCTGCATGGAGATCACAGTCAACGGCATTCGGCTGTTCTATGAAAAGACCGGCACAGGGCCGCCGCTCATCATGGTCCATTGCAACAGCATGGATCACAAAATCTTCCGCAAAGCCGCAAAAGTGCTTGCGCAATCGTTCATGGTCTATCTGCCCGATTCCCGCGACCACGGCAAAAGCGAAAAGGTGAAAACGCTGCATTATGAAGACATGGCGGAGGATCTGCGTCAGTTCATCCTTGCGCTGCAGCTTGAGCGTCCGGTGTTTTACGGCTTTTCCGACGGCGGCATCATCGGTCTGCTGCTCGCGTCCAAGTATCCGGACCTGCTCTCTTCGCTGATCGTCAGCGGCGCGAGTCTGCGCCCGGACAGCACAAAGGATCTGCCGCTGAAATTTTTCCGGCTCTGGAGCCATGTGGACCGCAGCGACAAAATGCGCATCATGCTGCGCGAGCCGAACATCACCGACGAGATGCTGCGCAAAATTCGCGTTCCGACCTTTGTGACCGCCGGGGCGCACGATGTGATCAAGCAAGCGCACACCGCGCATCTTGCGCAGACGATTCCCGGCGCAAAGCTCAAAATTTTTGAACACGCCGGTCACACGGGCTATATCATGAACAGCACAAGGATTGCGGACTATATCCTGTCTGTGCTTTCAACGAACGAAACGGAGGAAACACCATGAAGCAACGACTGCTCGGCAAGCTTTTGCCGGTTTTAGCGGTTGCGCAGGGCTGTATGCGCCTTGCCGACGCCAAGCAAACGCCGGAGCGCGTGATCGGCACGGCGCTGGAATGCGGCGTCAACTTTTTTGACCACGCGGACATCTACGGCGGCGGGGAATGTGAACGCATCTTCGGCGACTGGCTGGCCGAGCATCCGTCCTTGCGCGAAAAGATCATTCTTCAAACAAAGTGCGGCATCTGCGACGGCTATTACGATTTTTCCAAAGCGCACATTCTTTCTTCGGTGGAAGCCTCTTTGCGGCGGCTGCGTACCGATTATATCGATGTGTTGCTGCTGCACCGCCCCGACACGCTGATGGAGCCGCAGGAGGTCGCCGAAGCGTTCGATGCGCTGGAACGCGACGGGAAGGTGCGCTTTTTCGGCGTGTCCAACCACAACCCGATGCAGATCGAGCTGCTGAAAAGCGCTGTGACGCAGCCCATTGTTGCAAATCAGCTGCAGTTTTCCATCCCGGAATCCGGGCTTGTGACAAGCGGCCTGAACGTCAATATGAAAAACGACGAATCCGTCATGCACGACGGCAGCGCACTGGAATATCTGCGCCTGAACGGCATCACATTGCAGGCGTGGTCCCCGTTTCAGGGCGGCTTTTTCCGCGGCCCGTTCATCGGCGACAGAGAGCGCTACCCCGCCCTGAACGAAGCGCTGGACAAATTTGCCGCACAGTATGACACAACGCCGACCGCCATTGCCGCCGCGTGGGTGCTGCGGCATCCGGCAAAGATGCAGCTCATCTCCGGCTCGGTCTCTCCGCAGCGCATGAAGGAGATTGCCGCCGGCGCCGACCTTGCGCTTTCCAGAGCGGACTGGTACGCGATCTACCGCGCGGCAGGCTTCCGCTTGCCGTAATACGAAGCGCAAAGCAAAAAGCCTTGGAACGAAGGAGACTCTCCTGTTTCAAGGCTTTTTCTGATTTTGGTTTACAGTTCGATCGGCTCGCAGACCTGCGGCACGATGAATTCGATTTCGGGGTGCCGCTTTTCCACCGTTTTTTGCAGCCGCTTCACGCTGACGGTCCGCGTCACGGGCGGAAAGGCGTTGTCAAAATGATCCACAAGAATTTTCTTCGGGCGGTATTTGTCGATGAAGCCCTTCACCTTTTCCGGCACAAAGACGCTGCCGCCGTTGGCGAGGATGAACAGATCGATGTCCTGCGGATATTCCTCGCCCGGATATTCACGGAACGAGCCGGTGAGAAAAACCTTTTTGCCCTCGGCCTCGATCTCATAGGCGACGATCTCGCCGCCCTCGGGCATTTGATGGTTCATATAGGCCTGCCAGAACAATCGCGGGAACATCACGATGCTTTTCGGCACCACGGTGAGGATGTAGATCGGGTCAAAAACGATGTGGCGAAAGCGGCGCACGCGAATTTTGAATCCACCGATCTGCAGCTCGTCGTCCGGCCGGATGGTGTGTATGCGTTCTTCGGGCACACCGCGACGAAGCAGGGTTTTCTTCGGCGTGTTCGTGCAATAGACCGGCACGGTTTGATCCACCTGCACAAGCGCCGGGATGCTGTAGATATGATCGAGGTGGCCGTGGGTCACAAAGACCGCGTCAAAGCCGGCAAAGCCTTCGATCGGGGTGGTTTCCATGCGCCGGTTCATGCGCACAAACGGATCGAAAAGCAGCTTTGTTTTTCCGTCGTCAATGCCGACTGTCGCCGTGCCGTACCAGGTAATTTTCATTCTTTCAGCTCCTTTTCGTGTTGAAAACAAAGCCCGTCAGTGTCTTTTGCAAACGCTCAAGAATTTTGAACAGCACATTGAGCGTTTCGGAAAGACCGCTCTTTTTGATGCAGAACGATGCGAGCGGGCCGGTGTAGGAAAAATAGTCATATTCCGCGTCGGCGTCTGTGAGCGGATGCGCTTTGTCAAACGGCGCTTTCGGGCCGTTCATGATCGTAAAATCCAGCCGGCGCTGCGCGGTCGGCGTGGCGGAGCTTGTGCCGAGCAGCGTGTAGGTCACCGTGACGTCGGTTTTGACCGCCGAAACCTTTTGCAGTTCGCCGCAAAGCGAAAACGCGGCGGTTTCGCCCGGTGCGAGCACGCGGTACACGTTTTCAAAATCGATGCCCGCGTTTTGCGACGAGATGTCGAGCACAAGCATTTTTGACGCGGAGTAGTTTTTGACCAGCAGCGCGCTGTCGTCGCCGCAAAGGTAGCCTTCCGGGGAATGGTCGAACCGCGCAAGCAGACCCGTGGAGGCGTTGGACGCGGCGTGGAACTGCGAAAAGCGCTTGTCTTCATGGACGCTTTGCAGCGGGTTCTTTGAAAATGCCTGCCGAATGAACAGCGCACGCGACCATTCGTCGAATTCCTCCATCCCGTGATACAGCCCGTCGCACACCCAGGTGTTTTCCGGCAGATACGCCGTGGAAAGATCGAGCTCCATCGAAGGCGAAATGTGCCGGTGCTGCGGATCGCTGCAGGTGGTGCCGCGCGCAGTATAACCGTCGTTGAAGCGCTTGCCGAACGGCGCAGCGACCGCGCCGGTGGAGCCGGAGACCGGGATGATGCCGTCGGAGTTGAGCAGGGAACCGCTCAGCGCCTGTGCGCCCGCGCCGGCGATGATGGAGATCGTTGTGCCGGCATTTTGCGCCTTTGTCAGGTTTTCGTGATACTTTGCCATGATCTGCTCATGGTAGTAGGTCGTATCGGCAATGAGCTTTGCGTTTTTGACTTCGTCCAGCTTTTTGATCGCTTCGTCAAACAGCTCCAGCGGCACAAAATCCCACAGGCTCGGCCACGTTCCGGCAATTTCAAGAATTTGCGGCATGACCGCCTTGACAAGATCGTCCACCAGAAATTCCGGCGACGTGTTCAAAAGCTGATGAAAATCGGTCTCCCAGGAAAAGCCGAACTCGATATATTCCAGCAACGAGCGCTCATCGAGCGACACCTGATCCATCAAAACGTCATACGCGAGCGTTGCGCCGCCCATGGCCGGCACAAACAGCGCCGCGTTTTCCACTTTTTTGCCCGCCTCCTGCGGATACAGGCTCAGATAGGTCGCAATCACCTGCCCGCCGTAGGACTGGCCCATCAGATCGACCTTTTCTGCGCCGGTCGTTTCCAGCACGCTGTCGATGAGCTGTTTCAGACGGTTCGCGTTGTCAATGGCGTGACTGCGCAGATCAAAGCCGAGAAAATAGCACTGCTCCAGCGGCACGATCCCTTCAAGATGGGTCAAAAGATCCATGTCCGCGCTGTCCTCGATCTGTGTGTAATGTGCGCTTTCGGCTGTCGGCTCCAGCGTCGGCGAAATGTCATAGACGCTCTCGCCGTTTTCGTCGGTTTTGAATTTGCCGAGATATTTTTCCAGATACGGACGCAGCGTCTTTGCGATGTATTCCGGATGACGCGCTTTCATCAGCGCGAGGTCGGGCACGATGCGAATCAGGTTTTGCAGCAGATCGTGCATGATCGCGTCGGTGTCCATATACCAGATCACCTCGCCGTTTTCCGTCAGCTTGAGCTGTGCGCCGCCATAGCCGCCGACGACCACGATCGGGTTGCCGTTGTAGTTCACTTCCTGCGGCGTTTCGGCAAACGCAAAGCCGGCAAGCGAAAAAACGAGCAGCAGCGAAAGCAGAAGCGCAAGCGCTTTTCGGTTGATGGTTCTCATAAAAAAAGCTCCTTCCCGCCCGCAAAAGCAGGCTTATTCTTATTATAGCATTCTGTCCGACATTTTGCAAGATTCCTCTTGATTTTTCATACACATTTACGGTATAATGAAAAAAATAAATCGCAGGAGATGACGCTATGCAAACCCAACCTCAACCACGTTATCGCCATGTTGTGATCGTCGGCATCGACGGCATGGGTGTTTTTTGCAAAAACACCCCAACCCCGTGCATGGACAAGATTTTTGAAAACGGCGCAAAAACGCTCAGCGCAATGTCGATGTTTCCGACCATCAGCGCGCAAAACTGGGGCGCCATGCTGCTCGGCGCCGCGCCGGAGGTGCACGGACTGACCAACGGCAGCATCAGCCAGCAGGAATACACCAACCGTGCGCTGCCGTCCATCTTTACGACTGTGCGGCAAGCATATCCCGATTTTGTGCTTTGCTCCGTGAGCAACTGGGAGCCGATCAACATCGGCATCATCGAGCACGATATCGGCGCCGAGCTGCAAAGCGCAGAGAACGGCGAAAAGACAACGGACAAGGTGGTTGCCTGCGTCAAAACGCGCAAGCCGAACCTGCTGTTCATTCACATTGACGACCCCGACGAGGGCGGCCACCATTACGGTTACGGCACACAGGGGCATCTGGACACCATCTCGCGCGTGGACGCGATGGTCGGGCGCATCTATGACGCTTACTGCGACGCGGGCATCATCGACGACACGCTCTTCCTGGCCATCACCGACCACGGCGGCTTCAAATGCGGCCACGGCGGCTACACCGACGGCGAAAAATACATCTTCCTCGGTCTGTCGGGCAAAACGGTCAACAAAACAGACGACTTTTTCGCCCTGACGCGCGATGTCAACGCCATTGTGCGCTATGCGTTCGGGCTTGACATTCCGGCGCCCGACCCCGACGGCTATTCCTCGCAGGTACCGGCCGGCGTCTTCAGCGACTGGAACGTGCCCTACAAAACGGACGAAAACGGCACGCGCTGCGATCTGGAGCCGAAAGAGCAGCCCGATTTTCGCGGCGAACACGGTCTGACCCGCTTTTTCAGCGAAGACGAGATCAAGCTGGCGCTGTTTTTTGAATACGGCGCAGAAGACGCGACCGGCAAGGCAGCGTTTCAGCAAAAGGGCGAAGTGAAATACTATGCCGGCGGTGTGCGCGGCGCGTATGCGGAGCTTGGCGCGACCGGCTGTCTGTTCACCGACGACGTCAAATTCGGCGCCGACGATTTCACCGTTTGCGCCTGGCTCAAGGTGGACGGCGCACCGGCGTCTGAGGCGTACTACTGCGCCACAAAAACAATGACGGATTCCGGCGCGGGCTTTTCGCTCGGCTTTACGAATGTTGCCACCTGGCTGGGTGTGGAAACGCCCGACCCCTCCTCCTATCAGGAGCACACCACCCCCTATCTGCGCGACATCTCCGGCGGCTGGCTGCACGTTTCGTTCGTGTTCCGCCGAGGCGAAAACGCCATTGACCTTTATCGGAATTTCAAGCGCAAGCGCACGTTCGCGCTGCCCGATTGCTTCAAAGGCGCTTCGCTCGACGCGCTGCCGTTCACGGTCGGCGACGAGGCGTCGCACAAGCTCACACGCGGCAATGACGCGCTGATTTGTATGGACGATCTTTTGATTTTCAACAAGGCGTTCACCGATGCAGACGCAAAAAGACTTGCGGCGTATTATGAATTCGACCTTTAAGGCTGCATGATTTGCAAAATATTCACACACTTTTCGGCAGTTTATGCTACAATTAAAAAAACAAAACGGAGGTTTTTTCTATGAACAAAATCATGCGCATCCTTTTCCCGATCATCGCCATCGCCTTCGGCATTTTCGCCATCGTCAGCGGCGTGCAGAAGATGCAGACCAAGGATCAGTACGACGCTTCCACCACTGCGGTCATTGAAGGTATTGAACGCGAGTGGACAGGCGTTGACGAGGATGGCTTTGACGAATATGACTATAAAGTCTATGTCACGTATGAAGTCGACGGTCAGAAATATGAAAACAGAGAATATCCCGGCTACAACAGCTCCATGCAGAAGGGTGACGAGATCGAGATCGTATATGACTCCTCAAATCCCGAGCATTTTGCCGAAAAGAACATCACCGGCAATTCCATCATTTTCATCGCCGTCGGCGCAGTGCTCACCCTCGGCGGTGTGGTCGCCATCATCAAAGCGGTCGTGCGTCCGTAACAAAACAAGCAAAAAAAGCAAAAGCAGCCACGGGGTTCCGCGAGCTGCTTTTTTGATCGGTTTCATCAGTGGGTACTTTCACGAAGGTTCAGCCGCACAATGGCGCACGCCGCATCTTCTGCAGCGTCCGTGCGCTCGAAAGAAAGCGGAAACACCCCTGCCGCGGCAGTCAAAGGAATCGTAACGCAGCCGCCCGTCTCGTTTGCGGGAAGCAGTTGGGGTTCTGTGCTCTGCGTTCCGAGCTGCACACGAACGCGCACATCTTTGCTTGCGCGGTAGTGCACCGTCAGGCTGTAATTCCCAGTTTCAAAGCGGATCGGACTGAAGGAAAACCCGGCGCCGGCGCCCGGCAAAAGCGCGGCAAAAACGCCGTTGGAAATCTCCTGCGTATAGGCGAAGCCGAAAAAGCGGCAGGCGTGCAGCGGCGACGTGATCATTTCGGGAAGCAGAATCGGCACAAAGCCGTTTGTGGTGGGCTTTGCCTGCGCAATCACGCCGTTTTCCTCGTCCACCTGCAGCTTTTCCGCCCGTGCACGGCGCAAATACGCACCGTTGGCAGACGACGCATGATAAAAGACGTACCACTCGCTGCCGATTTTGAGAACGGAACCGTGGTTGTTCCATGTGGACGGGTCGCAGCCCTCGTTGTCAATCACGGTGCCGCGCCGCACATACGGGCCGAACGGCGATTCGCTGAGCGCGTAATCCAGCTTGGTCGGCCTTGCGCCGTGATGCGGGAACGCGGCGGCATATTCCGACGCATAAATCATGCAGTACCGCTTGCCGAGCTTGCGCAAAGAAGAGCCCTCATGAAAACCCTCGCGCCCGTCCGCGTTGGAAAGCGCGTCGCTGCGCACCGTTTCCGGCTTCAACGAGCAAAGATCGTCCGCCAGCTCGCCCATCTGCAGCGAAAACTGACCCCAGGTATAATAGATATGCCCGTCGTCCTCCAGCACAGACGGGTCGATGCCCGTAATCGGTTCGCCCGCAAGCGTGATGCGGCGCGGCTGCACAAACGGGCCCTGCGGAAAATCGCTCTGCGCCACGCCCTCGCTGCCGTCGGCCATGCAGAAAAACAGATAATACCGTCCGCCGTGAAACAGCACATCCGGCGCGTAAAGCGCTGCGTTTGACCACGGAACAAGGTCTGAGGAAAAGCTGACGCCGTGATCTGTCCAGTCGGTCAAATCGTCAACCGGCGCGGAGACGACGTGATATTCGCGGCTGCAGTAGCTCCCGTTCTCTTTGTCGAGCGAACCGTAGAGATAAACCCGGTTGCCGAACACCTTCGGCTCGCCGTCCGGGATATAGAGATCGAACGGCAAAAACGGGTTCAGCCCCGGCGTTTGAATGTTGGCCATATCGTTTTGCTGTTTCATGTGGTTGCCTCCCTTTGCGGTTTTGGGAATATTATAGTACAAAACAAAGGGAATGTAAATGTGAAAACAAAAGAAAACGGGGACCGCCGAAAATCTCCGTTATTCATGTGAAAGAGCGCACCACCATATACTTTTCAAAGAAACAAAGAACAAACGCAGCGCCGAACGTTCCGACAAACCGGGATAAATCAACCGATTTCAGTCTTTCCACGGCTTCTTCCCGCTCAGCCATCCTTGTTCCTGCCAATAGTTTTTTTCCTCCGGAGACGCGCCCCAGTCTGATTTCTGCATACCTGCCATCATCCGAAACAGGGCTTTTGTCTTGATGCCGACGGTCGGCGCAGTTTCAACAGAAAGCTTTTTTCCGAGTTTTTTCATATCCCGGATGATCACTGCTTTTTTCTTTTCTGGGATGTTTTCCCATCCGGTTGCATTGACCGCCAAGCAATATTGATAAACCTTCGGGACCCCCCAATACAACAGCATCGTTGCAATCGGTTTGACTGCTTTTTTCGCCCCCATGCCGGCTGTGGTAGAAATGACAACGGCACGTTTTGAAAACATCTCCATGCAGGGTTTATGACTCATCCAGTTGGTAAAAAACAGATCTATAAACGCTTTCATCGGCGCGGAGGGCATCATACAATAGTTCGGCGTTGTAAAAATCAGCAGATCCGCTTCCCTCAGCGCAAGGTCGATCTTTTCTTTGTCTGCCCAAAAAGGACAGTTCTCTCGCGATTTGAGGCAGGCAAAACAACCTATGCAAAAGTGATTCAGGTCTCTTGGCAAAAAGAACTCCTTGACGTCGTGTTTTGTCTTTATGTTCTTGAGCAGTTCCTCCGCAACATGCCATGTGGAGCCCTTATGATTCTGCCCGTGAATGACCGTTATTTTCATTTTCCTCCGCAACCCCCAATCTGTCGATTCCTTCGTTTATTATACTCGGATAATATGAGCTTTTCAACCGATTAAAAAAGAATTCGCATGATCTGCCGGCAGAGCGGTTTGCAAAAAGAAAACCTCTCTTGTCCGATAAACAAAAGAGGTTTTTCATGGTTGCGGAGGCAGGATTTGAACCTACAACCTCCGGGTTATGAGCCCGACGAGCTACCGGGTTGCTCTACTCCGCGACATATGCACTTCACAAGTGCCTGATTAGTATACCCCTTTCATCTGCATTTGTCAAGCCTTTTTTTCATTTTTTTGAAAACTTTTTTTGAGCGGTTGCAATTCCGCCTGCTTCATGTTAGAATTACAGTATTATAGAAAGAAACGAAGGAGGACGCGCTATGCTGAAACTGTTGGAAACCACCGTGCAAACCATTGAGGAATCCACCACAACGCTTGCCGATATTCTCTCCGACCCCGAGGTGGACATCACAAAGCCCAAGGAGACGCTCGGCTATTTTGCGAAGCTTTGGGCTCAATGGGATCTTTGGAATAAGCTCCTTGACGCCGCGCCGCGGATTGTTGCCGCCATTGTTCTGCTTGCGTTTGGCTTTGTGCTTGCGCATGTCGTCTCAAAGCTGCTTGTGCGCGCCATGAAGCTGAAAAAGGCCGATTTTGCCGTTTATAACTTCATTGCCAAAATGGTGCGTTTTATTATCCGCATTACATTTTTACTGATGGCCGTTTCCATGTTTATCAAGATCAACTCCATCATCGCCGCGCTCAGCGCCGTCGGCGTGGCGGTCGGTTTGGGTTTGCAGGACAGCGTTGCACAGTTTGTCAGCGGCGTGCAGATTTTGCTCAACCACCCGTTCCGCACGGGCGACTTCATCGAGGTTGCCGGCGTGTCGGGCAATGTTGTGGAGATCGGCTTTATGACAACGATCATCCGCACGCTCGACAACAAGCGCATCGTGATGCCGAACTCGGATCTGACGAAAAACCACATCGTCAACTGTTCTGTGGAAGGCAAACGCCGCATTGATTTCAGCTTTTCCATCAGCTATGACGACGACATCGGCAAAGCCAAGCAGGTTCTGCGCGAAGCTGTGCTTGCCACGGAGAATGTGCTGCACGACCCGCAGCCGACCATCGCTGTCGGTGGCCACGGCGAAAGCAGCGTAGAGCTTGTTGCCCTTGTCTGGTGCGACAGCAGCAATTACTGGGATGTGTTTTTTGCCATTCATGAGCGCGTGAAGCTCGCCTTTGACAAACACGGCATCTCCATTCCGTTCAATCAGCTCGACGTCCATCTCAAGCAGTGAGGCCTTTCGTCAAATTACACCAAAAACCCTTCGTTTCCCGAAAGATATTCTATGCGGGGAATTTTCGGAAAAAGCTTGATTCTCTTCGTGGAAAAAAGTAGAATAAGAGTAAGCAGAAAGAAACTCCGGCCGGGGAACATTTCTGCAAAAAATGATGTAGGGGGAACTGCTCATGGAAAACGTAACCATCAAGGAACTGACCAACACACCGCGCGGCAAACTCGGCCTCATACCCATTCGCGGCAGCGAAGCGCTGGCACAAAGAATCAACGATTATATCGTCGCGTGCCGTCAGGAATATGAGGTCGCGCATCAGGATTCCATCTTCTTTCACGGCTATCACAAAGAAAACTATGTGCTCAATGTGGAATTCCCGCGGTTTTCCACCGGCGAAGGCAAGTGCGTAATCAACGATTCCATCCGCGGCTATGACCTGTTCATCATCGCCGACTGCTTCAACTACAGCGTCACCTATCACATCTACGACCTCAAGGACGCCGAAGGCAAACCGCTCGAGGTGCCGATGAGCCCGGACAACCACTTTGCCGACCTCAAGCGCATCATTTCCGCCTGCGCCGGCAAGGCCAAACGCATCAATGTCATTATGCCCATGCTTTACGAGGGCAGACAGCATAAACGCTCCATGCGTGAATCGCTCGACTGTGCGATGGCGCTGCGTGAGCTGGAAGGTCTCGGTGTGGAAAACATCATCACCTTCGACGCCCACGACCCGCGCGTGCAAAACGCGATCGGCATCGGCTTTGAAAGCGTTTCCCCGACCTATCAGATGATCAAGGCGCTCGCCAGAAGCACAAACAATCAGATCAAATTCCAACCCGACAGAACCATGATGATTTCGCCCGATGAAGGCGGTATGAGCCGCTGCGTATATTATTCGCAGGTGCTCGGCATCAACCTCGGCATGTTCTATAAACGCAGAGACTACACGAAGGTCGTCAACGGCCGCTGCCCGATCACGGCGCACGAATTTCTCGGCGCCAATGTGGAGGGCATGGACGTGATCGTGGCCGACGATATGATCTCCAGCGGCGACAGCATGATCGACGTTTGCCGCCAGCTCAAAAACCTCAAAGCCGGCCGCATCTTCGTGTTTGCCACCTTCGGACTGTTCTCCTCCGGCTTGGAGCGGTTTGACGAAGCGTATAAAGAAGGCATTTTCGACAAAATCTTCACCACGAACCTGATCTATGTGCCGGAAGCACTGAAACAGCGCGAATGGTACGGCTATGTGGATATGTCCAAATACTGCGCGCTCATCATCAACGCGCTCAACCATGACGAAACCGTCAGCCCCTACCTCAACCCCCTCAAAAAAATTCAGGACTACATTGAACTGTATGACCTCAAATAAGCAAACACGCCGCCCTTTCGGGCGGCCCTTTTCTTTTCACCGTCTTTCCAGCCCCTCCATCCCTCAGTCCCTCCATCCCTCAATCCCTTAATCCCTTTATCCCATTCGGGCGGCCACCGGCCGTCCCTACGGCTCGCCTCTCAGCTTTCCACCTGTATCCTGTCCTCTGACAGCTAACAGCTATCAGCCATCCCTTGCTTCCCAATTGTGCACATTGCACCAGCCATTTTCAGCCACGTTGTCAAATTGCACAAAACCAAAACTCAAAAGGTGACAATGTTCAGGCTATCAACCAAAATATCGAAAAATGGGGTTTTTCCTCGTTTTTACCTGTTGACGAAGAAAAATTTTGTGATATAATATGCATTAAATGAATGATTAATTTTTTGTGTAGGAGAGATAGAGTCTATGTACGTGAAAGATGTAAAAGTTCAGAATCAGGTTGGCCTTCACGCGCGTCCGGCAACGTTCTTCATCCAGAAGGCGAACGAATTCAAATCTTCCATCTGGGTTGAAAAGGAAGAAAGAAGAGTCAACGCAAAGAGCTTGCTCGGCGTCCTTTCTCTTGGCATCATGGGCGGCACAGACATCCGCATCATCGCCGGCGGCGCAGACGAACAGGAAGCGGTTGACGCGCTGGTAAAACTGGTGGAATCCGGCTTCGCCGAATAAGGCGCACGTCTTTCGCCAAAACGGTTTTTCTTTGAGCGAGCAAAAAAAGCTTGACAATTCCGTTTGGAAGTGTTAAACTTCTTTCAAGTGAATAACAACAAAAAGCTGTGACGAAGACGGACGAGAGAACGATCTTTCAGCGAGCCGGGGGCGGTGAAAGCCCGGCAGGAACACCCTCTCAGTGTCCCATCCCTTCCGAGCTGAAGATGCGAAAACAAGCGCGAGTAGTGTCTTCCGTGATTGCTGCGTCAATGCATGGGGTTTGTTAGAACCCGAGAGTGGCGGCCTTCCGCAATTTGAGTGGTACCGCGGGTATTGAAACAATGCTCGTCTCAAAGGATTTCTTTGAGGCGGGCTTATTTTTTAAAATAAGGAGGACATGACAATGCAGAAAAATCACCTTTCCAACGAAGTACAGCAGGTGGCGGAACGAATTCGCGAGATGCGTCAGATTTACGGCTATTCCACCGCTGAAATGGCACAAAAAACCGAACTGAGTGAAGCACAGTACATTTCCTATGAGACGGCAACGGTCGATCTGCCGTTCACCTTCATTCACAAATGCGCTTTCGCGTTCGGCATCGGCATTACGGACTTGTTGGAAGGACAGTCTGCGCATCTGTCCACTTACACCGTGACTCGAAAGGGTCAGGCGATCCGCACCGCAAAAGAGGACGGCATCGAGATCCGCAAGCTTGCGCCGCTGTTCCGCGGAAAAATCGCCAAGCCCTATCTTGCAAAATACGATTACAACGAAAAGCTGCAAAACCGCCCGATCCACACGACGACCCACGCCGGTCAGGAGTTCGACCTTGTGCTGGAAGGCACGCTGAAGGTGCAGGTCGACGGGCACGAGGTCGTGCTGGAAGAGGGCGACAGCATCTACTATAACAGCGGCCTGCCCCACGGTATGATTGCCATGAACGGCAAGGACTGCTCCTTCCTCGCGGTCGTGATGCCCGACGATAAAAAGGTCAGCGACACCAAAGTGGAAGAGACCATCGTCTCCGCCGGAAAAGCGCAGACCTTCGCCATCAGCCCGTTCATCGACGCCACCGAGGACGAAAAAGGACACCTGCTCTCCCTCGCCTTCAAAAACGAGGAAAAATTCAACTTCGCCTATGACGTTGTGGACGCCATCGCCGACCGCGATCCCGACAAGCTGGCAATGCTTCACGTCTCCAAAGACAAGGTCGAACAGCGGATCACTTTCCTGGATATGAAACGGAACTCCGCACGCACGGCAAACTATTTCAAAAGCCTCGGCATCAAGAAGGGCGACCGTGTCATGCTGGTGCTCAAGCGTCACCTTGAGTTCTGGTATTCCATCCTTGCGCTGCACAAGATCGGCGCCATCCCCATTCCGGCAACACATCAGCTGCTCGCGCACGATTTTGAATATCGCTTTGAGCGCGCCGATGTCAAGGCGATTGTCTGCACTGCCGACGACAACACGGCGGCCGAAGTGGAAAAGGCCGAAAAAACCGTCGGTGAGCGCGCGGTGAAAGTCATCGTCCACGGCAAACGCGACGGCTGGCACTGCTTTGATGAGGAATACACCATGTTCCGCAGCGTGTTCCCGCGCACAGACGAAACGCCCTGCGGCAGCGACCCGATGCTGATGTTCTTCTCTTCCGGCACAACGGGCTACCCGAAGATTGTTTTGCACAACTATAAATATGCACTCGGGCATTACATCACCGCCAAATACTGGCACACCGTCCGCTCCGACGGACTGCATTTCACCATCTCCGACACCGGCTGGGGCAAAGCCCTTTGGGGCAAGCTTTACGGACAGTGGATGTGCGAGGGCGCGGTCTTCACCTATGACTTTGACCGCTTCCACGCCGACGATATCCTGCCGATGTTTAAAAAATACAACATCACCACCTTCTGCGCTCCGCCGACGATGTATCGTATGTTCATCAAAGAGGATCTGTCCAAATATGACCTGTCCTCCATCCAATATGCCACAACGGCCGGCGAAGCGCTCAACCCCGAGGTCTTTTATCGCTTCAAGGAGGCGACCGGTCTTACGATCTTTGAAGGCTTCGGTCAAACCGAGACCACGCTGACGATCGGCAATTTGTTCGGCACAACGCCGAAGCCGGGCGCGATGGGCAAGGCGATCCCCTCTTACGATATTGACCTTGTGGACCCCGACGGCAACCCGGTGGACACCGGCGAGACCGGCGAAATTGTTGTGCGCCTTGACAAAGGCAAGCCCTGTGGATTGTTCATGGAATACTATGGCAGCGAAGAACAGACGGCGGAAGCCTGCCGCGACGGGATGTATCACACTGGCGACACCGCCTGGCGCGATGAGGACGGCTATTACTGGTATGTCAGCCGCATCGACGATGTGATCAAATCCTCCGGCTACCGCATCGGACCGTTCGAGATCGAAAACGTCATCATGGAGCTGCCCTATGTGCTGGAATGCGGCGTTTCCGCGGCGCCGGACGAGGTGCGCGGCCAGGTGGTGAAGGCGAGCGTTGTGCTCACCAAGGGCACCGAGCCGAGCGAAGCGCTCAAAAAAGAGATCCAGACCTACGTGAAAACGAACACCGCGCCCTATAAATATCCGCGCATTGTGGTCTTCCGCGACGATCTGCCCAAGACGATCAGCGGGAAAATCATTCGCAGCAAATTGTAAAGCCCTCGGCTTTACAATTTGTGAATTCGGAATTCGGAATGCGGAATGCGGAATGCGGAATTGCGGTCGCGGAAAAAGTGGAACTGAAATACAAGTATCCTCCGCGACGAAAAGTGCGCTTCGGGTGACAATCCGCAAATCATATTTTTCAATCAGACGGACACCTTCGCTCCATCAAGTCCAAATTACAATTGCTTGTAAGCACTTTGGCGCATCGCCGCAGGCGGCGCCCCACAATTCGGAATTCGGAATTCCGAATTCCGAATTCCGAATTATCTTCCCTCATCTGGAGGTTTCTATGTCCAACCACCCCAAACGCATTACGATCTTTTGCGGCCACTACGGCAGCGGAAAAACGAACATTGCCGTGAACTTCGCTCTGCATCTTCGGCAGACGCACCAAAAGGTTGCCATTCTGGACCTCGACATCGTGAACCCCTATTTTCGCACGAAGGACAGTCAAACAGAGTTGGACGCCGCCGGTGTGGAGCTGATCTGCTCCGATTATGCCGGCTCCAACCTTGACATCCCTGCTTTGCCTGCCGCGATGCAGCGTCCGATTGCCGACCACGATACGTTTTGTGTGCTCGATATCGGCGGCGACGATCAGGGCGCCGTGGCGCTCGGCAGATTTGCCGACCAGATCAAAGCGGAAGGCAATTACGATATGCTTTTTGTGTCAAATTTTTTCCGCCCGCTGACAAAAACAGCGCAGGAAGCGCTGGAGGTTCTGCGTGACATTGAAACGGCCTGTCACCTGCCCTTCACCGGCATTGTGAACAACTCCAACATCGGCGACGCGACGGCGGTCGATGACATTCTCCTCGGCGCTCAAAAAGCAAAAGAGCTTTCCGCGCTTTCCGGTCTGCCGCTGGTGATGACAAGTGTGCGCGAAGATTTTGCCGACGCACAGGCGCTGGCGAACGAAAACGTATTCCCGCTGCATCTGCAGGAAAAACTTATATAATTTTGTAAGCAATATTACCGAGAACGAAAGGAAGGTAGTTTATGCCCAAAGTCACATTCAGAACCGACTGGTGCAAAGGCTGCGGCCTGTGCGCCATGGTCTGTCCGAAGCAGATCATTGTGATCGCCAAGGACAAGATCAACCAAAAAGGACACTCCCCTGCCGAGATCACCGATCAAAGCAAGTGCATCGGCTGCGCGTTCTGCGCAACCATGTGTCCGGATTGTATCATCAAAGTGGAAAAGTGAGGTGCGAAAATGTCTGAGAAAGTTTTGATGAAGGGGAACGAAGCGATCGCAGAAGCCGCCATTCTCGCCGGCTGCCGCCACTACTTCGGTTATCCCATTACCCCGCAGACGGAGATCGCCGCTTACATGGCAAAGAAAATGCCCAAGATCGGCGGCTGCTTCCTGCAGGCGGAAAGTGAAATTGCGGCCATCAACATGGTCTACGGCGTTGCGGGCGCAGGCAAGCGCGTCATGACGTCCTCTTCCAGCCCGGGAATCTCGCTGAAAAGCGAAGGTCTCTCCTATCTTGCAGGTTCCGACCTGCCCGCCCTTGTGGTCAACGTCCAGCGCGGCGGCCCGGGCCTCGGCGGCATCCAGCCCTCCCAGTCCGACTATTTCCAGGCGACCAAGGGCGGCGGCCACGGCGACTATAAAATGATTGTTCTTGCGCCGTCGAGCGTGCAGGAGATGGCCAGCCTGACCGTCAAGGGCTTTGACCTTGCCGACAAATACCGCATGACGGCGATGATCCTTGCCGACGGCACCACCGGCCAGATGATGGAGCCGGTCAACCTCAGCGAGGTGGAAGTGCAGCACTATGAAAAGCCCTGGGCTGTCACCGGCACAAAGATGGAAAGACCGCACAACATCGTCAACTCCCTGTTCCTTGAGCCGGAAGAGCTGGAAAAGAACAACTTTGCCCGCTTTGAGCGCTACAAGCAGATTGAAGAGAACGAAGTGATGGTCGAAGAATACCTGATGGACGACGCCGAGCTTTGCGTGGTTGCGTTCGGAATTGCCGCGCGCGTTTCCAAAAACGCGATCAACGAAGCGCGCAAAAAGGGCATCAAGGTCGGTCTCATCCGCCCGATCACCCTTTGGCCGTTCCCGAAAAAGACACTGCTTGCCGCAGCGGAGCATGTGAAACAGTTCATCTCCGTGGAGCTGAACATGGGTCAGATGGTGGAAGATATTGAACTTGCCACCCGCTGCAAACGCCCGGTGACGCTGTGCAACCGCACAGGCGGCATGATCCCGTCTCCGGCACAGGTGCTCGCAGCCATTGAAGAAGCTGACAAAGGAGGACAAGCGTAATGGTCGTTTTTGAAAAACCGAAATCTCTGTGCGATGTGCCGCTGCACTACTGCCCCGGCTGCACCCACGGCATCATTCACCGTCTGGTTGCCGAAGCGATTGACGAGCTCGGCATTGAAGGAAAAACCATTGGCGTTGCGCCTGTCGGCTGCGCCGTGATGGCCTACAACTATTTCAACTGCGACATGGTGGAAGCTGCGCACGGACGCGCACCCGCCGTTGCAACCGGCATCAAACGCGCCGACCCGGAAAACATTGTGTTTTCCTATCAGGGCGACGGCGACCTTGCCTCCATCGGCACCGCCGAAACCGTACACGCCGCAACGCGCAACGAGAATATCACCGTGATCTTTGTCAACAACGCAATCTACGGCATGACCGGCGGTCAGATGGCGCCGACCACCCTGCCCGGTCAGGTCACCCAGACCTCGCCCTACGGCCGCGACGTCAACCATTGCGGCTATCCCGTAAAGATCTCCGAGATGCTCTCGCAGCTGGAGGGTCCCGAATACATTGAGCGTGTGGCGGTCAACAATGTCAAAAACATCCGCGCCGCCAAAAAGGCCATCAAAAAGGCGTTCCAGAATCAAGTGGAAGGCAAGGGCTTTTCTCTGATCGAAGTGATCTCCTCCTGCCCGACGAACTGGGGCCTTTCGCCCGAAAAGGCGCTGCAATGGCTGGAAGAAAACATGATCCCGTATTATCCGCTCGGCGTTTATAAAGACCGCACGGCGCAAAAGGAGGCTGAAGCGAAATGATGAACCAGATTCTGATTGCCGGCTTCGGCGGCCAGGGCGTGCTGTTTGCCGGAAAGTTCCTTGCAAATAAAGGTCTGATCGAAGACAAACAGGTGAGCTGGCTCCCCTCCTACGGCCCTGAAATGCGCGGCGGCACGGCGAACTGCTCCGTCATCGTCGGTGATGAGCCGGTCGGCTCCCCGATCGTCAACGAGCCGAACACCCTTGTTGCAATGAACCTGCCCTCGCTGAAAAAATATGAGAACGCTGTCGTTCCCGGCGGACTGATTCTTGTGGACTCCTCCCTGATTGCCGCCAAAGTGGAACGCGACGACGTGCGCGTTTGCTATGTGCCCGCCACGGAGCTTGCGAAAAACGCGGGCTTTTCCACGCTGGCGAACATGATCCTCATGGGCAAGCTCCTCAAGGAGAGCGAAGACATGAGCTTTGAACACACCGAAGACGCGCTCAAAAAGGTCATTCCCGCGCGCAAAATGAACCTGCTCGACGTCAATTTGCAGGCGCTGAAAACAGGGTATGAGCTCGCGGAATAAATTCCGCTTCGCAATTCGGAATTCGGAATTATGAATTCGGAATTGCGGTCGCGGGAATAGTGAAAAGAAAAAAAGATTGTCTCCGCGACGAAAAGTGCACTACGGTTGACAATCCGTAAATTATATTTTTCAATCATAGGCTATCATCAAATTTTTTGCGCAGCTTATCCTACACATTTGACGCATCGCGCGCAGCGCGGCGTCCATCAATTCCGAATTCGGAATTCCGAATTGCGGTCGCGGGAATAGTGAAAATAAAAAAAGATTGTCTCCGCGACGAAAAGTGCACTACGGTTGACAATACGTAAATTATATTTTTTCAATCATAGGCTATCATTAAATTTTTTCGCAGCTTATCCTACACATTTGACGCATCGCGCGCAGCGCGGCGTCCATCAATTCCGAATTCCGAATTCCGAATTCAGAATTGCGGTCGCGGGAATAGTGAAAATAAAAAAAGATTATCTCCGCGACAAAAAGTACACTACGGTTGACAATCCGTAAATTATATTTTTAAATCATTGGCTATCATTAAATTTTTTCGCAGCTTATCCTACACATTTGACGCATCGCGCGCAGCGCGGCGTCCATCAATTCGGAATTCCGAATTCCGAATTCCGAATTAAATAAGAAAGGGTGCAACTATATGGAAATCAAAATCACAAAAACCACTTCTCCGAAGCAAAAGCCCGCGCCGGGTCAACCGCTCGGTTTCGGCAAAATCTTCACCGACCACATGTTCGTCATGAACTACACCGAGGGCAAAGGCTGGCATGACGCCCGCATCGTTCCCTATCAGAATCTGTCCCTTGCGCCGTCCGCGATGGTGTTCCATTACGGTCAGGAAATGTTCGAGGGTCTGAAAGCCTACAAGGGCGAGGACGGCAGCGTTTATCTGTTCCGCCCGGACATGAACGCAAAGCGCGCCAACAATTCCAACAAGCGTCTTGTGATCCCCGAGCTGCCGGTGGAAGACTTTGTGGACGCTGTGAAAGCGGTTGTTGACGTTGACCGCGACTGGATCCCGACCGATCCCGGCACCTCGCTGTACATTCGTCCGTTCATCATCGCCACCGACGAATTCCTCGGCGTTGCGCCTTCCAAGACCTATCTGTTCATCGTCATCCTCTCCCCCTCCGGCGCTTACTACGAAAGCGGCCTTGAGCCGGTCGGCATCTGGATTGAAGATGAATACGTCCGCGCTGTCAGAGGCGGCATGGGCTTCACCAAGACCGGCGGCAACTACGCAGCGAGCCTGATTGCCCAGGTCAAGGCGCACGACGACGGTTATTCTCAGGTGCTTTGGCTGGACGGCGTGGAGCGCAAGTACATTGAAGAAGTCGGCGCGATGAACATCATGTTCAAGATCAACGGTAAAGTTGTTACCCCGATGCTCAACGGTTCCATCCTGCCCGGCGTCACCCGCGATTCCATCCTCACCGTTTGCCGCGACTGGGGCTACGAAGTGGAAGAGCGCCGCATCAGCGTAGATGAGCTTGTTGCTGCCGCGAAGGACGGTTCCCTTGAAGAAGTTTGGGGCACCGGCACCGCCGCTGTGGTCTCCCCCGTCAACAAGCTGCGTTATGAGGACGAGGTCATGAACATCGGCGACGGCAGCATCGGCGAGCTGACCCAGAAGCTCTATGACGAGCTGACCGGCATTCAGTGGGGCAAGCGCGAAGACACGCGCGGCTGGAGAGTGACGGTTTAAGTCAGCTGTTAGCTGTTAGCAATTAGCTGTTAGTAGGGGCGGCCATTGGCCGCCCGTTTTTTATAGAGAACTACTGCAAAAAAGACAGACTCTCATGCAAAACAGCCGCCCAAAAAGCACAAAAGCAAGACGCTTTCAGAGACAAGAGTTCCTCTGAGAGCGTCTTTTTCAACGTGTATGGGTTTGTATTCATCTCACGAGTTTTCTTTTGCTGTGCGGCTTCTTTGCGCAGCTTCGCTGCGCAACAGCAGGCGGCGAGACGCCTTGCGCCTGCGGCGCAAGGCAAACGGCGCGCTATGCGCGCCGTTTCGCGCAGCTTCGCTGCGCGGTCTCGCCGCCACATGCGCACGGCAGTGCCGTGCGCAAAAAAAGGCCGCCGCACACAGCAACAGCCTTGAGATCATTCACTTTTCAAAAAACGTCAGCTCCATCGCCTGCGCGATCGCTTCGCCGCCGGCGGCATTGAAATGCAGCTTGTCGCCGCCGACAAAATCCGCGCGCGTGTGCTGCGGCCGGTCGGGGTCGCCGGTCACGGCAGCAAGGTCAAACAGCGCGTCAAAATGATGCGCGCCGGCGCGGATGAGCGTGTTCACAAGGTCGCACAAATCGCTTTTTTCCTGCGTCGCGTCCACACCGTCGCGGAAGTTGACAAGCGTTGACCCCATCACGCGGATGCCGCTTTTTTGCATCTCACGCGAAAGCGCAAACAACCCGTCCGCCAGCGCCGCAAGGGAGGGCCGTTCGTTCGGTCGGCCGCTGATCGTTGCATAATGCAGCAGATCGTTCGCGCCGAGCATCAAAATCACATGGGACACGTCGCCGTATTGCAGCACGTCACGCGCCAGCCGCGCTTTGGCGGAAACGCCGTAAAACCCTTTCAGCGGAAAAACCGGCGAAGCGTCGCGCAGCACGCGGTTGCCCATAATGGAGCGGTTGATCACGCTGAAGCGCCCGGGAAACGCAGCGGAAATGCGTGCGGTGAACGGTGCCACCCAAAACCCTTGCTGGCTGAGCGAGTCGCCGAAAACAACGATGGACCTTGCGCCGGTTTCGTTGAAAAGCTCCACCGTTTCGACCAGCGGAACGGGCGTTTGCAGCGGGATGGACAGCAAACCCGTTGCCGCGTGGCGCACACGGTCGTTGAAGCGCGGCAGCGACTGGGCAAAAATGCTGTGACGGCGGTCGCCTGCAAGCAGCAAACAGTGCGCGTCGCTCATCAAATTGCCGCTTGTGAGCCTGCCGGAGCGCACACAGACACTCACACAAAAGAAATCGCCCGCGCAAAGCTGCAGCTTCGCCGCGCCCGTGATTACACGTTCGCCCTTTTTCAGCTTTTCCGGCGCAAAAAGATCGACACTGTCGCCGGTGAGGTTGCCGTGTTCGTCACAGCGTGCGGCAGATACGCCGCCCAGCAGCAAGTCGGTTTTGCCGTATTCGTTGGAAAGGCGCACACGCACGGCCGTGCCGCTGATTGTGGTTTTCATCACAAGGCGCACCGTGCGACAGCGGTCATCAAAGGAAAACGCCGAAAGCGGCGCGTGTGCCTGTCCCCAGCACTGGACCCATTGTTTCATTGACTTCCCCCGCTTTGATTGGTCTGGTTCTATTATAAAAGGACGATGCCGTTTCGTCAAGAGCTATGGTGTATTTCTCATAAAGAAAAAGGGCAGCCATCGCCGCCCCCCTGTAACCTGTAACCTGCTCTCTGTGCAAGTTCTGTACATCAGATATTAAAAGGATCAGCGACCCACATCAACAGGGTTCAAGCGTGCCCGACACACGGGCGGCCACTGGCCGCCCCTACTGTTCTGTTTCTATTAAAACTTTACATTTAGGCAAGATAGGTGTATAATATGCCCAAGGAACACAAAGGGGGCATATCATAATGAAAAACAAAGACATCTATCTGACGATTGAAGAACAAGAGTATTTAAGAAGCATCGTAAAATCAGGGGTTCATAATTCACATGAAATCACACGTGCAAGGGTGCTACTCATGCTGGATCGGAGCGGCAAGACAGATCATGTTCGGTATAAGCGCACAGCAGAATATGCCGGCATTTCCGTTCAAGCCGTCTACAATATGCGCGATGAATTCTATGAAAGCCATGATGTGGAGGCGTATATTGCCAGAAAGAAGAGAGCGGAACCACCGCGGAAACCGAAACTGAGCGGCGAAGGGGAAGCCAAAATCATTGCCTTGGCTTGCTCCGAACCACCCGAGGGGTGTTCCAGGTGGACGGTCCGGTTGGTGACGGCAAGAGCATTAGAGCTTCATCTTGTAGATGAACTGTCCTATGTCACTGTACACAGACTTTTAAAAAAACGAAATATAAGCCTCACTTGAAAAAGATGTGGTGTATTCCACCGAAGCAAAGTGCTGAGTTTGCAGCGCGGATGGAAGACATTTTGGAGGTCTATTCCAGACCGTTTGACGAAAACCGCCCTGTTGTATGTATGGATGAGAAACCATTTCAGCTTTTGGATGAATATCTGGAGCCAATCCCTATGAGCAAAACAAACCATATTGAAAAATATGATTGTGAGTACGTTCGGAAGGGTTCTTGCTCTATTTTCTTGTTCACTGAGCCGTTGGGACAATGGCGTGAAGCTCACGCACTACCCCAACGAACCAGCGTTGATTGGGCAAAGCAGATTCAATGGCTGGCAGATGAACAATATCCCCTTGCAGAAAAGATAGTTCTCGTGATGGACAATCTCAATACGCATGATATTTCTTCTCTGTATAAGGCGTTTCCGCCCGAAGAGGCATATCGCCTTGCGCAACGTTTTGAGATCCACTATACTCCAAAACACGGATCATGGCTTGATATTGCTGAGATAGAGCTTTCTGCATTAACCGTTCAGGCTCTCTTAGGAAAGAGAATTCCAAGCATTGATGCACTCAATGAGACAATCGCTGCTTGGCATTCAAATCGAAATGCCAACCAGAAAGGTGTCGATTGGCAGTTTACTGTTGACGATGCTCGCATGAAACTCAAACACTTATATCCAGAAATAAAGTTTTAATCGAAACAGAACACTACGGTTTCGTCTTTTCTGTTCCTTGACCCCTGATTCCTGTTCCCTGTTTCCTGTCCTCTGCTCACTTGCGCTGATTCCATTCACTTTCGTCTTCAAGCACCGCATGGGCGCATTTGATGCCGTCCACCGCCGCGGAAACGATCCCGCCGGCGTAACCGGCGCCCTCGCCGCAGGGATAAACGCCGCGCACATTCGATTGCAGGATATCGTCGCGCAAAATGCGCACAGGCGACGAGCTGCGGCTTTCCGGCGCGGTCAAAACAGCGTCCGCCAGCGCAAAGCCGTGCAGCTTTTTGTCCATCTGCACGATCGCACCGGCCATCGTGTCCGTCACCTTCTGTGGCAGACACCGGCGAATGTCGGACGGTGTGACACCGGTGGAAAAGCTGGGTTTCACAAAGGAAAGGCGCTTTGATGCGCGGTCGGCAAGAAAATCACCGACAAGCTGACACGGCGCGGCATAGCCACCGCCGCCGAGCGCAAAGGCCGTATGCTCCATTGTTTTTTGCAGCTCAAAGCCCGCGAGCGGATGCGCCGAGGGAAAATCTTCGGGATAGACGTTGACGAGCAGGGCGCTGTTTGAATTTTCACGGTCACGCGCAAACTCGCTCATGCCGTTTGTCACAACGCCGCCTTCTTCGCTCGTTGCGGAAATGACGGTGCCGCCCGGACACATGCAGAAGGTATACGCGCCGCGCTCATGTTCGCCGTGGCACGCCAGCTTATACACCGCCGCCGGCAAATGCGGATGTCCGGCAAACGCGCCGTATTGCGCTTTGTCGATAACTTCGCGCGGATGCTCGATCCGTGCGCCCAGCGAAAACGGCTTTTGCATCATGGAAAGTCCGCGCCGATGCAGCATCTGCACCGTGTCACGCGCCGAATGGCCGATGGCGAGGATCACCGTGTCGGTTTCAAAATCAAAGGCCTTCCCGTTTTGGACATAGCTCACGCCCTGCACAGACGCGTTGTAGATGATGAGGTCGGTGAGCTTTGCGCCGAACTTCACCTCGCCGCCAAGGGAAAGAATTTCTTTTCGCATGGCGCGGATGACGTGAACGAGCTTGTCCGTGCCGATGTGCGGCGTGCCGGAATACAGGATCTCCTCGGGTGCGCCGTGTTCATAAAATTCACGGAACACAAAACGGCAGAACGGGTGCTTAATCCCCGTTGTCAGCTTGCCGTCGGAAAACGTGCCTGCCCCGCCCTCGCCGAACTGGACGTTCGATTCCGTGTTGAGCTGCTTTGTTTCAAAAAAGCGCTGAATGTCGCGCGTGCGCGTTTCCACATCTGCGCCGCGTTCCAGCACCAGCGGCCGCAGTCCGGCGCGTGCGAGCACCAGCGCGGCAAAAATTCCGGCGGGACCGAAGCCGACGATCACCGGGCGCAGGGAGGAAACGCGGCGGTTTTCCGGCATTGCATAGACCGGATCGTGCGCCTTTTCCACTTTCGGATTGTTTGTCTTTGCAAGGATGCGATCCTCGTCGCCGTCAACGGCAACGTCCACGGTAAAGCGAAAATGCACGTCCTCTTTTTTGCGGCTGTCAATCGAACGGCGCACGAGCGTGAGCGACTGAATTTGCCGCGGCTCAAGATGTAAGGCCTTTGCCGCCGCGCGCAGCAGATCGTCGCGGTCGGCGTCCAGGCTTTGTCTGATTTCTCGGATTCTGATCATGGCGTGCCCTCCACAACGGCGGCAGCGCACAGACGCGCACTTGCGAACGCCCACTGCAAATTGAAACCGCCGCAAAGACCGTCCACATCCAGCAACTCGCCGATGCAGTAAAGCTGCGGCACCGCTTTCGCTTCCAGCGTTTGCGGAAAAAATGCATCCAGCCTTGCGCCGCCGAGCATGACCTGCGCGTCGGCATAGCCCTTTGTGCCGCTCACGGGCAAACGCAGCGCCTTGCACACGCGCACCAGCGCTTCAAGGTTCTCGCCCGACAGGGACGCGGTGGGCTTTGCCGGAGAAAGGTTCGCTTGTTTGAGCAGCGCCAGCCCCACCTGCTTTGGCAGCAGCCCCGAAAGCAGATGCTCGTTCAGCGTGCGCTGCCCGCTTGCACAAAGCTGCCGCAGCGTTTGCAGCAGCGCTTCGCTTGTCATCGACGGCACAAAATCGATCTGCACGGCAGCGTCGGTACCGCCCTTTGCAAAAAAGCGGCCGAGCTTTGCGGAAAGATTCATCGCGCAGATGCCGGACAGCACGCCTTCGGAAAACTGCAGCTCGCCCGCTTCCTCGGCGACGGCTTTGCCGCAAAGCAGCAAGCGCAGCGTTGCCACCGCACGCACGCCCTTGAGTGCCTTTGGAAAATCGGACGTCGTGGTCAGCTTGACCAGTGACGGCGCCGTTGCCGTAAACGGCACGCCAAGCGCACGCAAAAGTGCGTCGCCGTTATAGTCTTTCACCGCCGCTTTGCCGCCGCAGGCGAGCACAAGCACGTCAAAGCGCTCTTTGCCGTTCAAAAGGAACGCGCCGTTTTGACGTTTTACAGCCGTCACGCGCGTTTCGGTGCGCACCTGAACGCCCAGCCGCGCAGCCTCCAGCCGCAGCGCATCCAGTACGCCCGCCGCCTGATTCGACAGCGGATATACCCGTCCAGCCGCGTCTGCGTGGGTGAACAGCCCCAGCCGTTCAAAAAACGCAAGCGTGCTTTGCGGCGGGAAGCGTGTGAGCGCCGGGGTGATAAAATCGCGCGCGTTTTCGTTATAATCTTCTGCGTTCGTTTGCAGATTCGTCAGATTGCAGCGGCCGTTGCCTGTGACGAGCAGCTTTTTGCCCACACGGTTTTGCGCTTCAAACAACGTGATTTGCAGCGCTTTTTTCTGCTTTTTTGCAAGATGCGCCGCTTCACACGCGCAGCAAAGCCCTGCAGCGCCGCCGCCGATGATTGCCATCTGCCGCATACAATCCCTCCTTTAAAAAGCTCTTTTCAGTGTTCGTCCCGCTGCTTGCGCAAGATTGCGCCGTCGGGCAGCGGTGTTTCGCACGGGAACGAAAACGCCATCATCGGGTGCCGTGTGGCGTCCACCGCTTCGCCGTCCGCGTTGACGATCTGCGCCACAGTGACAGAAAACGGCTCCTTGTCCGGCGTGAGCACCTCCAGCGTATCGCCGACAAAAAAGCGGCCGCGCTGCGTGCAGTGGGCGGTGCCGTTTTCCCAATGCTCCACAATCGCCATCACGTCCCACGCGCGGTCATAGCCGCCGCGAAAGCTGATCTGTGCCTGATCGTGTGGGTCGTCAAAATAAAAGCCGGTGCAGTAATCACGGTAGCTGACCTTGCGCACCTCGTCGCGCAGCCACTGCGGCAGCACAAAACCTGCAGGGTCTGCGGCATAGGCGTCGATCGCCTTGCGGTAGGCGTTGGTGATCACAGCAACGTAGTATTCACTTTTGGCGCGGCCTTCGATCTTGAAGGACGACACGCCCGCGTCCATCAGCGCCGGAATGTGCTCGATCATGCACAGATCCCGCGCGTTCAAAATGTAGGTGCCGCCGTCTTCGGCGTCTTCCATCGGGAAATACTGCCCCGGTCGTTTTTCTTCCATCAGCGCATATTTCCAGCGGCAGGGCTGCGCACAGGCGCCGCGGTTTGCGTCGCGCCCGACAAGGTAATTCGACAGCAGACACCGTCCGGAAAACGACACGCACATTGCGCCGTGAATGAAGCATTCGATCTCCATGTCGTCGGGGATGTGCGCGCGCAATTCTTTGATCTCTTTCAGCGACAGCTCCCGCGCGGTGACGATGCGCCTTGCGCCGAGCCGGTAACAGGCGTTTGCGGCGGCGTAATTGACGATGCCGGTCTGGGTGGACATATGAATGGCCACACCGGGTGCGTAGCGCTTTGCGTAATCAAGCACGCCGAGATCGGAGATAATCAGCGCGTCCACGCCGCAGTCCTTCGCGTGCGCCAAAAAGCGCGGCAGCGCCTGCAGCTCATCGTTGCGCGGCAGAACATTGACCGTCAGATAGACCTTCACGCCGCTTTCGTGCGCAAGGGCAACCGCTGCTTCCAGCCCCTTGTCGTCAAAATTTTCGGGTGCAGAGCGCATACCGAAAACAGTGCCGCCCAAATAGACGGCATCTGCTTTGAACTGTATGGCTGCTTTCAGCCGCGCAAGATCTCCTGCGGGGCTGAGCAATTCGGGTTTTTGCATCATATTCATCTCAACTGAACAAAACCAGCTCGGTGTTGCGCTGGTGTTCCTCGGCGGTCTCGGCAAGATAGATGTTGCCCTGTGAGTCGTGGCAGAAGAACTTGTAGTTGGTATCCGCCGGTTCAAGCGCCGCTTCAATGGCGTCGATGCCCGGATTGCAGATCGGGCCGGCGGGCAGGCCTGTGACGCTGTAGGTGTTATACGCGTCGAGATAGATGGAATAGTACACCTCGTTGAACAGCCCGTATTCGTTGACCGCGTCGATATATTCCTTGGTGGAGTTCATCTGAAGCTGCGGATAGGTCGCGCTGTCCTTCAAGCGGTTGTGCAAAACGGAGGAAATCTCCTTCATCTGGCTGGCGTCCTTGGCCTCGCGCTGAATGATGGACGCGAGGGTGATGACCTCGTCGATGCTCATGCCGATCGCCTTTGCCTTGGCGGAATATTCCTTCGTCCATTTCTTCTGGAAGTTGCCGTAAAGCTTTTTGAGCACAGACGACGCCGCTTCGCCGAGATAGAAATCATAAGTGTCGGGGAAGATATAGCCCTCCGCCTTCAGATAGCGGCCCGCGTTGTTCGGAATCTTCGTATAGAACTTGAACTGCTTGCCGACGATGTCGAGGTTTGCATACAGCTTTTCGGCTGTGCAGACGTTGTATTTTTCAATCCGCTCAAACACCTTGGCAATCGTCCAGCCCTCCGGGAAGGTCAGACGCACCGTTTCGCGGGAGGTGTTTGTGGTCGCCTTGATCATCTCCAGCATCGCTTCGATGCCGCTGTCCGGTTCGATATAATAAACGCCCGGCTCATAGGTCACGGGTTTTCCGCGCTTAACATCGTAATGGCGGAATTTACAAAAGAGCTTAACCAGCGTCTTCTGGTGCACAAGGTTGTTTTCGCACAAGATGTCAAACACATCGTCAAAATCAGAATTCTCCGGCACAACGATCGACACCGTGGAGCCGCCGTCCTTGTTGACAGCGAGAATGTCGTTGAGCGTTGAAATCGCCAACGTGGAGACCGTTGCGGTCAAAATGCCGATGAAGATCACACACATGAGCGTGATCATCAGCCCGCGTGCAAAATTATAGCCGCGGTGCTTTTCTTTCTTTTTACGCTTTTTGGATTGCTGCTGCGGCTGGGGCGCCTGCCGGGACGGGCGCGCTGGCGCAGCGTGCTGCGCTTGCTGTGAGGTGGTCGGCGCACGCAAAACACCGTCGCGCGCAGAGGACTGCGGACGGGTTTGGCGCACCACGCTTTGCTGCGTATTCGGCCGCTGCGCACCGTTTTTCGGCACATAGGCCGGCGGCTCGTTGTCCAGCCCTTCAATGTTGACGCGGAACGCAGCCCGTTTCGCGTTGCGGTTGGCATAGTAGGTATCCAGCGCCGAACGGTTGGGATCGGGTCTGTTTTCCGGATTGTTGCGTTCGTTCTCCATTACGCAGTCTCCTTTGATTTGACAGTTAATATTCGTTGTTCGGTGATGACGGTTGACACGCTGCGGTCAAACGCCTCGCGCACGAGCGCTTCACGCAGCAGCGCTTCATAGCAAAGCCCGATTGTCTTGCCGGGAAAATGGGCAAGAAACCGGTCGTAATAGCCGCCGCCGTAGCCGATGCGAAAGCCGGAGCGGTCAAACAGCAGCCCGGGCACAACGCAAAGCGTTTTTTCGCTGCACGCCGGCACAGGGCACGACAAATCCGGTTCGGGGATGGAAAGCGGTGACGCGGCAAGCTCTGACAGCGCGCCGATCTCATGAAAATGCATCACACCGCCGCGTTCGCAGCGCGGAACCGCCACACGTTTTTTACTTTGAAAGCAATATGAAAGCAGCGCACGGGTATCAACCTCTGACGCGACACTGACATAGCACAGCACAAGGTCGCTGCTTTGAAACGCGTCGGTCTGCAAAAGCTGCTGCAAGATTTTCGCATCCGCGTCTGCGTTGTGCAATGCGGCACGCTGCCGCTTTGCCGCTTCGCGCAGCGTTTGCTTGCACGTCAGTTCCGACATTGGATCGCCGCGCGAATCTTTTCGGCGGTTGCTCTGTCTTTGAGCGCGGCAACGATCGCAAGACCGAAATCCACCGCGACGCCGGCGCCCCTGGCTGTGATGATGTTGCCGTCGGTAACGACGTACTTTTCGCTGACGGTCGCGCCGATCAGGTCTTTTTCAAAGCCGGGGAAGGCGATGGCTTCTTTGCCGTCGAGCAGTCCCTTATGGCCGAGCACGGACGGCGCGGCGCAGATTGCGCAGATGAAGCTGCCGTTGGCCGCGGCAAAATCCAGCGCCGCCTGCACGTTGGCGCTTTTTTCCAAATTCAGCGTTCCCGGCATACCGCCCGGAAGGATCACGGCGTCCAGTTCGTCCGTCAGCAGCGCCTGCGCCTCGGTCAGATCGCACGTTACGGGAATGCCGTGCGAAGAGGTGATCACGCTGCCGCCGACACCGACGGTCCTGACCTCAACGCCGGCACGGCGCAGCAGATCCACCGGCGCGAGCGCCTCGATTTCTTCAAATCCGTTTGCAAGATAACAATAGACCATAGCTTTCTCCTCAATCCAAAGCAAGATTCATATAGATCGTTTTCTGTTTCAGCGATTGCCGCAGCAGTTTGCCGCGCTCAGCGGCAGGCTCGCGCCGTAGGTGAAGATGTTGCCGAAGCTGTATTCACAGTTGATGCGTCCGTCCGCACGCACACACGCGCGCATCCACGCACTGTCGGATAATTCGATCGGTCGAAAGGTGATCATCGCAAGATCCTTTCCGCGCACGAAAACACGGCGTCGGAGATCTCTTCCACCGTTTTCGGCTTTCCGCCCCGCGCACAGGCGATGGTTTCCCATCCGAGCTTTTGCGCACAATAGCCAGCGGCTTCATGGCACGCGGCAAGATATGCCACGTCGCGCTCATGCACATCCTTTTTGCCCTCATCGCCCGCATAACGCGCGGCGAGCAGGGACTGCGACACTTCCACGGGCATATCGAGAAAGATCACGCCGTCGGGCTTCGGGATGCCGAGCAGGTCGTATTCATAGTGGAACAGCCACTGCAAAAACGAATCCCACTGCGTGCGCTCCAGCTTCGTCATCTGGTGGCACGCGTTGGAGGTCGTGTAGCGGTTGGCGAGGATGATCTTTCCGTTTTCGTAATCGGCGCCCCAGCGGGTCTTATAGCCGGCAAAGCGATCCACCGCGTAAAACGACGACGCGGCAAAGGCGTTCACATCGCCGGGACGGCTGCCGAACGCACCGCCGAGATAAAGCTTGACCAGCGCGCTGGAATCGTCCTCATAATGCGGCAGGCTGATCACGGTGTTTTCCAGTCCGCGCTTTGTCAGCTTTTCGGAAAGCAGGCGCGTCTGCGTATCCTTTCCGCTGCCGTCGAGTCCTTCAATGACAAGCAGTTTTCCCATCTCAGTAGGTCAAAATCGCGGCAAAGACCACAAGGTTGCCTTCTTGTTCGCGGTTGGCAATGGAATGCTTTTGACCGCCGAGGCAAAGGCAGCTGTCACCCTTGTGCAAAATTTCGGTCGTGCCGTTGTCGTCATAGGTTGCGGTGCCCTCCAAAACATAGAACACTTCCTCTTCGTTTTCATGCACATGTGCGCCGATCGAGCAGCCGGGCTCAAGCAGAATCGTGCCGAGCAGCCGGGCGCTGCCCTTGTATTCGCCCTGGTTTAAAATGTCGGTCACAACGGCCTGTCCGTCACCGCCGCGCATGTTGACTTTTACGGTAGACGTCATTTCGTTTGCACGTTTAATCATGTTACTGTCTCCTCTATAGTTATTCACTTTATTATAGCAAGAAATTCCAGTTTTATCAAGTTCTTTTGGGGATTTTCAGAAAAATGAAAGAAACTTGTATTGATAAAGTTCAAATTGATCTATGATTCTATTCCCAGCAACCATTCCACCGATACATCCAATATCTTTGCAAGCATCATCAATTCATAATCGGCTACGAAACGAGTGCCTATTTCGATTCTTGAAATACTGTCTCTTTCAATTACAATTCCATTGACTTGCAATCTTGCCGCCAATTCACTTTGCGTCAATCGTTTTTGGCATCGCGCAGCATGGATTCTATCGCCGCTGATATTCTTCTTTCCGTTATAGTCATAAATCTTCATATCATTCACCTCAAAAAATATGTAAAAGATTCGTTTTTTTCTTGACATTAACACAAAAGCAGCCTATAATTGTGTTAAAGATCAGAATATTGTGAAGGAGGTGAACTTTTATGAAGAAAGATGTATTTACGAAACCAAACATTTTTGCACGTTGCAGAGGAGATCCGGCGCTTTCTAATACAAACTATGGCTAAGAAAAAATAACTTTATCAAAGGAGTTCAATGTTTATGAAAAAAGTGAATAAAATTCTTTCCCTCATTTTAGTATTCGTTTTGCTTGCAACTGTTTGTTTTTCTGTTTCGGCTAAGAGGGTCACAAACCAAAGCCGCCCAAACACCCTTACCGTTGTCACTACCGGCGACAAAGTTTTTTGGCGTACCACAACAATTACAATCAAGAATGTCGGTCCTGAATCAATTTATGTAACAAACGCCGGCGTCCGTAACTGTTCTGTGCAAAAACGCTACGGAACCGGATACGGCACACTGACCACCGCGACAGTATATACCGGAGGTTCCATTGATATACGCATTAAAACTTGGTTGGGGAATGCCGGAAACGTCAAATTAAAAATATCCTCTGCATGTGGTGATGTTAGGTTCTCTTATGATGTCAAATGCAGCGATAACAGCCTTATCGTTCGCTCCTGAATCCAAAAAGGATAAAACTGTATTATGAAAATCAAAAATACTGTGTTCGGTCTTAATCCGGACACAGTATTTATTCTTGTTCACCACGGATTAAACTCCAGTGGGGTGGCTAACAATAAACATTTGATGAAAATCTTTTTTGAAGAGAAAGATTGACAAACCTTCCTTGTTATAATAGAATAAAGAAAACGGATTAGGAAGTGAAGTTTATGAACCACGGCGCATACATCATCGGCGTGTCCTCCTGCGGCGAAGCGGTCTGCGCTGCCGCGGGCAGAATCTCCACGCAAAAAGGCACGGCGCTCGAGATCATGGAGCGTTCGCGCGACGCAGAAAAAAACGCAAACCTCATCTCCAAGGTGACCGCCTCGGGACACACCTCCACTGTGGAGCACATTTTCTTCAACCTCGCGTTTGAAAATGTCTCCGTGGCGGTTGAGCAGTTCATGATCGAGTTCCGTCTCGCGTCGTTCACGGTCAAATCCCGCCGCTATGTGGATTTTGCCGACTGCGGCTATCACATTCCCGCTTCGCTGAACGACAGCCAGAAGGAGCGTTACACCGCGCAGATGGACAAGCTCTTTGCCCTGTACGGCACTCTTTGCGAACGCGGCATTCCCAAGGAGGACGCGCGTTTCGTTCTGCCCTATTGTTTTTATTCCAACTTCTTCTGCTCTTTGAACGGCCGCGAGCTGCTCGGCGTTTTGCGCGCCATGCTTTACGGTCGCGGCAGCAAAAACGCGGAAATCTACGCCATCGGCACGCAGCTTTTAAAGCAGTGCAAAGAAGCCGCTCCGGGCGTGTTCGGCGATTTTGAAGAAAAGAACGCCGCTTACTGCGACACTTTGCCGCTGCCGCCGATCAAAAAAAGCAGCGGTTCTCAAAGTGCGCAGCCGGCCGTCGCACTGCTTTCCTGCACACCGGACGCCGAGCGCCTTGTTGCAAAGACCGCCCTCATCGAGCGCTATGGCTGCGCCGAAGCGGACGCCGAAGAAACGCTGAAGGAGGACGCGGCGCTGCGTCAGACGCTGGACGCCGTTGTGCAAAGCGGTCGTCCCCGTGCGCTGGAAATGGCAAACTTTACGGTTCGGTTCAGTGACGTTTCGCTTTCCACGCTGACCCACTTTGCGCGCCATCGGATGCAAAGCATCGCCATTCCGTCGCTGAACGTCTGCAACCGCACAAGCCACATCATCCCGCCGGCCATCAAAGAAAACCCCGATTTGCTCGATCTGTATCTCGACGCGTTTTCCTCCACCGCTGCGCTCTATGACGCGCTCAAGGCAGAGGGCGTGAGCGAAGACGATCTGGTCTATGTTCTTCTGTCCGGCAACGTGATTGATTTTGTGACCACGATGAACGCCCGGGAGCTGCGGCTGTTTTTGAAGCTGCGCACCTGCAACCGTGCGCAATGGGAAATTCGTGCGCTGGCAACCGAGCTGCTGTTCCTTTTGCGCAAAGACAATCCCCTGCTGTTCGCCCGTTTCGGTCCGAGCTGCGTGATCGACGGCAAATGCCCGGAAGGGCGCATGTGCTGCGGACAGATGCAGGAGATGCGCCGCCGCTTTCTCGGAGAAGACGACGCAGAATAAACCGAATTGAAAAAGGTCCCCGCGGGAGACACTTCGTAAGGAAGTTGTCTCCCGTTGCTTTTGTAATCAGCTGGAAAGAGTGAATTGACAGGACAAACTCAATTCTATTTACGGAGGATTACTCAAAATGAAAGATCAGATTTACAACGAACAGAACGGACTGTACTACACCCGTCAAGGCAACGTTTATTTGCCGAATCTCGTTTATTCCAAAGATGATTACCCGCCCCTCGGCAAGTACGGCATGCTGCGCAAAACCTATCTGCAGGAGCACCGCAAGGCACTGTTCAGCAAGATGCTGCTGTGCGACGAGCTTTGGCCGCATCTGCTGGAAGTTGACGAACAGGCACACGCGATGGTGGGAACGATGGTCACACAGATGGCAAAAGCCGAAGGCGTGACGGAAGCAATGAAATCGATCGACCCGCTTCGATGGGTAGGGTTGATGAATAGCTTCAAAAGCGCTGCGGAAGAGATCGTCCTGCGGGAGATGGTGTACGCGTAAGATGGGATAAAGCAACAATCAAATAATCACAGCAACAGCCGCGATCCGTCCGGGTCGCGGCTGCTGCATTAGAAAAGATGTTTTTTATGCGGTCTTAACGCT
>JAFTCX010000039.1 GCA_017454485.1 Clostridia bacterium | reverse complement strand
TTTAGGAATGAAATCTTTGCATCGCTTGATAAGGTTGTAGACAGACTGTGTGAGACGATACAAAACCTGACAAAAGATACGATAAAAAGCATCACGGGTAGAAATTGGTTGTTGTCTGTTTTTAATTAGTGTTTAGTATGAACGCTGGATGGGGCTTATGTCAACAACCACCGGAGAAAAAAACAAATATCTGGATATGATTCAATTAAATTTTGAAAGAATAAAAGAGTTGAGACAACGGTTGGAGGTTGCTAAATGTCAAGCTGCGGCAGACGATTCAATTACACAGAGCATTGCACGAATGGAAGAGGTCATTAAGAGTAATCAGATTTCATTTGATGAATATGACGATGTTGTTGTTCGACGGTTGATCGAATGTATCCGTGTGATGAAGGACAGAAAAATAGTGGTCGTTCTAAAGGGAGGACTACAGGCAGAGGAATATGTGGGTCAAAATTTTGCAAGTTGTCTTTAAGAAAAAGGGGGAATTCGGTAGGAAAAATTGTTTTTATGTAAGATTTGAATAATTCTTGGCATATATTATTATAGACGTTCATTTAACTCTGATGTCAAAGAGATCAATATGATTCACATGTTTGGCATTTCCCCAAAAACAAGGGGGAGATGTCGGATCGATGACAGGTCAATAGTTCTACGTGGTTTTAAGGTGCGGACTGGCTTGAACTCTTAAAATGAAGGATAAAAAGGACTTCGAATTTTTTGTGTTGAATTTTAAGAGGGAGCGCAGATCGCAATCGAGTTGCCCCGTTTTGAACACTTGAAAATACTATCAAGGAGAGGCTTTGATTATGCAGAAGAGATCCTCATTAGAATCAAGAAAAAGCCAGGCGATTGATGAATTCAAGTATATTTTAGATACGTACATTTTCCCACTGCTTCAATGTGAGGGAAGTGCCATATTAAAAATTGAATCTACATCATCAAAAAATCTGAAAAAACACATTAAATGTTATAAAAAGGGGATTTCTTCTTTCTTATATTTTTTCCCAGCTTTGGCAACTCCTCAATTTCATTTTCGAATGAGGACAAATAATCCAAGCCAAGATTTGGGAGCCGCTGAACAAATATTAAGAGAGATACTTCGTGTTAGTAGATTTGATTACCGAACTGAACAGTTTTCTGCTAAACGGATGTATGATAAAAAAAACATGTATAGAAACGCAATGTTTAATGTGGCGTTTGAAGTTGGATTATGTAATTGGCTGGGAAGTGAATGCATTTATGAGTTGATTAGGCAACTACGTGATTGGTCTCAGAAGACATACGAAGGCAACCATGTGTCATTTGGGTTTATTATTGATGCTAGTAAAAAGACAACGGGAACAATAGATTATTTGAGCTTCTTGAAAAGCAATCACAGTGCGGTTTTTACAGATGGCATGTCTTCTGGAATCAAACTTGATAATAGTGGTAGAATTGTAAAATACTTCTCTGCAATACATGAACGTACTTTGGAAGACAAAAAGTATATGCCATGGACTCCATATGATTTTATAGACTTTACAAACATGTGTTGTTCCGAGAATGGCTCCGAGTGGATAGGCATTATCATGCAGTCAAATGGCGATATGCTTGTGTTTAAATCAAGGCAGCTTGTTTTTGTAAAGCGAAATGGTAAGTGGATGTACTTGGATTCATACACTATTCATGAAACTATAAAAGCTAGATATAAGTTGAATACAAGGGAAGAGGAAACTTTGTATGCAAAAGAATTTGCTGATGAAGTATATTTATCAGTGCTCGACACATCTTTTGCACATACCGGTGGATGCATTGCAATAATTGATGATCAATATGTAGATATCGTTCAACGCAATTGTTTCCCTAAAGATTCTCTTGATAATAATGAAAATCCATCCGAAAAGAAAACGGTAATCAAACGATTAATTAGCACCGGATCTTCTAATAGCGAAAAGCATTATTTCCAGTATTTAGACAGGAAACTGCGAATAGAGTTATTGAGTCTTGATGGAGCAACTGTTTTAGATTCATCAGGAAAAATACTGTGTGTTGGAGCAATAGTAAGAATTGAGGGAGGAAGCGAAGGAGGAGGTCGTACTGCGGCAGCAAAGGAGTTGGCAAAATATGGACTGGCGATGAAAATATCAATGGATGGGTGCATACAATGTTTTGCATCTGAAAATGCCGAGAAAGATTCTATAGAAATCTTTAAAACCCTATAGTTGTAAATGCTCAAAAGTGGTTTTCTAGAGTTTCTGGAGTGAAGATGAATCAATGAGAAATCATTGAGAAATTGTTGTTGACATTAGGAATAATTTGTGCTATAATACATATACTGATTTTGGTGGGGATAGACTCCCTCGCCAGCGTCCGTCCTGAGTCAGGATCAAACTCTCCACGGATGGACAGAGACAGGAATCTGTGTAGAACATATGGTTCCTGTCTCGTTTTTTTGATCTGTCAATTGTACAAACGAAGTCAAAACAGGCTAAATTTGAGATAAGAATAAAAAACTTTTTTATTCTAACCTCAAGTGGTTCAATTAACTGTAGTAAAAGTCGAAGAAAACCGTCTCATGCGCATCCGTTGTTCGGTTCGACTTTCTCTGGGCCTTTTAAAAAAGTTGGATTTTCGTTACTGAATTCCAATAGCAGCCGTGGTTTTGTACTGCGGCTGTTGATTTTTTTGCCGGAATCGTGTATAATTCGGAGAGGCTGCAAGAGATGTGGAATACGCAAACCATCGGAAAATTGCCGCCATTGGTTTGAGAGGAGAATGAGACATGATTCCTCGCATCAAAGAAATATTGCCTTTGGAAAACTATTTGCTGCGCGTGGTGTTTTCCGATGGAAAAGCTGTGGTTTATGATGTCAAAGAAGATATGGAGCAGATTGAAAGCTACCGGCTTCTCAGAACGCTGCCTGGACTGTTTCAGCAGGTTGCGTTGGACGAGAGTAAAACGTGCATCTATTGGAATGATGAAATTGATCTTCCAAGCGATATTCTGTATGAATACGGAAAACAGATTCCCGCGCGCTGAAAAAGAGCATTATCTATCACAAAAAATCGCCGAGGTTGTGTGCCCTCAGCGATTTTTTTATCTTCGCGGGAAAACGTCCGCGTTTACGCTTTCTCTTCCCCGTGCAAACGCACAAACTGCATGAGCCGGTGCCAGTCCGTGCGGGTAAAATAATGCCGCCCGTGGCGAAGATGATAGCCCACGTCGCCGCCGAGGAACGCTTCGCCGGCTTCTGCCGGTCGCTCAGAGCCGTCAAAGCCGTGCAAAAACGCGGGCGACGCCGCAACGCAGGCGAGCTGCTCCGACAACGGATCGGCCCAATAGTCTTCTGCCGCGCTGCCGATCAGAACACGGCGCGGCGCAATCGCGGCGATCAAATCGTGCTGGTCAAAGGGCAGGGCTGCCTCGTTGTCGATGTATTGCAAATAGTTTTCGCAGAACCAGAACGGAAACTTCGCACAGATGTCGCGCACCGTTTCGCCGCGTGTGCCGCGTGCCAGCGCCGCGCCGGCGCAGCCGGAATCGTTGGAATAGGCAAACGCAAAGCGCAAATCGGTCGCCGCGGTAAGCAGCGCGGTCTTGCCAAGGCGCGAATGGCCGCAGACGACGCTTTGGGAAAGGTCAAACCAATCCGGGCGCGTTTCGGCCCAATCCATCACACGCTGTGCCGCCCACGCCCAAAGCGCGATCTTGCCCGGGTCGGCGGGTTTGCGCTTTCCGTCTTCCAAAAGCAGACCGGCAAGGCCGTTTGTGAAGTCGCCGTCATCGCTTGACACGTCCTGATAGCAGAACGAGAGCACCGCAAAGCCGTTGTCAAGCAGCTCCTCGGTCGGCATATAGCGGTCCGGCACCGCGTCGCGGAAATTGATGTGGATGAAAAACGGGTGGGGCTTTCCGTCGGCGGGTATGGCCGCGAAAAACGGAAAAGAAAACGGCTTTTCGCGCACCGTGCACGATACTGTGATGTGGTGCAGCTCGGCGCTTCCGCCGCAAAAGCGGGGGATGATGTTCTCTTTTGCGGAAAATGACAGCGCAGAGGGCGCTTCGGGCAAAAAGCCGTATTCCTCCCGCTGCAAAAGTTCCAGCGCCTGTTCTCTCGCAAGCAGTTTTGGCACATTTCTTTCTTTCAGCAGTTCTGTTAGCATGGAAATTCCTCCTTGTCGGACGCTGAACGGCTCGTTTTTCTGTTCGGCTTTGCCGTGAAATGAGGACTTATAGCCTTGCAGAAATCGGCGCGTCTTATTTCGTGTTTGCACTGCTTCCGGCATAAACCATGAAGTCGCCGGTGTAGCCATGCCAATGCAGGCGGACTCTTGTGACGCCGTTGCCAACGGCAAAGATGCGCGAGCCAACAATTCTGATTATGGATGGATCATAGCCGTCAAACCGCACACCGAACAGAATCGGATAATAATATCCATCCGAATCGAACGCCATGGCCCAGATGTGTTCGCTTCGTTTGATATCATAGCGCTGCTTTTCAGCCTTGATCGTCTGTATATTTGAAATCACACGGTCTTTGCTGCGCTTTTGCGGGATTTCAACATTTTGTTCTGCTGCCGGATTCCGTTTCGGGCTTTTGGCCAGCGAAAGCTTGACCTTGTGCAGTCTGGTCGGCCAGTTGCCCCAGTCTGCGCCGTAAGCGTAGGCGAGATAGACCGGGTCCCCGGCGGCGATGTGACCGTCTGCTCTGCCGGAAATGCCACAGTTGTGCAGCCGCTTTGCGGTCTTTGCTTTGACAAAGCTGCTTTGGCGAAACCGTAAGCCGTCAAAGGATTCCCAAACGGCAATGTAGCTGTCGCCCGAAAAGCGCTTTTCCGTAAAAACGGCGAGGAAACGCCCGTATTGGTCAAGATATTTCACATCCGCAGAATCGCCGTCTGTTTTTGCGGGAATACATGTGCCGTGATATTTCAGCGTTGCCGGCCAGTTTTCTTTTGTCGCGTCTGCGGTTGCCACACATGTGGTATCTGCGCCGGGAATATTCCAGCTATAGTAGATATACAACCTTGTGCCCATTAGAACAAAGGCGGGTTCGCCGGCGCCAAACCCTTCCGGATCGCCGGTATATGGAATGAGCGGCGCCGGCTCGTCGCTCCAGCCGTTACCGTCCCATTTTTCAAGGAAAGGGCCGTTCGGTTTGCGGCTTCTCGCCACATAGACGCTGTTGTTCACGCCGCGCGGATCCTGTGTGCTCGTATAGCCGATGTAATAGTATTTTCCGATTTTGATCACGCCGGGATCACAGGTCCATTGCTGATCGCTGCTGCCCGCCGTCGGCTTGAGCGCAATGGTTTCCCTTGAGTGAAACCGGCCGCCGCAGGTCAGACGGCTGTGGCTGATTAGGTCTATCATATCTCCCGGGCCGTTCGCTGCGCTCCAGACGTCAAGGCTGCCGTCTCGGTTCAGAATCATGGACGGTCCGTAGCGGTAGCCGCCGTATGTCTCCCGCGGCTGCCAAATATCCAAGCCTTCGTCGGCCGCAGCGATTTGCACATAGCGGTTCCGATTCCCGGGCAGCATCAACTTACAGGATTTCAGATCACCGCCGCCGCACAACGGTGAAAGACATGTGCACAGCAGCGACAGATATAAAAAGATTGTTTTCAAGACCTGGTATATGCGTTCCATCTTCTTCGTTCCTTTCAAATAGCCTATGATTCAGTATAGTACAAACAAAAAGGAAAAGCAATGTTTTGGCGATTTTTTCCTTTTAAAGCATTTTTTGTTTTTGGACGAAGCTTTTTGAAACCCGTTGATTCATTCGGATTGACGGCAAAAGGCCCGTCGTTTGCGTGGAGCTTTTTTTGCGAACCGAGGGGCGGTCTGCAAGATTTATGTTCTATTAGACAAAAAAGCTTCTCACACTTTCCATAAAGCGCGTGAATCAGCGAAGCCCTTGACAATGAAGCAGCTTTCTGTTATACTTTGTATTGCATGATACAATGTAAAATCAAAGGAGTGAATCACGATGAAAGCAATGAAAAAAATGTTCGCGTTTCTGCTGTGCGTTCTGCTGGTGGGCGCCATGGCCGTTCCCGCGTTCGCGGATGATTCCAACGTCATTTCCGAAGTGCGGCTGACGGTGACGCCGCCGAAGGCCGGCGAAACACCGGACATGACGATCGTCTCGGCACAGCCGGACAAGTACACGGCGACCGTCCGCTACTGGCTGAAGCAGTATTCTTCGAGCAGCGAGTTCGAGACGTTTGAGGGCGGTCACACCTACGGGGTGGTTGTTACTGTCACGCCGGTCGGCGTCTACCGCTTTGAGACGGCGCAAAAAAACAAATCCGATTTTGACGAAAGCCCCACGCTCGTTTACCTGAACGGAGAACTGACGCATTGCGTTTCTGTTGAAACCGATACGAAACTTTCACGGGCCTTGAATTTCGAGCTGCCTGAGGAAGACACAGAGCAGACCGACACCTCCTTCTTTGGAAGGATTCTGCAGGCGATCCGCGACTTCTTTGCGAAGATCCGCGATTTCTTTGAAAATCTCTTTTATCCGGTGCAGCCTATCCGGTGAGGTCGGCGCTGTGCGCGCACCTGTGAAACGCCATGAAAATTTTACAAATTCACCCATGAAATTTGCCGCTGCATCTTGCAACGGCAGTCTTTTTTTGTTATACTCTAAGTTGTATCAGCACGCGTGCGTGCAAGTTTACTTCTCACGGAGGATTATTTATGAAACAGCTCAACATCGGCATCATCGGCGCCGGCCGTATCGGCAAGGTGCACATGAAATCCATCACCTACAGCGTGCCCGGCGCAAAGGTGCTCGGCATCACAGACGTGTTCAAAGACGCGCTGCCCGCACTCGCCGCCGAATACGGCATTGAAAAGATTTATGACAACTATACGGACATGCTCGCCGATCCCGAGATCGACGCCGTGCTCGTTTGCTCTTCCACCGACACCCACGCTGACATCTCCATTGCCGCGGCCAAAGCCGGCAAACACGTTTTCTGCGAAAAGCCGGTCGATCTGACACCGGAAAAGGTGCTCGCCGTCATCAAAGCCGTCAAGGAAGCGGGCGTGAAGCTGCAGGTCGGTTTCAACCGCCGTTTTGACCACAACTTTGCCCACATCCGCTCGCTGATCAACGAGGGCAAGCTCGGCAAGCTCGAGCTCATCAAGATCACGTCCCGCGACCCCGAACCCCCACCGGCCGAATACGCTGCGGTCTCCGGCGGCATCTTCCTTGACATGACCATCCATGATTTCGATATGGCGTGCTTCATTGCCGGTTCCGAGGTGGAAGAGGTTTATGTCAACGCCGCGTGCCTTGTGGATCCCGCCATCGGCGAAGCCGGCGACGTGGACACCGCGATCATCTCGCTCAAATTCAAGAACGGCGCCATCGGCGTGATCGACAACTCCCGCCGCGCCGCCTACGGCTATGACCAGCGCGTGGAAGCGTTCGGCTCTTTGGGCGCTGCCGTTGCCGCAAACGATACCGAGACCAACGTCACCCTCATGACGGCGGACGGCGTGATGACCGATAAGCCCCTCTATTTCTTCCTGGAGCGCTATATGCAGTCCTTCCGCGACGAGATGCTGCAATTCGTGGACGCGGTGCAGAACGACAAACCGACCCCGACCACCGGCGAAGACGGCCTTGCCGCGATTCTGATCGCCCTTGCCGCCAAGAAGTCCGTTGCCGAAGGCAGACCGGTCAAGGTTTCCGAGATTCTCGGCTGAGGAGGCAGAACGATGGATAAAAGATTGCTGCCCGGTCCGAAGGACTGGGACTATGGCTATACCGCCATTACAAACTGGGAAGACAAGGAACCCAAAACGCTGATGGATTTCGGCATCCTGCGCCAGAAGGCGGGCGATGTGTTCACCGACGAACAGCACATGGAGCGCGCGTATCTGCTCGTTTACGGCAAGGCGAAGGTCGAATTTGACGGCCAGTGTTTCGAGATCGAGCGTGAAAACTGCTTCGATTTCGAGCCGTGGGTGCTTTCGGTGCCGAACGACGTCAAGGTGACCATCACCGCGGGCGCGGAAAGCGAATGGACCGTGCACCGCACCGATAACGAAAAGACCTTCCCCTGCAAGCTCTATACCCCCGAAGAGTGCGCCAGCGAGCACCGCGGCCAGGGCACCATGCGCGAAGCGTCCACCCGTATTGTGCGCACCGTGTTCGATTATTCCAACGCGCCGTGGTCGAACCTCGTTGTCGGCGAGGTGATCGGCTTCCCCGGCAAATGGAGCAGCTATCCGCCGCACACCCATCCGCAGCCGGAGATCTACTATTACAAGTTCAACCCCGAACAGGGCTACGGCTTTGCCGAGCTGAGCGAAGATGTGGTGAAGACCCACAACAATTCGACCGTGCTCATCCTGAACGAGGAGACCCATCCGCAGACGACCGCGCCCGGCTATGCCATGTGGTACCTGTGGGTGATTCGCCATCTGGAAGGCAACCCCTACATCACCCCGTATTTCCTGCCGGAGCACCGTTGGGTGACCGACCCCGCCAGCGAAGCGCTGATGTGGCCGAAGGCCTGACGCAAGGCGTCAGGCAATTCGGAATGCGGAACGAGGAAATGAGGGAATAAGGGAATGAGGGAATAAGGGAATAAGTGAATGAGGGATCTTCCCAAAACACTTTTTCAGCCTTTGCTTTCTCGATCCCACAGCCCTCAACCTCTGGAGTGTTATCATAAAAGTAGAGTCGACAAACTCACCAAAAGATGATAGAATAAAAACCAAAGAAAGGTGAGTTCAAATGACGTATGAGAAAAGTTTTAAAATTGAAGCAGTAAAACTGTCCGATGAAATCGGGATCA
>JAFTCX010000004.1 GCA_017454485.1 Clostridia bacterium | reverse complement strand
CGGAGGGACCGCGTCGCGAACGCGCCGCGGAAAAAATCGCCCGTCGGCATTTGGCAACGCCAAATGCCGCCGGGCGATTTTTCGCCTCGTGCAACGCACGAGGCGTCCCGCCGCCGCCTTTTTATGCGCACAGCAAAAGCTGTGCGCATAAAAAAACACTCCCGCCATGCCGGACCGACGTGTATAACCTGCATATAGCAGGGTGGTGATTGCCGAACAGGTTCACGCTCCCTTCGTCCGCCGAAAGGCGGGAGGTCTGCAATCCGCTGCCCGAGCGCTCTCCGTAAAAATACGTGTTGGGTTATAATCGCCGGTTGGTCGTACACAGCAGGAGATGTTATTAGGTTGTCCGAAACCGAAGGAATTATTGATCCTCGGCCTCATATTTTTCGATCAGACGGTCCTCAAAGATCGTGCCGACCTCGTTGAACTCCGCCTCATCTTCAATTTGAACAAGGTAGTTTTCGCCGTCTTCTTCTAAAACTTTCAAAATCAAAACGTCGCCGTCGTCTTCCAGCAGCTCGACTTCGTCTTCATAAACGGGCATGAGCGCCACATAACGGTTGCCGTTGTCCAGCTCAATGCGGTCCAGCTCCTCAAAAACGTGTTCTGTTCCGTCGTCGTCAACAACGGTCACGATGTCTTCCATAGAGAGTTCGTCCATCTGCGCGCCTCCGTTTTCTTTTCTGCTCTTATTGTACTTGATTTTTCGCGGAAAGTCAAGTGCTTTTCATTTTGCAATGATGAAAAAAGGGGCGCAAAATCAACAAAACACGGCAATAAATTTTTACAAAAAAAATCAGTATAAAACGTGGTAATTTCTGCCGCTTTGTGTTATACTAAATAAGATTAAATCACTTTCATTTTTTTGGCGAACAGGAGATGAAATTATGCCGCATTCCTTTGACCCTGTGTTCGGCGAATGGTATACCGAAAACCAGCTCGGTTCGGGCACGGACGGCAAAGCATATACCATTACACGCGCGCTTCCCGACGGTTCGACCCAGCGCGCGGTTTTAAAAACGATCCGCGTCGGTGATTACCGCAACGAGAAAAAATCGTTCAACAAGCTGAACGAAGCGCCGCAGGCTGCCGGAGAGGACACGCTGCGCGAAAAAATCATCAGCAACATCACCGATAACATCGACATCATCCGTAAGACCGACGGCGGCAAGCATTTCGTGCGCTATGAGGCGTGGGAAAAGCGCAAAACGTCCGACGGCAAAGGCACTCTGATTCTCATCCGGCTTGAAGAGATGCGCTCGCTGACCGAGGTGCTCGACAACTTCTCCCTCACGCGCAATGAAACGCTGCGGCTGGGTATCTCCATCTGCCGCGCGTTGGTACGCTGCCGTGATTTCGGTTATATTTATCCGAACCTGAAGCCGGAAAACATTCTCTTTGACCGCAAGGGTCTTTGTAAGCTCGGCGATTTCGGCTCGTTCAGTTGCCTCGAACCGTCCAAAACCTCCATCGCCTATAAGCGCACACAGTATTATATGGCGCCGGAGTACATCCGCACCGGAAAGATCAACTGCACGGCGGATACCTACGCGCTCGGTCTTGTGCTTTATAGCCTGATCAACCGCGGCAGACTGCCGTTTACCGAGCCTTATCCGCAGGAGTTGACGGTCGCCTCGTTTGACCGTTCCAAGCAAAGCCGCCTGGACGGTGTGGCGTTCCCGCCGCCGGCGCTGTATGACGAAGCGCTGTGTTTGATCATCGGCAAAGCCTGCGCCTTTTTGCCGGAAAACCGCTATCTTTCACCCAAGCAGATGCTTGCCGATCTGGAATCCGCGCTGGCAAACAGGCCGCTGGGCAACATGGAATTTGAAGACGTCTATTCCATGTCCGACCCGATGGCGCAAACAGCGGAATCGCCGAAGATCGAACCGATCCCTTCCCCGCTGACCCCGCCCGTTGCGCCAAAGCCGGCTGTGCAGCCCAGCATTCCGGAAACGGAAATGCCGAAACCTCCCGCGGCGAGTGACAAGACCCAGCAGTCGGATCCCGTGCGGGACAAGCCTGTGGTTTCCGGCCGCACCAAACGGCCTGTGCGGCAAAATCAAACGCCGCAAAAGCAAAAGCGCAAACCCATGTCGGCCCGCCGCGTGCTGCTGCTGGCAGCCATTGCGGTGTGTCTGATCATCCTGCTCATTGTTTCGCTGGCACTGCGTTTCGGCCACACGGAAACGCCCGTTCTGGTTGAACGCGCGGTCACGGCGATGCTTTCTGTGATAGAGGGGAGTGAGAGCGTATGGCTTATGATATGATCAAAACCGTGCTGAATGCCGAATCTGTGGCGGCCGCCAACGAAAAGGCTGCCGAGAAACAGGCAAAGGCGATGTGCGACGAAGCTGCCGCAACGGCGCAGACGTTGGCCGCGGCGCAGATTGAACAGGCAAAGAATCAGGCAAAGCTGATCCTTTCCGAAGCGCAGCAGACCGCCGACGGCATCCTCAAGCAGGCGGAAAAGCTGGCCGGTATGCGGCGCAGCAAGGTGATCGGTGACACCGAAAAAAAATATGATGCGGCCATTGCGGCTGTGCTGCAGGCCATCACCTGAATCCCGCTGATTCACGAAGTTAAGATTTTCAGAAAAAAGGAGGTGTCATAATTTGGCAAAAATCAAACTCATGCACTTTTCTTTGATCGCTATGCTCGAAGACAGCAAACGCCTGATGGATTATTTGCAGCGGTTGGGAATCACAGAGCTTTCCAACGTGGAAGATGTGGAAAACACGCTGACAAAATATCAGACCGGCGCGCTGGTGCAGACCTTTGCGCGCAAGCAAAAAACGGTCAACGACGCGGTTGCCTCACTGGAGCGAAGCTGCAAGATCAAACGCTCGTTTGTGCAGCAGTTCACGGATACGACCGATATCACATACGCCGATTACCGGCAGCTTTGCAACAACGCGGACAATGTGATGCTTATGAGCGAACATATCGGCGCATTGCAATCAGAAATCAACGCCGCAAAGCAGGATATTCTGCGCCGGCGGACAAGGATCGACTATTACCGTCCGTGGGGGGCGCTCGATCTTCCGATGAATACGCGCCGCACAGCAAGCGCGGAGATCTTTATCGGACTGTTCAAAAGCCAGCTGCAAGCCGAAGACATTCTGTCGCGCCTTGCGGTGGAGCTGCCGGAAACCGAGGGCATTTCCGCCGAGGTCGTCTCTTCCGAAAAACTGCAGACCTGCGCTGTGATCGTCTGCCATCATACCGATGCCGCAGATGTGGAACACGCGCTGAAGGCCATTGGCTTTATCCGGCCCGACAATCCGGCAAAAACGCTGCCGCGCCTTGCGATCGAACAGTGCGAACAGGCGATTCTGGCGGATGAGGAGCGTATCACCGCACTGATCGCCGCCATCGCAAAATATGCCGAACATTATGACAGTATGCGCATGCTTGCGGATTATTACGCCGCGCAAAGCGAGAAGTACCGCAGCATGGAAAAAGCGGCAACATCCAGCCGCACGGTAATCCTTGAGGGCTATGTCCCGGCGCGCGACGCGGAGCAGCTTCGCTTCGACATTGAAAACCGCTTCACCGCGCAGATGGAGCTGGAGGAGCCGGACCTTGAAAACGAGGATGTGCCGGTGCTCATCGAGAACCACGCGTTTGCCGGCGGTGTGGAAAGCATCACGAATATGTATTCCCCGCCGTCCAACCGCGACCTTGACCCGAACCCGGTCATGGCGTTCTTCTATTACCTGCTGTTCGGCATGATGCTTTCCGACGCGGGCTACGGTCTTTTGATGGTCATCTTCGGCCTTGTGGCAAAATACAAGATCAAGGTGCAGGGGAACACCCGCAAAACTGCGTCCTTCGCGCTTTACTGCGGCATTTCCACCACCATCTGGGGCGCGCTGTTCGGCGGTTTTTTCGGCGATTTGATCCCGACGATCTGCACAAACTTCCTCGGCTGGGATACCGGCCCGTCGCTCGCGCTTTGGTTTGAACCGACGGCGGACTCCATCAAGCTGATGCTGTTTTCGTTTTTGATCGGCATCATCCATCTGTTCACCGGTTTGTTCATCCGCTTTGTGACGCTTTGCAAGCAAAAGGACTATGTCGGCGCCGTGTGCGACACCGTTCCGGTGTATCTGTTCGTGACCGGCCTTGCCATTGTCGGCAAGGACTTCATTGAACCCGTGAGCGCGTCGGTCAAATCCGTCGGCACAAAGCTTCTTCTGATCGGTGCACTGCTGATCATTCTCACAGCGGGGCGCTCCGCCAAGAACATTTTCGGAAAACTCGGCGGCGGCGTGTACGCGCTGTATAACAACACGACCGGCTATCTCGGCGACATTCTCTCCTATTCGAGACTGCTCGCGCTGAACCTTGTCACAGGCGTCATCGCCTCCGTGGTCAATATGCTGGCCGCCATGATGGGCAATATCGTTGTGTTCGTCATCATCTGCCTTGCGGGGCACGCGCTGAACATTGCGATCAACCTCATTGGCACCTATGTCCACACCTGCCGTCTGCAGTATGTGGAATACTTCTCAAAATTTTATGAAGGCGGAGGCAAGGTCTTCACGCCCTTCAAAATTGATCTAAAACACTTCAAAATCAAGGAGGAAAATTACAATGACTAATTTCGGTTTGGCTCTTGCGCTGTTTGGTGCAGCATTCGCGGTGATCTTCGCGGGCATCGGTTCCGCAAAAGGCGTCGGCCTTGTGGGTCAGGCGTCGGCAGGTGCGCTGAGCGAGGATTCTTCGCTCTTCGGTAAAGTGCTCATTCTCCAGCTTCTTCCCGGTACCCAGGGCCTTTACGGCTTCATCATCGCCATTTTCGTGCTCATCCGCACCAACGTGCTTTCCGGCACGCCTGTGGAACTGACCTGGCAGCAGGGTCTGCTGTATCTTGCGGCCTGCCTGCCCATCGCGTTCGGCGGTTTGCTTTCCGGTATCCATCAGGGCAAAGTCGCCGCCGCAGGCGTTTCGCTTGTTGCCAAAAAGCCGGATCAGTCCGGCCGCGCCATCACCATGGCGTCTCTGGTTGAATTTTACGCGATCCTGCCGTTCCTGATCTCTTTCCTTGCCGTGTTCAGAATCGGTTGATGTTCTGTCACAACCAATGCAGACAACGAAGGAGGAGACAGATTTGACGGGACTTGACAAAATCACCCAAAAGATTGCAGAGGAGAGCCGTCAGAAGGTGGATGCCATCCTTGCCGACGCCAACCGCGCCGCCACGCAGATTCTTGCCGACGGCCGGGCAGACGCCGACGCAAAGGCAGCCCGGATCATTGCCGACGCGAACGCCGAAGCAAACCGGATCACGTCCGCTGCGAAAGCAAAAGCGGAAAGCATCACGCGCACGAAGTATCTTGAAGTCAAGAACGCCGTGGTCAACGACGTGATCGCCGCCGCGTTTGAAACGGTGGAAAAGATGGACGATGCGTCCTATTTCGATCTGCTTTACAAGCTCTGCGTCAAAAACATAGAAAAAGGCGAGTGCGAAATGTTCCTGAACGCGCGCGACCTTGCGCGGCTGCCTGCGGATTTTGAAGACAAGATCAACGGCGCGGTCTATGAGACGGGCGCGGTTCATGTTGCGCCGCAGCCCAAGCCGATTGAAAACGGCTTTGTACTGGTCTATGGCGACATGGAGGTCAACTGCACGCTGCGTGCGGTGTTCGATGCGTCCATGGACGCGCTCAAGGATCTGCTCGGACCGATGCTTTTTGCGTGATCGGAGGACGCTATGAGAGACACTGATTACGCCTATGCCGTGGCACGCATCCGCGCCAACGAGGGCAAGCTGCTCACCGAGGCACAGGTGCAAACGCTCACGGATGCGCCGTCGTTCGAGCGTGCCGTGCAGGATCTGAAAAACCTCGGCTGGCTTGAAAACGACGAAGAAAGCGACATCTCGGCGATCATTGCGCGGCAGAATGAACAGCTTTGGACGCTGCTGCAGCAGGTCGTGCCGGACAAACAGGCGCTTTCTGCCCTGACGGCGCTGAACGATTTCTTCAACCTCAAGGCGGCGCTCAAATGTATGCTGACCTCGGCTGATCCGACGCCGCTGTATCAGCAGCCCTCGGTGCTCGATCTTACGGTATTGACCGAGAGCGTGAACGCCCATGCGTTCGACAGGCTTCCGCCGTTTTTTGCCGAATGTGCAAAACGCGCCTTTGAAGCGGCGCACCGCACAGAGAGCGGACAGAGCGCCGACATTCTGATTGACGAGGCCGCGCTGCGCTATCTTGCGCAGATGGCAGATACCACGAAGAGCGCGCTTTTGCGCGAGCTGTTCCGCTTTATCTGCGATTCCACCAACATCAAAACCGCGCTGCGCTGTGCGCGAACCGGCAAGGATCTCTCGTTCACGGAGAGCGCTGTCGGTCCCTGCTTTGCACTGGAAAAAAGCCAGCTTTGCTTTGCTGCCGTGCAGGGCGAAAGTGCGCTGTTTGCCTATCTTGCAACAACGCCGCTGTCCGACGGCGCGGCGCTGCTGCAAAAGAGCACGTCCGCGTTTGAAAAATGGTGCGACGATGTGCTGATTGAACAGGCCAAGCGCGCAAAATACGTCTTTTTCGGCTTTGACCCGATCGCCGCATATTTCTTTGCGAAATCGGCGGAGATCAAAACGGTGCGCATTCTGCTTTCGGCAAAGAAGAGCGGCGTATCGCCCGAGATCATCAAGGAAAGGGTGCGTGCGCTTTATGTATAAGATCGCTGCCATGGGCGACAAGGACAGCATTTACGGCTTTGCGTCCATCGGACTTGAAATTTTTCCTGCGGACGACGCAAGAGAAGCGACGCGTCTGCTGCGGCGGCTGAGCGAAGAAAAATACGCCGCCGTGTTCCTCACAGAGTCGCTTGCCGCGCAAATGGGCGCCGAACTGGATCGCTACCGCGAACGGGCGGTGCCTGCGGTGATTCTGATTCCCGGCGTGTCCGGCAACACCGGCGAAGGGCTGCGCTCCATCAGCCGCAGCGTGGAGCAGGCAGTCGGCTCGGACATTTTGAAATAATCAATGAAAAGGTGATATATGCTTATGAACAACGGAACGATCACGAAGGTTTCGGGACCGCTGGTTGTGGCTTCCGGAATGCGGGAAGCGAATATGTTCGACGTTGTGCGCGTGAGCGAGCAGCGTTTGATCGGTGAAATCATTGAAATGCGCGGCGACCGCGCGTCCATTCAGGTTTATGAGGAAACAAGCGGACTGCGCACCGGCGAAGCGGTGGAATCTACCGGCGAGCCGCTGTCTGTGGAGCTCGGCCCCGGTTTGATCGGCAGCATCTTCGACGGTATCCAGCGTCCGCTGGAGGAGATCATGAAGATCGCCGGCAACAACCTGACGCGCGGCATCGAGGTGCCCGCACTCTCGCGCGAAAAGCAGTGGGTCTTTACCCCCTGCGTCAGCGTGGGCGACACGGTGACCGGCGGCGATATCCTCGGCACGGTGCAGGAGACGGATGTTGTGCTGCATAAAATCATGCTGCCCGTGCAATACAAGGGCACTGTGAAGGAGATCAGCGAGGGCACCTGCACGGTGGAGGACACCGTCGCGATCATTGAAGACGAAAACGGAAATCCTCACGCCATCGGCCTGATGCAAAAATGGCCGGTGCGCCGCGGCAGACCTTACACCAGAAAGCTGTCTCCGACCACACCGCTTGTGACCGGTCAGCGTGTCATTGACGCGCTGTTCCCAATTGCGAAGGGCGGCGTTGCGGCCATTCCCGGTCCGTTCGGCAGCGGCAAAACCGTGACGCAGCACCAGCTTGCAAAATGGGCGGAGGCCGACATCGTCGTTTACATCGGCTGCGGCGAACGCGGCAACGAGATGACCGACGTGCTCGGTGAATTTCCCGAGCTGATCGACCCGCATACGGGGAAATCGCTGATGGAGCGCACGGTGCTGATCGCCAACACCTCCGATATGCCTGTGGCGGCGCGTGAAGCGTCGATTTACACCGGCATCACCATCGCCGAATATTTCCGCGATATGGGCTACAGCGTGGCGCTCATGGCGGACTCCACGTCCCGCTGGGCGGAGGCGCTGCGTGAAATGTCGGGTCGATTGGAGGAAATGCCCGGTGAAGAGGGCTATCCCGCCTATCTCGGCTCGCGTCTGGCGCAGTTTTATGAGCGCGCCGGCCGTGTGCAATCGCTTGGCAGCGAACCGCGTGAGGGTGCGCTGTCCGTCATCGGCGCGGTGTCACCCGCCGGCGGCGACATCTCCGAGCCGGTTTCCCAGGCGACGCTGCGCATTGTCAAGGTCTTCTGGGGCTTGGATTCCGCGCTGGCCTATAAACGCCATTTCCCGGCGATTAACTGGCTGACGAGCTATTCGCTGTATGCCGCCTCGCTCGGCAAATGGTTCAACGAAAACGTGGCGGACGATTGGACAACCCTGCGCGCCGAGATCATGCGTCTGCTTTCCAAAGAGGCGGAGCTTGACGAGATCGTAAAGCTCGTCGGTATGGACGCGCTGTCTCCGAGCGACCGATTGACGATGGAAGCGGCACGCTCGATCCGCGAGGACTTCTTGCATCAGCTCGCGTTCCACGAAATCGACACCTATACCTCGCTGCAAAAACAGCTTTTGATGATGCGGCTCGTGCTTGCATTCTATAACAAATCCATCGCCTGTCTTTCCGACGGCGGCGATATCGAAAAGATCGTCGCCATGCCGGTACGCGAAGACATCGGCCGTTTCAAATATGTGGAAGAGGCCGACATCAACGGCGCGTATGACGCGGTCATCGAAGCGCTGGACAGCCAGCTTGAACAGGCGAAGAAAGGGGAGGACGACTGATGCCAAGAGAATACAGAACCATTCAGGAGGTTGCGGGCCCGCTGATGCTTGTGCGTGATGTGGAGGCTGTGGCTTACAATGAACTCGGCGAAATCGAGCTTTCCAACGGCGAAAAACGCCGTTGCCGCGTGCTGGAGATCGACGGCAGCAACGCGCTTGTGCAGTTGTTCGAATCCTCCACCGGCATCAACCTTGCCGAAAGCAAGGTGCGCTTTCTCGGGCGCCAGATGGAGCTCGGCGTGTCGGAGGATATGCTCGGCCGCGTGTTTGACGGTCTGGGTCGCCCCATCGACGGCGGTCCGGACATCATGCCCGAAAAACGGCTCGATGTCAACGGTACCCCGATGAACCCCGCCGCGCGCTCCTATCCGCAGGAGTTCATCCAGACCGGCATTTCCGCCATCGACGGACTGAACACCCTTGTGCGCGGACAAAAGCTGCCCATTTTCTCGGCGTCCGGTCTGCCCCATGCCGAGCTTGCGGCGCAGATTGCCCGTCAGGCGCGTGTGCGCGGCACAGACGAGCCGTTTGCCGTGGTGTTTGCCGCCATGGGTATCACGTTTGAAGAGAGCAACTATTTCGTGGAGTCCTTCCGCGAAACCGGTGCGCTCGAACGCACGGTCATGTTTTCCAACCTTGCGAACGACCCCGCCATCGAGCGTATTGCAACGCCGAAAATGGCGCTGACCGCCGCGGAGTATCTCGCATTTGAAAAGAACATGCACGTTCTGGTCATTTTGACCGATATCACAAACTATGCCGACGCGCTGCGCGAGGTTTCCGCCGCGCGTAAGGAAGTGCCCGGGCGTCGCGGCTATCCGGGTTATATGTACACCGACCTTGCGTCGATCTATGAGCGTGCCGGCCGTCAGCGCGGCAAGAGCGGCTCAATCACGATGATCCCGATCCTCACGATGCCGGAAGACGACAAGACCCATCCCATCCCCGACCTGACCGGCTACATTACGGAAGGTCAGATCATCCTCTCGCGCGATCTGCACCGCAAGAGCATTGCGCCCCCGATCGACGTTTTGCCGTCGCTGTCGCGTCTGAAGGACAAGGGCATCGGCGAAGGCAAGACCCGCGCCGACCATTCCGGCACAATGAACCAGCTCTTTTCGGCCTATGCCCGCGGCAAGGACGCGAAGGAGCTCATGGTCATCCTCGGCGAAGCGGCGCTGACGGAGATGGATAAGCTCTATGCAAAATTTGCCGATGAGTTCGAAAAGGTTTATGTTTCGCAGGGCTTTGAAACCAACCGCTCCATCGAAGAAACGCTCGACATCGGCTGGCAGATGCTCTCCATCCTGCCGCGCAGCGAGCTGAAACGAATCAGCGACAAGTTCCTCGATCAGTATTATATTGAAAAGTAGGTGACGGCATGGCGGTACTCAATGTGAACCCCACGCGCATGGAGCTGACAAACCTCAAGCGCAAGCTGTTGACCGCCCGCCGCGGCCATAAGCTGCTCAAGGATAAGCGCGATGAACTCATGCGCCGCTTTCTGGAGCTGGTGCGCGAAAACAAAGCGCTGCGTCTGGAGGTGGAGGAAGGCATCCGGCAGGCGAATATGCATATGGCGATTGCCCGCAGCGTGATGAGCGATGAAGCGCTTGATGTGGCGCTGATGATGCCCTCGCAGCGCATGGATGTGGAAGTCACCGAAAAGAACATCATGAGCGTGATCGTCCCGCAGTTTGAAGCAAAGCTCAAAGCGGCGAAGGACGGCGAAATTTATTCCTACGGCTACGCCTTCACCTCCTGCGATCTGGACGACGCGGTCAAAGCGCTTTCGGATATTATGCCAGACCTGCTCCGGCTTGCTGAAATCGAAAAAACCTGCCAGCTTCTGGCTGCGGAAATTGAAAAAACGCGCCGCCGCGTGAATGCGCTGGAGCATGTGATGATTCCGCAGTATGAGGAGACGATCAAGTATATCACGATGAAGCTTGACGAAAACGAGCGTTCGGCCACAACGCGATTGATGAAGATCAAGGATATGATGCTCGAACAGGCGCACCATTATCAGTGAGCAGAAAGGCAGGGGACAGTGTGCGAGCATCGGACTTTTTAGTAGGCGGCTGTGTGTGGCATGCATATGAAAAAGGCGGACGACGCATGAAACGAATGACCTTGATCTTCTGCGTTCTTTGCCGGTTGGTCTGACAACGGTTTCATTCGCATAATCGCAAAGAAAGCCCGTCCGTGCGGCGGGCTTGTTGCCGGATGTGATCTATATGAAAAAGTCACTGCAGGAGGAAACGGTATGAACTTCGGCTGGATCAACGCAGTCAATGCCGCCTTGGTTTTGCTGCTGCTTCTGATCAGTGTCGTCGGACAGAAAAGGAGCGGCCTTCCGGCGATTAAAAGCCGCCACATTGTTTGGAACGTGCTGGAACAGAGTGGTCGCTACGCCTGCATGGCGCTGATGGTGCTGCCGCTGTTGCCGCGTCTTGAATTCGGCTTCGCCTCGGCTGCGAACATGGTCGCTTGGCTGGTGCTTTCGCCGCTGCTGCTCCTCGTGTATGCAGTGCTTTGGACGCGTCGAAAAAGTAAAACGGTGCTTTTCGGTCTTGCGCTGGTGCCGGCGGTGTTGTTCTTGTGTTGTGCCGTTTTGCTGCGGCATCCTGCACTCGCGGTTTTTGCGGTGCTGTTCGGCGTGAGCCATTTCGCAATCACTGCGGAAAATACTTTAGGTACCCGCTGATTAATTCGATGTGTAAAGATTGGCGAGGAAATTTTTCGTCAGATGTAACAGAAATCGCGCAGCCAACCTGACGGTTAGCAAGCAATTTCTGTGCAAAATGACGGAAAATTTACCGTCAAGATTTGCGCATCCGAGTTAATCAGTGGGTACTTAGCAGAGAAACAATAGGACGATTCAAATAGAGCAAAGGAAAAACAATGAAAAAGAAACTCTTATACTTAACCGATTTAAACTATCAGGCGAAGGGCCGCGTGTACTGCGCGGAGGATATCTTTTTGACCGGAAAGCTGCAGGAGCACTTTGATCTTGCCCTCTGCCATCCGGTCAACTCGCACCGCTTTGAACAGGACGTGGATACCATCGTCTTTCGCAACACCGGCAGCACCTGCGGCTTTCAGGACACCTATGACGCCTTTGTGCGGCGTGTCCGCACGCAAAAGCTCAAAACCTTCAATGAATTCTGCGGCAAAGCGGATATGTGCGGCAAGCAGTATTTGCTCGAATTAACAAAAACGGGCTTTCCTGTGATTCCGACAGTCGACCGCGTTGATCAGCTTGAGCGTTTGCCGCAAGCCGAGCGCTATGTGGTCAAGCCGAAAAACGGCGCGGATTCCATCGGGCTTCGCTTTCTTACCAAGGAAGCGCTGCTGCAAACGAAGCCGGCGGATGGACTGTTTGTGATGCAGCCTGCGATTGACTTTGTTTATGAAGTTTCGTTTTACTTCATCAACGATACGCTGGAATACGCAATGTACGCGCCCGACAGAGATGCGCGGTGGAAGCTGGCGCCCTATGCCTTCACCGCCGAGGATCGCGCGTTCGCCGAACGGTTCATTCAGTGGAACAGCATCCGCAACGGCATTCAGCGTGTGGACGCCTGCCGCACAAAGGACGGACGTTTGCTGCTGATGGAGCTGGAGGATCTGAACCCGTATCTTTCCATTTTGGAGGTGGATGCGGACACGCGAGAACGCTTTGTCCGTGATTTGATCGCCGCATTACAGGCGTACTGACCCAAGGGAGGGGATCGACACGACCGACGATGAACGCTTGCTTGCCCATGCGCGCGACCTTTTGCGCACGGCGGCCGACGACGGCTATTTGACGCACACCTCGTTTCTCGATCTGCGTCAGCGCTCCTTGCTGCAGGTGCTGCAGCGCGAGTGCGGACGGGAGGTGTCGCTGTTTTTCTTCGGCGGCTATGCGGATGCCGAACGTACCGTGGCGCTGTTTGTGCCGCGCTATTTTGAAGCCGCTTCCCCGAAAACGCTGCTGGAAGCGCAGCCGGAATTGCAGATGCTTTCCCTTTTGCGCTTTGATAAAGACAAGTTCAGCACGCTCACCCACCGCGATTATCTCGGTGCGCTGATGGCGCTGGGCATCAAACGTGAGCTTTTGGGCGATATTCTTGTGGATGAAACCGGCGCGTTTCTCATCTGCTTGCAAAGCGTTGCCCCGTTTTTGCTTGAAAACCTGAATAGCGCGGGTCGCGCTACCCTGACCGGTCGAAATGCGGCGTTTTCCGAGCTTTCCGCACGCGAAGCGCATTTCACCGAGCAGTTTGCGTCCGTATCGTCGCTGCGGCTGGACAGTGTGCTCGGCGCGGCGTTTTCGCTTTCGCGCACAAAGGCAGTGCAAAGCATCGAAGGCGGCGTTGTGTTCCTCAACGATGTGCAGACATTCAAGCCCGACGCGCATGTGAACGAGGGCGACAAGCTCGTTTTGCGCGGCAAGGGAAAAGCGCTGCTTTGGCAGGTGCGCGGCGAAAGCAAAAAGGGGCGCGTGCATGTGGTGATTCGAAGGTTTGTATAAAGGTACCCACTGATTAACTCGAACGCGCAAACATTGACGGTAAATTTTCCGTCATTTTGCACAGAAATCTCTTGAAAACCGGAAGGTTGTCTGCGCGATTTCTGTTGCATCTGACGAAAAATTTCCTCGCCAATCTTTACGCACCGAGTTAATCAGCGGGTACAAAAAGAAGAGCGTCCGTGCGAAATTCGCTTGGACGCTCTTTTGTGTTTTCGGGAAAGTGCAATTTAGGACTCTTTGCCGCGATTGCGTTCGATCAAAAGCTTGCACCAGCGCTGCAGCGCTTGGAAAAACAGCTTCATTTTTGCAAGCGGGTTTTTCGGCTGCTCGTCGGTTTTGTTGGTGGAGTAAGGCTCTGTATGACAGTTCTCAGCGGTCATAGGCATCATCTGCTGTGTTTCGTTGTCATAAACCATGAACTGTGTCCAGCTAAAGTCGTCAATTGTGAGCTGACGGTCGGCGGTCAGGCAGGTATACTGCAAATCGTTTTCCTGTTCTGTGCGGTGCACATGGGTCGTGCCCTTGACGAACCAGGTGCAATCGGGATACAGGCAGGTGGATGCGTCAACCATGCGGTCGGGGGAGATGTATTTACCCTTCCCTTCCGCGGTGCGCTGCGCAACATAATCATCGGAGAGCGTGTCAAAAATGGTGGAAGTCGTCGCGCCGAAGGCTGCGCGGTGTAAGGAGGCAAATTCGTCGCCGACAAGGTCATTGGACTGGTTCAGCGGAATCATCTGCAAGCCGTATTTTCCGAGGATCGACAGCTTCACGCCCTGATCGCCGGCCGATTTCAGCAGCTCTGCAATGTGCAAGCCGACCCTGTTGTGATATTTGTTCAGCTTTTTGATCAGACCGTGATATTCCAACCGTTTTTCCGTGCCCTTTTTGCCGAACACAAACTGAATTGCTTCATCGTAGCGCTCGGGGCAAACGGCCGACCAGTAGCAGGGGAAGGTGAAAAATGTGCCGAGTGCCAGCGCACTTGTGACGCCCTGCACCACCTTATCGTAGATGGTAGCATGCAGGAATTTGGATACGCCGTCAAGCAAGCCTGCTTTTGTTGCAAGATCGAGCGTTGCAATCAAGAATTCTTCCGGGTTGAACATCCCGGAGACTGCGCTGGTTTCCAAAAAACGAACAAGGGCGTGACCGTCGAGCTTCGCTTGACCTGTGAGCGCCTCCGTGATAAATTCGGAGCCGTTGGCAACGGTGGCGTTGATGCCGAGGGAATAGAGATCCTTTGCGCCGTATTTCGAAAGGTAAGCCATGGCGACGTTGCTGCCAAGACAGGTGGTAAAAAGCGCAACCTGTTCGCTGCCTGTAACGCGCTTGACATTTTGAATGAAGGCGTGCAATGATGTTGCGCTTTGCAACGGGTCCAGTCTCCAGTCATACCAAAAACGGTAATCGTCAAGGCCGTAGTACCCCTTATCGCCTTTGTTGTCGTTGTTCTGGTTGTACCAGTTGCTCCACTGGCACCAGCCGGAGACGTTTGTGCCGTATTGGGCGTTGCCGTCTTTGTCAAGCTGCGCTTCATAGAACAGATCGCCGATCTCCTTTTGCAGCGCTTCATAATAAGGCTCCCAGTTGTCCTTTAAAACGCCTTCCTTGAAAAACGGCAAGAGCACATTGGCAACTGCTTCTTCCACATTTGAGTTGTCGTCGTCTTCCTCGTCGGAGGATGTAAAAACGTCGCGCAAAATGCCGCCGCTGATGACCTTGCGTTCGCCGTCCGGCGCGGTTTCGTCCGGAACGCAAATCGCGTTGCCGTCGCCTGCAACAACTATGGTCGGAATGCGGTCATTGACGCGCTTGTAGCTTTTCTGTTTGGCAGACGCAAGTGTAACAGGGGAACATTGGAGCAGCAGGAGAATTGCAAGAAAAAGAGAAATCCATTTTTTCATCATGAGACATCCTTTCTGCATTTATTGTTGCAGATGCTATGAAAAAGCATTTATTTGTTTCATGATATCAAATGAATTTCTCGGAAATCTTTTGAATTTATGAATAAAATGTAAATTACGCCTGATAAACGGGATCTTCCGGCTTTGCCTGATTGAGCTTCATGAAGTCCACCTTCATCAGCGGCGTTTGCGGCAGCTCCTTGAGGAAGATGATCTCTCTGGGCACATAGAACTTGGAGAAGTTTTCTTCCGCAACCTTGATGATGGCCTCTTTCATCTGCGCTTCGTCGCCGCTCTTTTTCAGCGAGGCATAAAGTCGAACGATGCTGCGGCCGTTCTGCCAGCCCTGCACGGCGCAAACGTCCTTGATGAAGTCCAGCTCGGTGAGCTTCTTTTCCAAATCGTTCGGATACACATTGTAGCCGGCGATGATGATCATGCGCTTTTTGCGGCCGGCAAAGAAGAAGTAGCCGTCGTCGTCGCGGTAGCCGAGGTCGCCGGAAAGCACCCATTTTTCGCCGTTTTCGTCAGTATAAAGGCCGAGATCCTCGGGGCCGTCCTGCGTGTAATAGCCGGCCATGATGGTCGGACCTGAGATCGCGAATTCGCCGATTTCGCCGTTGGGCACTTCCTTGTGATCGTCGTTCCAAATCTGAACGGTCACGCCGCGCAGCGCCTTGCCGATGGAGCCGGGCTTGAAATCCCAGTTGGTGTTCGTGGTGCAAACAGAGCCGATCTCGGTCAGGCCGTAGCCCTGACGCAGTCTGCCGCGTGCGCCCCATTTTTCAAAGATCGCGTTATATTCGGTGAGGAATTTTTCGCTGCAATCGTCGCCGCCGCAAAACATCATGCGCACATTTTTGAGCCACGGGCCGTCGAAGTGCTTGTCCTTCATCAGCTTGTCCATCATCAGCGGGATGCCGCCGAAGCCGACCACACGGTTGCTCTTGAGCAAGCGGCAGAAGATTTTGGAATCGAACTGCATCATCGGGATGAGGCGTGCGGAGTTGCAAAGCGCCATGTGGATGCCGACGCAAAGGCCGAAGCAGTGGAACATCGGCAAAACGATGATCTCCGCCTCTTCGCCCGGGTCTTCAATGTTGTCGATATCGGACACGCGCTGCACCAGCTCGTTGATGGCGCGGCCGGTCAGCTTGATGGTCTTGCTCTTGCCCGTTGTGCCGCCGCCGTTGAGATAAACGGCGATATCGTCGGCGTTGTTTTCCACGGGGATGCAGCGCTTATAGCGGCGGATCGCGTCGTGGTAATAGGTTGCATTTTTGAATTTCGGAAACACGCCCTTGATGATCGTTTCGCCGACCTTGGTGCCGATCTTTTTCACGCCGCTTGAATAATCGGAGGAGCAGCAGACCAAACAGGGCAGACCGCTGTCGTTGATGGTCTTGACATGATCCTTACTCAGCAGATCAAGAATCATCACGCCCTTGGCGTGCACATCCTCCAGCGTTTCTTTCAAAAACGCGGTAGACATCAGCGGGTGGACGATGTTGGCAATGACGCCGATTTGGTTCAGCGCGTAAAACGCGTAAATTCCCTGCACAGTTGTGGTCATGAAAACGGTATAGACGTCGCCGCGCTTCAGACCGAGGTCATTCTGAAAATAAGCAGACAGCGCGTCGATCTCGGCAAATACTTCGCTGCGATAATATTTGACGCCGAAATGCTGCATCATGTAAACATCATCATAGATGCTTGTACATTTTTTCAGATATTCGAAACAGTTTAAGTTGTCAACAGAAGGGAGCATGAGATCACCTCAAAATCAAATTATCCTTATTATATTAGAAAATGAATTCCATTGTCAACCAAAACCGACAAACTTTTTTCCCAATGGGACAATTGTTTACAGTTTGACAAAATTGTTAATAGAAATTTAAAAAAACAGAAGCGCAGAAATCTCCGTATCCATACATCTTGTGGCAGAAACTGTCATTTTTCACAATCCGTGCGCAGTTCTGTCAAAAACATTTGGAGGCAATGCCTTGTTGACAAAGAAAAAGAATCGTGATACAATAGCAACAATCCGAATAGAGAAAAATGCGATGACGGAATTATGCTTTGCCTTTTCGCAGCAACAGAGAGTCGGCGGTTGGTGTGAGCCGATGCGCGCCGGTAAAGCAGTCTCGTTCCCGAGCAGAATCGCCCAACGCTTCGTGCTGTGTAAGCGGTTCCGGAAGCCCCGTTACCATGGCTAAAGGCTTATTTGAGCCTTGATGAGCGGCTGCTTTTGCAGCAAACAAGGTGGTACCACGGATCATTTCGTCCTTGAGAGTTTCTCAAGGACTTATTTTTTTCAGTAAAGGAGTTTTCATCATGCAGAACATTCGCATTGCCGACGTGACGCTCAAGTGTGCGCAAAGTGCGCCCGGACAAACGCTGAGCTTCAAGGAAAAACTGGAAATTGCCAAGCAGATTGACAAGCTCGGCGCCTCTGTGATCGAGCTTCCGGCGATGGTCAACGAAGTTTCCGACGCGATTTTGATCAAATCCATGGCTGCCGGCGTCAAAAACAGTGTGATCGCCGTGCCGTGCGCGCTCTCTGAGGAGAGCATTGAAACGGTTTGGGCGGCGCTGCAAAGCGCAAAAAAGCCTCGCTTGCAGCTTGTGGTTCCGACCTCGACGGTGCAAATGGAGTTCCTTTGCCGCAAAAAAGCGCCTGCCATGCTGGAACTGATCACCGCGCTGGTGCAAAAGGCAAAGACGCTTTGCGCCGAGGTGGAATTCATTGCGCAGGACGCCACGCGCAGCGAACGCGATTTTCTTTATCGCGCGGTTGCCGCTGCGGTGGATGCGGGCGCAACGGTCGTCACGCTCAGCGACGACGCCGGACTGATGACGCCGGACGAGTTTTTGCGTTTCTTTGAAGAACTGAAAGCGGCTGTGCCCGGGGCGCAAAACGTGACGCTCGGCGTGCAGTGCAGCGACGAATGCAACATGGGCTGCGCCTGCGCGGTTGCCGCAGCGTGCGCCGGCGTGCAGGAGATCAAGACTGCCGTGGAATGCGACGGCGCGGTGTCCATGGGCGCATTTGCCCAGTATCTGCGCAAGCGCGGCGAAGATCTCGGCCTTTCCACCGGCATTGATTTTACGCGCATGGTGCGCGGCATCAAGCAGGTTGCGTGGATCCTCAACACCGAACGCAGCAAGACCTCGCCCTTCGATAACGGTGTGGGCGAATATGACAACGATTTTGTTCTCTCCGATGAGGATTCCGTCGCGCGTGTGACTGCTGCGGTCAAATCGCTCGGCTACGATCTGTCCGAGGACGATTATGCCCGCGTATATTCCGAATTCAAGCGCATCAGCGCCAAAAAGGACGTGACCGCGAAGGATCTCGACGCCATTGTTGCTTCTGCGGCGCTGCAGGTGCCCGCGACTTATGAGCTGGAAAGCTATGTGATCAACAGCGGCAACATCATCAAGCCCACCGCGAATATCACGCTGCGCAAAAACGGCGAAACGCTGATTGGCCTTTCCAGCGGCGACGGCCCCATTGACGCGGCTTTCCTTGCCATCGAGCAGGTGACCGGCCGCCACTTTGAGCTGGACGCTTTCCAGATTCAGGCTGTGACCGAGGGGCGCGAAGCGATGGCCAGCACGCTTGTGCGCCTGCGCTCCGAGGGCAAGCTGTATTCCGGCAACGGCATTTCCACCGACATCATCGGCGCGAGTGTGCGCGCCTATGTCAACGCTGTGAACAAGATCGTTTTTGAGGAGGGCTGAGCATGAAACTTTCCTTTACCATTCATGCCTGGAAGCAGGAGAGCTGGGACGAGATCTTTACGCAGGCAAAGGACTTGTCGTTCGGTGCGATCGAGCTCAGCAGCGATATGAACCCCGCCTTTTTTGAAAAGAGCGGACCGTTCCATCCAAGCAACATTTCCGCAACGCTGCGCGCGCTGCAGGATGCCAAAATCACGCTTGCAAACTATGCTCTGCGCGCCGATATCGCAACCGGAAATCCGCAAAACGTTGCGCAGCTCAAAGAGGCGATCGCCTTTGCCAAGGCGCTGCGCATTCCCTCTGTCAGCGTGTTTGCAAGAGATTTGGAAAACGCAAAGGAACACGTTTTTGCCTGTCTGGAGGCCGTGCTGCCCTTTGCCGAAGAAGCGGGCGTAACGATCCTTTTGGAAACGGCCGGCCTTTACGCCGATACTTCGCTTTTGCGCGATGTGATGGAAAGCTTTGCCAGCGACAGTCTTGCCGCGCTTTGGGATTTCCATGCAACCTTCTTTGAGGGCGGCGAGGACAACCAGACTTCGATCCGCAACCTCGGCGCTTATGTGCGCCATGTGCATGTGAGCGACAGCCGCGAAGAAAACGGCAGCCGCCGCCACTGTCTGCTCGGCGAAGGCGAACTGCCGCTGAAATATATGCTCAGCTCGCTGGACTGCATCAACTACAACGGCTTCCTTTCTCTCGACTGGGATCCGCAGTGGCTGCCGGAAGTGCCGATCATGGATGTGATCTTCTCGCACTATGAAAACTATATGTCACAGTTCCAGACGCCCTCCAAAAAGAAGCACGATCTGTATTTCAACCGTGCGCACACGGGCAACTATGTCTGGAAAAAGGACGCGCTGATCGAAAAAACCTTTTCGCAGGTGCTCGATAAAATGGTGGAGGAATTCCCCGATCAGTATGCGTTCAAATTCACGACCCTTGATTACACGCGCACCTATGCCGAGTTCCGCGACGATGTGGACGAGGTTTGCCGTGCGCTGCTGGCCATCGGCGTGCGCCCGGGCAAGCATGTCACAATCTGGGCAACGAACGTCCCTGCGTGGTATCTGACGTTTTGGGCAACAACAAAGCTCGGCGCCGTGCTGGTCACGATGAACACCGCCTATAAGATTCACGAGGCAGAGTATCTGCTCAAGCAGTCCGACACGCATACGCTTGTGATGGTGGACGGCTATCGCGATTCCAACTACGCCGCGATCATGCAGGAGCTTTGCCCCGAACTGGCGTCAACGGTTCCCGGCCGGCCGCTGCATTCACGCAGACTTCCGTTTTTGCGCAACGTCGTCACGGTCGGCTTCAAAATGCCGGGCGCAATGACCTGGGAGGCAATGGTCGAACGCGCGGGCGAGGTGCCGATGGAGGAGGTCACGCGCATTGCCGCGAATGTGGACCCCTACTCCGTCTGCAATATGCAGTATACGTCCGGCACAACAGGCTTCCCGAAGGGCGTTATGCTCACACACTACAATGTTGTCAACGACGGCAAGTGCATCGGCGACCGGATGGACCTTTCTACCGCCGACCGCATGATGATTCAGGTGCCGATGTTCCATTGCTTCGGCATGGTGCTTGCGATGACGGCGTCCATGACCCACGGCACCACGCTTTGCCCCATTCCTTATTTCAGCCCGAAAGCCTCCCTTGCCTGCATCAATCAGGAAAAGATCACCTGCTTCCACGGCGTGCCGACCATGTTCATTGCCATGCTGGAGCACGCGGATTTCCCGAAGACCGATTTTTCCCATATCCGCACGGGCATCATGGCGGGTTCTCCCTGTCCGATCAGCAAGATGCAGGACGTGGTGGACAAGATGAACATGAAGGAGATCGTCATCGTTTACGGCCAGACCGAAGCGTCGCCGGGCTGCACGATGAGTTCGACCGACGATCCGCTGGAGGTGCGTGTGGCAACGGTCGGACGCGCCATGCCGGAGATCGAATGCCGCATTGTGGATCCCGAAACCAACAAGGAGCTGCCTGTGGGCGAAATCGGTGAATTCGTTGCGCGCGGCTACAACATCATGAAGGGCTACTATAAAATGCCGAAGGCGACCGCAGAGGCGATCGACAAGGACGGCTGGCTGCACACGGGCGACCTTGCCTGCAAAACGCCGGAGGGCAACTACCGCATCACCGGCAGACTGAAAGATATGATCATCCGCGGCGGCGAAAACATCTATCCGAAGGAGATCGAGGAGTTCATCTATACCCACGAAAAAGTCAAGGACGTTCAGGTTATCGGCGTGCCGGATGAACAATACGGCGAAGAAATCTGCGCGTGCATCGTGCTCAAAGAGGGCGAAAGCATGACGGAGGACGAGATGAAAAAGTACATCCTCGACCATATGGCAAAGCACAAGGTGCCGCGCTACATTGATTTTGTGACCGGCTTCCCGATGAACGCCGCCGGAAAAATTCAAAAGTTTAAAATGCGCGAAGAAGCGGTGGAGCGCCACAACCTGCAAAAGGCGGCATCCATCGAAACAGCATAAGAGGTGCGCCATGTTTCCTGTCATTGATACCCATTGCCACATCTATCCCGACAAAATTGCGCTGAAAGCAGCCAAGGGCATCGGCACGTTTTATGACATTGCCATGCATTTTGACGGCCGGCTGGACACGCTCAAGGATGTCAGCTCCTCGGCGCATGTGACCCACAGCGTGATCTTTTCCGTGGCCACAACGCCGCATCAGGTGCGTTCCATCAACAGCTTCATCGCGCAAAATGTTGCGTCCGGCGGCGGACGCTTCACCGGACTCGGTACCATGCACCCCGACTCCGAAGATATGGAGGGCGACGTGCAGCAAATTCTTGAGCTTGGGCTCAAGGGCGTCAAGCTGCACCCGGACGTGCAAGGCTTTCCGATTGACGACGAGCGCGGCAGACACATCTGCGAGCTGTGCGAAAAGCACCGTTTGCCGCTGCTGATCCATTGCGGCGATTACCGCTATGATTATTCCAACGTCAACCGCCTGAAGCCGATTCTTTCGGATTACAAGGATCTGCAGGTCATCGGCGCACATTTTGCCGGCTGGTCGCTTTGGGAAAACGCTGCCGAAGCGCTGCACGGCTTTGACAACCTGGCGGTGGATTCCTCATCCACCTTCCACTGGGTCAGCCGTGACACGGCAAAAAAGCTGATTTCCCTTTATTCCACCGACCGCATCCTGTTCGGTTCGGATTTTCCGATGTGGGATCCGAAGGATGAGATCGCCTACTGGCAGGGGCTGCATCTGCGCGATGAGGATTATGAAAAAGTCTATTATAAAAACGCGCAGCAGATGTTTTCCATCACTTTGTAATTTTTGACGCCCCGTTTCGCCTTTTTTTGCAACCACCGTCCCGTATAATAGAGAGCGAATCTCTATTCTTATGCCGGGACGGTGTTTTTTATGCATGTTGCATTACCCAAGAAGGAAAACCGCGCGTTGTTCGGCGGCAAGGACCGTCAAAGCGTTCTTTTTCCGCTGCTCGCGGGCGCGGCGTCGTTTTTGCTTGCGCAGTGCAAAGCGCTGCAGACGCTTTCGCCGTTTTGCGTTGCGCTGCTTTCAATCGTGCCGCTGCCCTGTGTGCCGGGGACGTTTCTCGGCGGTGTGCTGGGCGTGTTTTTAGCGCAGCGCTGGTTTGTCGCGCTGAAGGTAACAGGTGCGCTGCTGCTGTCGGCGCTGTTTCGCCTGCTGCTTGCAAAGCGCTTTTCCGAAAAGCAGGGGACGCTGCTTTTGCCCGCGCTGTCGGGCGTGAGCGTGCTCGTTTCGTCTGCCGTGGCGCTGCTGTTTGCGGAATTTGAACTGTCCGCGCTGCTGCTCTCGCTTGCGGAAGGCGTGGTTTCGTTTTTTGCGGCGGCGTTTTTTGCCCGTGCGCTGCATTCGCCGCTGCGTTCTGTCGGTCTGCGCGATCTGAGCGCGCAGGATGTGGCGGTGCTGCTTTGTTCTGCCGGCTCCTTTTTGCTTTGCGGCGCAGGACTGACCTTCGGCCCGCTTTCGCCGGTTCGCGTGTTTGCGGCGCTGCTGGTGCTCTTTTTTGCGCAGACCGGCGGCATCACCGGCGGCGTGCTGGCGGGCGTGTGTGCCGGAACGGCGCTGAGTGTGGACCCGTCCACGCGGTTTCTGCTTGCAATCTATGCGATCGGCGGGCTGATGTGCGGCGTGTTTTCCTCTATGGGGCAGGGGGTGACGCGTGCGTTTTTTGCGTTGACGGGCGCGGTCTGTGTGTTTGCTTCCGGCGCAAGCGAGCAAAAGCTCTGGTGTTTGGGCGAACTGCTTCTCGCCTGCGTGCTCGCGTTCCTCATTCCGAACAGGTGGCTCGACGCGCTGCGGGAGATGCTGAAAAAGAACAGCTTGCTGCCGGACAGCGCACTGAACCGCCCGGTGGCGGCGTCGCTGCGCAGTGCTTCCAAAGCGGTGAAAAGCGCGGCGGAGATCGTTTGTGAAACGGGCAGCAGGCTCGATCATGTGGTCGATCCCGAAATCCACGCGATCTTCGCAAAGCTGCAGCAAAACATCTGCTACGGCTGCGGTTTCAAAACCGAGTGCTGGAGCGCCCGCTACAGCGAAACGGCGAACGATATTTTGGAGCTTTCCGGTGTTGCGAAAAAACGCAGCGCAAAAACGGAGCTTGAAAAGCGCTGTCCGCGTGCGGCGGCGCTGGTGCTGCAAATTGAACAAAGCTATGGCGATTTTGTTTCCGGCATGGCCGCCAAAGCAAAAACGCGCGAAGCACGCGGCATCGTCAGTGACCAGTTCCGCGCAGTTTCGGTTTTTTTGAACGACCTCGCGGATCAGGTGGCGGATTCGAGAATCGCTGACAACGGTAGGGCGCGCACGCTGAAAAATGCGCTGAGTGAGCACGGCATCGAGGTGGACTGTTTGCAATACTTTACTGCAGCAAACGGCCGCGTGAGCATCGAGATCACCATGCTCGACGATTTGCTTTCGCTGGACAATGAAAAGATCGGCCGCATCCTTTCGCGCATGACCGGGCTGCGGTTCGATCCGCCGGAGATCGCCGTGCTGGAGCTGCGCAGTGTGGAGACTTTTTTTGAACAGGCGGCGTTTTCCGTGCTGGTCGGGCAAGCGCAGATCCCCTTTGCGCAAAGCGGCGTCTGCGGCGACAGCGTGCGCTTTGTTTCCGGCAGCGACGGCACACGCTTCGCCGTGCTTTCCGACGGTATGGGCACCGGCGCGCGTGCGGCGGTCGATTCCGAGCTTGCCGCCGCGCTGACACAGCGGCTGCTGCTTGGCGGATTCAGCTTTCCCTGCGCCATGCAGCTTGTCAACAGTGCGCTGCTGGTGAAATCGACCGACGAATCCATCGCAACGCTCGACGGCGTGGCGGTCAACCTTTACAGTGCGCACGCGTCGTTTTTCAAAGCCGGCGCGGCGGCGTCGTTTTTGCGCAGGGGCGACAGCGTGCATATCATTGAAGAGGCGTCCATGCCGCTTGGCATTTTGCGCGAGCTGGATTTTTCCGTGTTTGAAGCTGAGCTGCAGCCGGGCGACATCGTTTTGCTCGTCTCCGACGGCGTCACAGCCGGCGACTGCGGCTGGATGAGCGACGAGCTGCTTGCGTGGAGCACGAACAATATGGACGACCTTGCAAAGCACATTGCGTCTTTGGCGAACCTGCGTGCAGACGACGCTGCGGGCGACGATATCAGCGTGGTCGCCGTGAAGGTGACAAGCGCCCGCTGATTCACTGAAAAAGCATTTGCATTTTTTTCGCGTTTGGTATACAATAAAAGTACCAAGAGAATGGGTACCAAGATTTTTTCCGCCTGAAAGGGGTCGAAGATATGAAAAAACGCGCTTTTCTGCTTTTGCTTTGTTTTGCGCTTCTGCTTTGCGCTTTGCCTGTTGCGTTTGCGGCAGAGAACGCTGTGCCTGCACTGCCGGACGGTTTTCATTTTACAGGAAAAACCATGTCCGATCCAACCGGCGCCACACTTTATTATGCCGAGACCGCGCCGAGCGAGAGCGGCCTTGTGATGGGGCTTTGGTTTGACGAAAACGGAAACGAAAAAACGGCGTTTGAAACCCTGTTTGCCGCTTCCTCCGGCAGAAGACGCGCCGAAAAGCAGCTTCCGGCTGCGTATGACGCGCGGCAGGACGGGCTGTTGACGCCTGTGAAGCTGCAGGTCGGCAACACCTGCTGGGCCTTTGCGTCCATCGCCTGCATGGAGGCCAACGCGATCAAAAAAGGGCTGTCCACAGCGGATTCCATCGATCTTTCCGAAGGGCACCTTGTCTGGCACGGCAGAAACGCCTATGTTTCCGGCGAAACAGACCCGCGCAACGACGGCCTTGCGGCGGACAGCGCGGAACAAGCCGTGAACGCCGGCGGCAACGCGTCTTATGTTGCGCAGGCGGTGCAAAACTTTATGGGTCCGGCGAACGAGTGCGATTACCCGGTAGACATGACCAGCGCCTCCACGCTCGCGCAAAGCCTGAAAGAGACGATGACCTTTTCCGACCGCTTCGCGCGCGCGTATGACTTTACTGCGCTGCACCGCATCGTCGCCGATGAGATGAACATCAAAAAAGCCGTGCTGACCTACGGCGCCGCCGAGCAGTATTTCTATACGGAGAATCAGTATTATACCAATCGTGTGCCCGCAACGCAGGCGGACAAGGCGATTCCGGCGACCTATTATTACCCGAACGATGTGGAAACCGCAAAGATCAACCACGCGGTCGTGATCGTCGGCTGGGACGACACGTTTTCCAAAGACAACTTCACCGGCCTTGCAAAGCCGGAAAGCGACGGCGCGTGGCTTTGCCGCAACAGTTGGAGCACCGCCTTCGGCAACGACGGCTATTTCTGGATGTCCTATGAAAACCACGGATGCTACGGTGCGGTGAACGCCTATGAGATCGAAGCGAAGGACGAAACGCGCACGGTGCAGTATTACGACGGCTTCGGCAGTCACAGCACGATCGACGCGACCGCTGCCGGAAATATCTTTGTTGCGCAAGGCGACGCTTATCTTCGCGCCGTTTCATTCGGCGCACCGCTGGAAAGCTACACCTTTTCCGTATATACCGGCCTTTCCGCGACGGCTGTGCCCGATGGCGGAACCTGTGTCTATACCCAGTCCGGCAACGCCTACGGCAAGAGCGTGATCGCGCTTGAAGGGAAAGTTCCGCTTTCGGCGGGCGAACGCTACAGTGTGGTTTTCCGCGAGCTGACATCTGTGCCCATCGAAGGCTTTTCCGAAAAGAGCGGCAACAACAACTATCAGTTCACAAGCGCAGCCGGCACTTCCTATTATTACAACACGCGCTGGCTTGACGGCTTTGAGACCAAGCGCAACAATGTGTGCATCCGCGCTTTTGAAAAGACGCAGGGCGCGCCCTTTACGGTGACGTTTGCCTGCCCGTCCGGCGGGTTTGAAACAGCGGTGACAACCACGGAAAACACTGTCGCCCTGCCCGTCGCGCCGGAAGGCTATACCTATGTGTTCACCTGCAACGGCGCTGCGTTTGACGGCAGCGGTGTGACGCAGGACATCACCGTGCGCACGCACTGCTATCCCACCGCCGGAAAAGCCGCGGCGGACGATCCCTGCCGGGTGGAATATCGCTGCATTTACTGCGGCGAAGAACAGCAGCCGTCTGTGCAGGTGCACACCATGGAAGCACACACTGTCTCCCCGTGCGAAACTTCGCCCGGCTACACGCTGCACACCTGCGTGCACGGCGATTACGGCACGCTCTCCGATGTGACGCTGCTTGATGGCGCAATCGGCGGCGCGGCGGGGGAAACGCTTGCGTGGCAGCTTTTTGACGGCACGCTTTCCATCGGCGGCATCGGCGCACTGCCGCAGTATACGGCGAGTTCGCCCGCACCGTGGCACACGGCACAGGCGATTGTGCTGACGAACCGTATAGTTATCGGCGAGGGCATCACAGCCCTTGGTGCGCAGGCGATTTCGGATTTTGCCGCATTGAAAGAGATCTCTCTTCCCGCTTCGCTGCAAAACGTGAGCGATACCTCCTTCGGCTGCGGCAGTCTGACCGCGCTGCGCAGTGTGACAGTTGCAGCGGGCAACCCTACATTCAAAGGGGAAAACGGCGTGCTGCTCAGCGCCGACGGCAGCAAGCTCTGGCTGTATCCGGCCGCAAAGGAAGGCGCCGTGGTGCGTGTGCCGGAAACGGTGACAGCCTTTGCCGCCTATAGCTTTTCGGGCAATCAGCAAGTGCAGTTCCTCGATCTTTCCGTCTGCGGCGCGGCAGAGCTTCCGCGTTATTTTTGCAGCGGCGCGGCGGTTTTGCAGCATGTGAATTTGCCGAAGACACTCACAAAGATGGGCCTTCGCGCGTTTTATAATCCCGACGGCGTGCTGCCCAACATCTTCATCACACAAATGGTCACCATGCCGGCCGGCGACGTGTTCGGCAACTGCCCGAAGATTTATGTGGACAAAAGCTCCTCCAGCGCGCGAAACTACGCCGCGACCTATAACAACAGCAACTACTACTTGCTGACAGGTCACGCGCACGCGTACACACAGGAAACGCTGACCTTCGCCGCCGCGTGCGATGTTCCGGCGTATGAGGTCAAGACCTGCCAGTGCGGCAATTTCAGCTTTACGCAGACCGCCGCGCCCGGGCACAACTTCGGCGCGTGGACGTCTGTCAGTGCGCAGGAGCACCGCCGTATTTGCGCGAACGATGCAGCCCATGTGGAAACAGCCGCGCATAGCTGGAACACCGGCACCGTGACGGTCAAGCCGACCTGCACGCAAACGGGCGAAAAAACCTTTACCTGCACCGTCTGCGGCGCGACGAAAACCGAAGCCCTTGACGCGCTGGAACACCATTTCGGCGCATGGGAGCCGGTTGATGAAAACGAGCACCGCCGCGTCTGCGCGAACGATGCAGCCCATGTGGAAACAGCCGCGCATAGCTGGAACACCGGTGCCGT
>JAFTCX010000038.1 GCA_017454485.1 Clostridia bacterium | reverse complement strand
GATTCAATCTGAAAAAGCTGTGGAAAAAACAACAAAACGACCGTTTGCAAACGCATTTGTCTGTTTTGGATTCCGCTTAGTTCAAAAACAAGTAAATACGATGAAAAACAGACGTCGGAAAACCATCGACGTCTGATAAAGCTTACCCGAACGGTGAAAGTTTTCCACGGTTTGGGTGTCTTTTAACACTTGGTTGTCTATACTTCTACGTTCTCTTCATTAAAAACCGAGCGCGCTGCAAATCTTATTTTGCAACGCGCCCTGATCGTTGTAGATTTAGTATTTCACATATACGGCTTTCGTCATCTCGCCGTAATATTCCTGTCCGTCGAATGCGCGCATGCATTTGACCGCGTAATACGCTTCTCTCTGGCCGCGCTTGCCCTGATCGGTCAGCGTCAGGTCGGTGTTGCCCTTGCTGCGTGCAACTTCATGGAACGGACCGTCCTCGTGTTCGGAGCGCAGCAAAATGTAGCTGTCTGCACCGGCGGTCACGCGCACAAAAAATGTTACCTTGCGTTCGGGTGCACGCTTGATGCGCAAGATCTCCGTGGTGTCAAGATTGACGACCATATGCTCCTTGCCCGGGCGGCTGAACAGCAGCTCGTCGTCCTCGCTCGTGCGGCGATAGCTTTGCACACAGTAAAAATAGATTTGTCCCGAGACCGGCGTTTTGTCGGTGTATTTCAGCACCTGACCCTCCACATAGGCGAGGGGCAGGGTGGATTTTGTTTCCGCAAGGCGGCGGTTGATGCGGTAGCCGTCGGCGTGCTCGTCTGCGTCCCAGGTCAGATAGACCGCGCCGAATTGCGGGTGTGTGACCTTGGAAAGTTCCACACTATAGGAGACCGAGACGGTTGCAACCACAGGGGCGCCGCGCTTGAGCAAGATTTCCCCGTTCGGGTTTTTGCGCTTGGCGATCACACGGTAGCGATAGACGCCGCCGGGGACCACATCGGCGTCGAGATAGGTCAGCTCCTGTCCTTCCGGCACGCGTGCAATTTTCAAAAAGCGCTGCTGGGCGTTGTCGAATTTTTCAATGATATAGACCTGCGCGCCGGGGGTTTCCCGCCAACATAGCGCGACTGCGCCGCTTTCGGTTTCGGCGGCTTTCCAAAGCTCCGGTTTTCCCTTGATCCTGTTTTTGATTTCTGCGCTCAACTGAATTCCTCCCCGGCAATCGTTTCCTGTTCTCGATTATAGCATACTTTCTTTTTTTTTGCAATCTATTTCTTTTTCTCCAACATCGTGCTATACTGGTTCGCAGAAAGAAGGAAGACTGTCATGAAGCATAATTTTCACACCCACACCTACCGCTGTATGCACGCCGACGGCACGGACGAGGCGTATGTGCGCGCCGCCATAGAAAGCGGCTTTACCCGCATCGGTTTTTCCGATCATAGTCCGTGGCCTTACAAGGACTTTGTTTCCGGCATGCGTATGTCCGTGTCGGAATTTCCTGGCTATGTGCAGTCTGTTCGCGCGCTGCAGGAAAAATACCGCGGAAAGATCGAGATCCTGCTCGGACTCGAGTGCGAGTATTTTCCGCAGTATCTGCCGTGGATGCGCGAGCAGGTGCAGACCTACGGGCTGGATTATCTGATTCTCGGCCACCATTTTTCGCCGACAGAACCCGGCGGCATTTACAACGGCAACCTGACGACGCCGGAGCTGCTGAAGCCCTACCGGGAAGCGGTGCTCGCAGGCATGGAGTCGGGGATGTTTGCCTATCTTGCGCACCCGGATCTGTTCATGCGCGGCTATCCCGCGTTTGACGCGCACTGCGAGAAGCTCTCCCGTGAAATTGTTGAAAAGGCGATGCAGACCGGCACGCCGCTGGAATACAACATCCTCGGCATGTTCCACGGCAAGCGCGACGGAAAGCCCGGCTATCCGCACCCGGCGTTTTGGCGCATTGCCGGAGAATACGGCGCGGTGGCCATCATCGGAATTGACGCGCACACGCCGGACGCATTTCGCAACACGGCGCTGTTCAACGAAAGCGAAGCGTTCCTGCGTTCGCTGGGGCTGCAGATCATCGACGATATCGCGCTGCAAAAATAAGGGATCCGCTGATTCACACAGCACGTGCCGAAGGCACACATCATGCACGAAGTGCGCATCATTTGCAAAATGAGCACCATATTCCGCGCAAACGGAACACATCAATCAAAAAACGCCTTTTGCCGGATGACAAAAGACGTTTTTTGCTGGAGCGGATGACGGGACTCGAACCCGCCACATCCACCTTGGGAAGGTGGCGCTCTACCGGATGAGCTACATCCGCAAATGTGACGATAGTATAGCACAGCCGACGAAAAAAAGCAAGGGGTTTGAAAAAGTTTTTCCAGATCACGCGGTTTGGTGCGCCTGACTACTTGACAAAGTCAGGATAGATAGTATAATAAAAACGAAAAAACGGCATGCAGATGCATATCGTTTCTGCAAGAGGATCAGAGAACTTATTTAGAAGGTTAGGCGGTTGTGTCCTTCATCTGAACACATATTCCAAGCGCTGCTTGAGAACTGTGAAAGGAGGAGGATGCCGATGGAAGCATATTTCATCATGATGGCTTTTTTACTTCTTGTAGCCGCTACAGGTTACATATCGGCAGTAAAAAAATAACCGCCCACGCCTCGCTAACGTAGCGGTTATTCTTTACGTTCGGGGCACAACTGTCTGACAGCTCTCCCTCTTGCAGTTTTATTATACGCTGCTTTTTGGGGTTTGTCAAGCCTTTGTTAGAGTCTGTGATTTGTTCGTCAACAAATGTAAATCAACCGCCGTTTTGCTGTCCGTCAGTTTTCACAATGGACATCCCCGGAAATTCACGAAAACGTAAAAAATGCGCCCGTGCGGGAAAAAGTTTTTTCGTTTTCTTGATTTTCTTTTTTTTGTCTGTTATACTAATTATGACTAAGAATGGCTTTTTAGCCGTTTTCACCGGGCTTTTTGCGGCTTCCGACAGGTCAGGATCAGGAAACCGTGCAAAGCCGCTACATGGCCGACTGCTGAAACGCAGACGCTTTCCGTTTTTGACGGCAGCGCCGTTCGGCCACGCACATTCACCCTTCAACCACAAGACCTTTTCCAAGGAGGACATATTTATGGAAAAAACATTGAAACAACGCTTTTTGCACCGCTGCACCGGCGCGCTCACCGTGGCGCTGGCTGTGTTCGTGATGCTTACTTGCTGGGTGCTGTTTACGCAGCAGAAGGTAGGGGCGGTAGATGAGATTTCGGCGGGCACATATTATGTTACGGTATCTGTAAAATGTCATAGTACAGATAGTTATGCCGCATCGTTTACTTATAGAGATCAAGGCGGTACAGAGCATACGCAAGGTCTTTCCATCAGCAATGATGATTCATGGCACGATTATCAGTATGCATGTTCCGGTTATCCTGTGGCTCTATATATGAAAACGCACGGTAATCCCACGAATTACGGTCATATTTATATGAGCGTTTATGTTTCCCCCAATAGCAATTATACCACTGATCGTATTCAATTAGTAGATAGCGCACACGCTCAGGTTGGTACTGCTTTTGGCGGAACCGTGGAAGCAACTTATGATATAGAGCATGACAGCGGAACAAAAACATCCAGTGATGGTGACTGGAAGGGAAGAAATAGCCACAACTGGCCCGGTCTTGGCATCAGCTCCGTGTCTGCAACCAATCTGCAAAAGCGTACTTATCAACAGGATGATAACGGGAACATGATAAACGCAACATCATGGACGACCAGCGGATATACAAATGCGGTTCAACTGGACGGAAAAACCTTCACCCAATACACCATGCGCGTAGTTGCCAAGGATAAGTTCGGCGTTATCATCGGCGGTCAGCCTTCAAAAGCGGAAATCTATGGTGAAGTTTACGGCACCAACGGAAGTGTAAATACATACGACGTCAACCGTTCCGGCTTTGAGACAGACGGTACATTTTCCACATCATATTTGGACTTCTATGCGACCTTGATGCCGGATGCACACCTTTCGGGTCAGAACCGTAACAAGCAAAGAGTTACGTTGACTGCGGAATTTGAGTATGAGAATGATAAAAAGGATGCAACTTACCGTTTTGATGTGACCGATGAGTCCTATACAACGATTTTTTATGATCGCAACGGTGATCTGAAAAAAGGTACGGCGTCTGTGACCGGTCCCGCGCTGACAGACAGTGGCCGCACAAGCTTTAATACCGCAACCAACAGTTCGACCGGTATCCAGTATACTTATTACGGCGACACGGTCTATGCACCGTTTGATTACACCGGTGAAGATACGCTGACCTCCCGTTTCACAGTGGACGATACCTTCCACTACATCTGGAAGGGCTGGACGCCGCTGAGAGACGAAAACGGCAATAACGACGCAAGCGTCCGTAACATCAACAACGCAACCCAGCATGACGGCGCGAGAACCGGTTCCGCCGCGAAGTATGCTGTGGCGAAGGAAAGTTTGATTTTGCAGGAATGCTTCACAAAAGTTCGCCACACGGTTTCCCAAATCGACAGAACCACATGGCGTTATAAAGCTGCAACCTGTACGGCGGATGCGCTCTATTATAAGGTCTGCGGCGATGCGCTGTGCAGCTTTAAGTTCACCGAAAAAGGGCAGGGCGCGCTCGGCAAGGGTGTCGACTATCTGTGGATCAAGGCCGGCAGTATGAAGCACCATAAATGGCAGAAAGCGCCGACGCTGGATACATACAAGGAATACTATGAGGACGGCAGTTCTGTGGATTATACGCCCGACGAAGCAACGGCGTTTTCCGAAAGCTGCGCAGCGGACGGCAGCCACGGCTATTTCTACTGCTACAACTGCGGTAAATATTTCAACTATCTCAAGACCGATGACACAACGGACGACGGGCAGATGCTCCATCCGGACGGCACTGTCATGAACGAGGATGAAGTTATTGCCGACGCTTTGATCCCCGCGCTCGGCCACGCCTATGAATTCAAGGGCTGGACCTGGGGCACCGGGACAGACGGCAAGCCGGACTACACGCAGGTGACCGGTACGATCGAATGCGCCAACGGCGATCTTTGCACGGAACCGGCCAACGCAAAAACCCATACCTTTACCTATTACCTCAATACGACGCCAACTGTTTCGACCAGAACCAGAGCGGTTGATCAAACGGTCCGCATCGAAAAGATCGTGAAGGATCCGACCTGCACCGCCAAGGGCAGCGAAACCTATCAGCTCCTTGCAGGTGCGGCAGTCGTTCGCATTACCCCGCCCGATAACGGTGCTACGCCCGTAGACGTGGAAACGTCTCAGATAAAAGCAACCGTGTCCCTTCCGGCGCTCGGTCACGATTACCGCGGCGCTTGCGTGGGTACCGGACGCAACAGCAGAACCGGCACGTATACCGGCCACCAGTACCAGTGCGTGCGTTATGAAAACTGTAAATCCGCAGGCCTCAACACCGCGTATGACGCAGATAACAACGTCACCGCCACAAATCCGGGCGGCGTTGTCGCGCACAATGACACCACCACTGTAAAAAGCCCGGCGACCTGTATGGTCTATGCGGTCTGTCAGGACTGCGATCTGCCGTTCGGCAGCCTTGCCGCTCATGATTTCTCCGCTGACGCTTCACGCATTCAGAGCGCGGATACCGCTTACAACGCCGACTTTGCGCTGAGCGACTATCAGGGTCACTACTATGCCTGCGCATACGGCTGCGGCAAGTACGGCGTGCTCAGCGACACCTCGGAAGCGTTGGTCAACGGCACACAGGTTCATAACTTTGACACCAACAATGACGGCGCCGTGACTGCCGAGGACGGCACACTGATCCGTCCGGCGTCCTGCACAGTCAACGGTCAACGCAAATATACCTGTAAGGATTGCGGCTTCGTACATTTCACCTCGTCCGACGCCGACCTGCTCGCGACCGGCCACGATTACAGCGGCCAGCCCGTCACGCTGACACCGTTCAAGACCGGTGACACTTACAACACCACGATGACCGCAAGTGTGACCTGTAAGAACGAAAACTGCGGCAAATACGCCGACAACGGCAGCATGAATCCCACCCAGACAAAGAGCACTGTGACGGAAACCGTGCCGGTGGTTGCTTCCCGCGAAGAGCCGAGTTGTACGGAAAACGGTTTGGTTACCCGCACGGCGGCATTCTCCGAAACCGCATTCAACGGCGCGCTGCTGAACGGCGAACCGTTTGCAATGATCCAGGTCGACACAACAGAAGTACTGCGTGCCACCGGCCACAATTGGGTTAACGTGTCTGTCGAATGGTCAGCGGATCACAGCAGCTGCATCGGTACGGCACAGTGCGCGAACGATGCTTCGCACAATGTGACCCAAAGCGCGAAGATCTCTTATCAGATGGTCGCCGAGCCGTCCTGTACCGAAGAAGGCAGCGCCATCTATCGTGCATCCTTTGAAGATGACGAGCAGAATCTGCTGTACTACGATACCTTCTCCATGCCGAAGCGCTCCTTCCAGGACATCTATAATCAGAACAACATGGACGATCCGGGCTCCATTCCTGCAACGGGGCATACTTGGAATACGCCGAACTACAGATGGACCGGCAGCGATCTGAACGGCTACACCAAGGTGGATGCCTATACGTCCTGCCTGGTTTGCAGTGACGACATTGAAGAAGAAGTCGATGTGGAACGCACCGAGACCCCGGCAACCTGCGAAGAGGAAGGCTCCATCGTTTGGACGGCAAACTTCCGCCATGCAGATGTGTTCGAAACGCAGACGAAGACGAAGGTTTTGCCTGCGCTGCGGCATGATTATGATTACGCAAACACAAAATACACCTGGACGCGCGTGTCCGGCGGCTATCGCTGCACTGCGAGAGCAATCTGCCTGAATGACAGCAGCCATGTGGACACCGAGGCTGTGACGGTACAGGGCGTTACAACGCCGCCCACCTGCACGACCAAGGGCAGAACCGTTTATACGGCGAATTTCACCAACGAGAACTTCCTGCCGCAGACCCGCACGGACGAAGTGCCTGCAACGGGGCACCGCTGGGATGAGCCGCACGTGGAATGGACCTTTGACGAGGATCGCAATGAATATGTCAGCGCTACCGGTACCATCCACTGCCTGAACGACACCGATAATACTCACAATGTCACGGAGACCGTGACACTCGACGATGACACGATCACCAAGAAGACGCGCACCGATGCCACCTGTGATGAAACCGGTCTGGTTGTTTACAAGGCGAAATTCTCCGCCCAGTTCGGCACACAGAGCAAATCTCAGGTGCTGCCGAAGCTGAACCATGAGCTCGGTGAGGTTCACACCGGCACAAACAGCACCTGCGCAGCGCCCGGTTTTATGAGCTACCGCGAATGCAACAACTGCCACAGGAAGTTTGTGCAAAGCGGTGATGAATGGGTCGAAGCCACCAGTCTGATCCTGTATCCGAGCAGCGAGCACAAGGATGTTGACGGAACCGACTTCCCGGTTATCACCGTGGCAGCCAAGGCGCCGACCTGCAAAGAAGCAGGCACAAAGGCCGTGACCTACTGCTCCGGCTGTATGCTGATCTTCTCCATCGACGGCAAGGACACCTACACGGCGACCGTGGACGGCGTTGAAGTTCAGAAGCCGCTGACCGAAAAGAACTATCATTACGGCACGGATAAGACCAAGTATGAGCTTTCGATCGATCCCGCAAACCACACAGACCTGCAGGAGGTCGAAGGCGTTGAAGCGACCTGCGAGGCAACAGGTGTGCTGCACCACTGGTACTGCAGCGGCTGCGACAAGTACTTCACCGACGCAGCAGGCACCGAAGAGATTCACAGAACCGCAACCGTGCTGCCGCTGTCCGGCCACGATTACGATTATGCGAACGCAACCTACGTCTGGGCGGGCGACCACAGCACCTGCACCGCAACGGTGGTCTGCAAGAACAACAGCGAACACGTGCTGACCGAGACGGTGAACAGCGAGAAGAATGTTGTTGTTCCCGTGACATGTGAAGCGGACGGCAGATGCTCCTTCACTGCGACGTTTGAAAACGAGAACTTTGTGATGCAGACAACGGAAGAAATGGTCGATACCGCAACCGGCCACGCTTGGGACTATGCCGGCGAGAAATACAAAGCGACCTATGACTGGGCGGCGGATTACAGCGCCTGCACGGCAACGGTCTACTGCAAAAACGACAAGACCCACACCACCACGCTGACCGGCAACATTACGTCGGAAACCGAAATCGAACAGGACTGCGACGTGGACGGCAAGGTGGTTTACACGGCGACGTTTGAACACGGCGTCAAACCGGCAACCGAGATTCAGACGCTGGATAAGACCGGCCACATCTGGGACTACACCGGCGAAACAACGCCTGTGGATTATATCTGGTCCCCCGACAGCACACGCTGCACAGCGGTCGTTCACTGCACAAAGAATCCGGCGCATACCACGGAAGTGACCGTCGTTGCCGAATTCGTTCCCATCAAGGTCGGCACCTGTGTGGAAGACGGCAAGGCCATGTATGAGGCCTCTTTCCCGTACGGCATCGCCAAATCGCAGAGCGAACCGTTTGAAACGCCGAAGCTCGGCCACAAGACCGAACGCATTCCCGCCACACCGGCAACCTGCATTGAAAAGGGCGTTTACCTGCACTACTACTGCAGCCAGTGCGGCAAGTACTTCAGCGACAGCGCGTGCACCAACGAGATTGCTGCGAGAGAGATCATTCAGCCGATGATCCCGCATACGCTTGCGCACCACGAAGCCAGAGAGACCGGCTGCACCACGACCGGTTCCCTGGAATACTGGACCTGCAGCTATTGCGGCAAGTACTTCCTTGACGAAGAGGCGTCTCTCCAGACGAGCGCCGAAGCGGTCGTGATCGCTGCCCGCGGCCACAACTGGGTAGAGCGTGCCGGCAAGGCGCCCACCTGCACAGAGGCCGGCTGGGAGAAGTACAACTACTGCCCGCGCTGCAAGACCACCGACGGCTACACGTCCATTCCGGCCACCGGACACGGCGATTACACCTATGATTACGTGAACTCCTCCACGAGCGCGGACGGCAGCGTCCGTTGGGACATCTACACCTGCGGCCGCGGCTGCGGTTCCTTCTACGCGAACCTGACTGTCACGCTGCGTGACAAGAACGGCAGAGGAATCCCGGGTGCGAACGTGACCATCACAAGCAACAAGACAGGCGCCGTCTTTGCCGGCGGCTCCACCGACAAGTTCGGCGAGTTCACCTCGAACGCGAAGTTCGGCGAGGACACCTACAAGATCACCGTGAACTATGAGGACGATAAGAACACGTATTACGCCGCCTCGACCATTACGTTCTACACGGACGAGAACCATCAGGCGCACGTGATCGAACCGAAGATCCGCAAGGCGGACTTTGCGGTCGATCCCGACAGCACCGGCGGCAATACCCAGCCTTCGACGCCGAGCACGCCGAGCAATGTCTGCAGATGGTGCGGCGAAGTGCACACCGGCTTCTTCGGCAAGATCGTTCAGTTCTTCCACAACATCCTTCTCCTGTTCAGCAGATAAGCAAAAACCAATCACCGGGAGATGGCAGTGGCTTCACTGCCATCTCTTTGCTTTCAAAAACAGGTGTATTCCCGTGGATTGTTATGAAAAAATGACAAAAAGCGGCAGGGTTTCCATCCGTTTTCACAAAACTTTAATTAGTACTTGAATTTTGCGTGTTTTTAGTGTAAAATATACAATAGTAGTTTCAAAACAGGCAATTTTTTTCATTGATTTTGGGGGATTTATATGAATTACGCTCTGACTAAGAAGAAAACGAAGGAGCTCATCACGGCAAAGCTGTCGCACTTTTTCGGCGTCAATCCGGAAGAGGCGAGCGACGAACAGTATTACAAGGCCGTTGCGCTGATCGTCAACGATCTGATGCACGAGGGGCTGCGCGAGTTCCGCAAAAAGGCGGACGGCGCAGAGGTCAAGCGCGTGTATTATCTGAGCATGGAATTTTTGATGGGTCGTTCGCTCAAAAACAACCTGTACAACCTGAATTTGACCAAGGTGTTCGCTTCCGCGCTGCGTGATTTCGGCGTAAATTTGGAAAAGCTGTATGACTGCGAACCCGACGCTGGCCTCGGCAACGGCGGTTTGGGTCGTTTGGCGGCGTGCTACCTCGACGGTCTGGCCACACAGTGCTATTCCTCGATGGGCTACTCCATCCTCTATGAAGCCGGCATATTCAAGCAAAAGCTGGTGGACGGCTGGCAGACGGAGATGCCGGATTTCTGGCTGCCCGGCGGTGAAGTCTGGTTGACCCCGCGTGAGCAGGAGATGATCGAAGTGCGCTTCGGCGGCGAAATCATCGACCATTGGGACGCGCACTACCACTCCGTGGAATACAAAAACGACACCAAGGTTTACGCGGTGCCCTATGATATGTTTGTCAGCGGCAAAAACGGCAAGGGCTACAGCCGTCTGCGTCTTTGGAGATCCAAAGCGCCCGCGCTGGATATGCGCCAGTTTGATCAGGGCAATTATCTGAAAGCGATGGAGCAGGCCGCCATGGCGGAGGTCATCAGCAAGGTGCTGTATCCCTCCGACAACCATCCCGAAGGCAAGAGCCTGCGTCTCAAGCAGCAGTATTTCCTAGTGTCCGCCTCCGTGCAGGACATCGTCAAGCGCCATTTGCGCCATTACTCCACGATGGAGAACTTTGCGGAAAAGAACGCCGTTCACATCAACGACACGCACCCGACGCTCGCCATCCCCGAGCTGATGCGCATTTTGCTTGATGAATGCGGCTACGGCTGGGACGACGCGTGGAACATCGTGACCAAGGCGACCGCCTATACGAACCATACCGTGATGAAGGAAGCGCTCGAATGCTGGTCGGAGGACCTCATCCGTTCGCTGATTCCGCGTATTTATCAGATCATCAAGGAGATCGACAACCGCTACCGCGCCCATATCTGGAACCTGACGCAGGACGCCGGCGCTGTGGAGCGCATGGCGGTCATCTCCGGCGGCGTGATCCGCATGGCGAACCTGTGCGTGGCGACCTGCCACAGCGTCAACGGCGTTTCCGCGCTGCACAGCCAGATTTTGAAGGATACGGTCTTCAACGATTATTACAAGCTCACGCCCGACAAGTTCACCAACGTGACCAACGGCATTGCGCACCGCCGCTGGCTGTGTCAGGCAAACCCCGCGCTGACGGCCTTTTTGGAAGAGACGATCGGCAAGGATTTCATCCTCAACGCCGCCACACTGGAAAAGCTGGCCGCGTTCAAGGACGACAAGCAGGTGCTTGACCGCATCGGCGAGATCAAGCTGCACAACAAAGAGCAGTTTGCGTCTTATGTGAAAAAGCAAACCGGCGTTGCGCTGGATCCGAACTCCATCTTCGACGTGCAGGTCAAGCGTTTGCATGAATATAAGCGCCAGCACCTGAACGCGTTCCAGATTGCCGCAAAATATCTGGAAATCAAGGAGCACCCCGAACGCGATTATGTGCCGCACACCTATATTTTCGGCGCAAAGGCGGCCTCCGGCTATTTCATTGCCAAAAAGATCATCAGCTTCATCTGCGCGCTGGCGGATGTCATCAACAACGACCCCGACGTCAATGACAAGCTGAAGGTGATCTATCTTGAGGACTACAACGTCACCATGGCGGAGCGTCTGATGCCCGCCGCCGACGTCAGCGAGCAGATTTCCCTTGCCGGAACGGAAGCCAGCGGCACGGGCAACATGAAGCTCATGATCAACGGTGCAATCACACTCGGCACGCTGGACGGTGCCAATGTGGAAATTCACGAAGCTGTCGGCGATGAAAACATGGTGCTGTTCGGCATGACCACGCCGGAAGTGAACGACCTCAAACGAAACGGCTATCAGCCGATCAACTATTTCAACAACAACGCGGAGCTGCGCCGCGTGATCGAGTTTGTGCAGCAGGGCGTGGGCGGAAAGCCCTTCCCGGAAATCGGCAACACGATCATCCACCACGACCCGTATATGGTGCTCGCCGACTTCGCGGATTATCGCAACGCGCAAAAGAAGCTCGACACGCTTTGGTCTGACCGCGATAAATGGAATCAGATGTCGCTGCTGAACATCGCCGGCGCCGGCCGCTTTGCCGCCGACCGTGCAATCAACGATTATGCGCGCGATATTTGGAACGCAAAAGCCGTCAAATGAGTAATGAGTGATTAGGTACCCACTGATTAACTCGGATGTGCAAATCTTGACGGTAAATTTTCCGTCATTTTGCACAGAAACCGCTTGCAAACCGTCAGGTTGGCTGCGCGATTTCTGTTACATCTGACGAAAAATTTCCTCGCCAATCTTTACGCATCGAATTAATCAGCGGGTACTTAAAACATCAGCCTTCCTTCACGGAGGGCTGATGTTCCATCAAGGGGGGACTCTGATGATAAAAGCTGTAATATTCGATCTTGACGGCACGCTGCTCAACACGCTGGGCGATTTGGCGGCGGCTGTCAATTTTGCGCTCAAAACCTGCGGCTATCCGGAACGGACAACCGACGAGGTGCGCCGCTTCATCGGCAACGGCGTTGTCAAGCTCATGCGCCGCGCCGCGCCGAAAAATTTGGACGAGGCCGCATGGCAGGACTGCTTTGCGCAGTTTCGCGCCTATTATCTCGCCCACCTGACCGACCGCACCGTGCCCTACGACGGCATTTTGCCGCTGCTGGAATCGCTGCAGGCGCAGGGAATCAAAACCGCTGTGGTGTCCAACAAGCTGCACGACGGCGTGGTGAACCTTTGCGCTTCCTTTTTTGAAAGCCGAATTGACGCGGCGTTTGGCGTGCGCGAGGAAAGCGAACGCAAGCCCGCGCCGGTGAATGCGCTGCGCGCCATACAGACGCTCGGCGTTTCACCGCAGGAAACGCTCTATGTCGGCGACAGCGAGGTTGACGTGCAAACGGCAAGCAATGCCGCTTTGCGCTGCGTGGGCGTCACCTGGGGCTACCGCGACCGTGCGGAGCTGGAAGCCGCCGGCGCGTGGAAAATCATTGACCGCCCGGAACAGCTGGAGGCAATTTGTGCGGAATTGAAAGTGAGGAATTGAGGGGTTAAGGGAAGAGAAATTCGCAATGCGCAATGAAATGAACCGGTGGAAGGGGTCACCACCGCCATGCATACCATAAATTTTTCTTGACAAGCAACCCAAAAGCGCGTATAATAAAACTGCAAGAGGGAACGCCGTTAGACGGTTGTGTCCTTAGTTTACGAAAATAACCGCATCACTCAGGGCACGAGGGCGGTTATTTTTTTACTGCTAAAATGTAACCGGTTGCAGCTACAATGAGTAAAAAAGCCAGGAAATAAGCTTCCATCGGCATCCTCCTCCTTTCCAAATCTCGGACATTTGTCCGGCGTTTGTAATCGGATGAGAACACAACCGCCTAACCTTCTTAGGCGCTTCTCTTGCAGAAAACGGTGTGCTTAGGCACAACGCTTTTTTCTTTCTGCATTATATTTGATTTGTCGAATTTTGTCAAGTGCATCTCTTGCGAGTGCTCTTCTTTATTTGATGTATATTCTAAAACACATACATTTCAGTGACAAACCTATCTATAAAAGCGAACCCTCCATGCCTTCCCCGCTCGCGGGGAAGGGGGACCGGCGTATGCCGGTGGATGAGGTGGGGACCGGCGTATGCCGGTGGAAGGGGTAAATCCATAAAATTAAAAATGGAGTGTTATCATAAAAGTAGAGTCGACAAACTCACCAAAAGATGATAGAATAAAAACCAAAGAAAGGTGAGTTCAAATGACGTATGAGAAAAGTTTTAAAATTGAAGCAGTAAAACTGTCCGATGAAATCGGGAT
>JAFTCX010000037.1 GCA_017454485.1 Clostridia bacterium | reverse complement strand
TGAAGAGTGAAGAGTGAAGAGTGAAGAGTTACGGATTGTCAAACCAAGCGCACGTTTTGTCGCGGAGATCAGTGATATTGAATATTCACGTTCCCCGCGACCGCAATTCCGAATTCCGAATTCCGAATTCCGAATTGTGCGCCGGAGCGCCGGCGCTGACCACTATCATAACCCAAAACGGCAAAAAAGTCAAGGCTTATTCCGGGAAATCCTCAGAAAGGCCGAGCGTTTCGGTCAAAAGCTCCACCGCGCTCCACACATACCGCAGGCACGGGCGGCCGGGCAGGTTCGGGTCGCGGCTTGCAATCGCCTGCGGCAGCAGTTCGCTGCACTGACAGCTCCCGTGCTTTTGCTGAAACGCCTGCACAAACGCGCGCACCTGCGCACTGACAAACGCCTTGTTCGCGCCGGTCGCGTCCGCATACACGCTGCCGAGCACCAGTGCGCCGCCGATGAGTGTTCCGCAGGTGAGCTGCATTCCGCCGACGCCGGTGCCGAGGCCGCTTGTCAGCCGCAGCGCGGTCGCTTCCTCAACGCCGAGCAGATCGCTGAACGCGCCCACGGTTGCCTGTGTGCAGTTTGCGGTCAAAAAGAGCCGCTGCGCTTTTTCCTTGCGTGTCATCTTCCATCCTCCAGCCAGTCCACCGGGTCATACGGCAGACCGTTTCTTTCAATTTTCGTGTCGGTGCAGCAAAAAGTCAATCACCGCCTGCGCCGAGCATTCCGGCAGGTCGAGCGTATATTCCGGCAGGCGCATATTTTCAAGATAATGCGCGTCGGAATCGCGCAAAATGAGCTTGCCGTGCGTGGCGGGATATTTTTCCAGATACGTTTCGGCGTCCGCCGCCGGGGTCAGCTCAAACGCCGTCACATCCAGTTCGGCGGGAAAATCGCCCAGCGACGAGATCAGGCTGTAGGAGGCGCGGTCGATGTGCGCCGGAAAGCACACCCCGCCGAACGAGCGCACCAGCGCCGGTACCTCGTCCACCGAGAAAAAGCTCGCCGTGTTCAGCAGCAGCTCCTCCGTACCGAGCACGCGGTCGGTGCTGTCCATCACAAGCTGATCGCCGAAAATTTCCGTGCGGTTTTTTACCGGCGGAATGTTTTCGCGCACATGGGCGCTGAACTGCTCGGCCTTGTCGCAGTCCGGAAACAGGCAGACCACATGAATTTCCTCGCTTGTGCAAAGCTCCATCCCGGGAATGACCGTGATCCCCGCGTCTTTCCCCGCCTGCACGGCGGCGCGGCAGTTTTTGCAGGAATTGTGGTCGGTCAGCGCGATGATGTCATAGCCGAAAATCTTGGCGGTGTTGACCAGATTATACGGCGTCATCTCGTTGTCGCCGCAGGGCGACAGGCACGAGTGCAGATGAAAATCATAAAACAGCTTCACGCGATCACCGCCGAAAGCCTGACAGCGAGCGCATAGGCGCTTTCGTCGGTCGTGAGAATTGTAACGCCCTGCTGTTCGGCGCGCAGCTTTGCGGCCTCATCCAGCGCCGCGTGTTCGGTGAGCACGATGCACGCGCAGTCCGTCAGCACCGCCACCGCCACGGCGTTGATGTTGCCCATTACGGTCAGCCAGCAGTCGCCCTCCCTGGCTTTGCCCATCACCCACGAGAGCAGATCGCCGCAGTAGCAGCCGGTCACCTCGCGGCTCAGGTCGCCTGCGGTCAGAACCTCCAGACCCAGATGGTCTTTGATCATTTGAACGGTCATGTTGTTTCCTCTTTTCCCGGGTCGGTTTGGGTTTGCTCCTGCTTTAAAAAGGTATGCACGAAATCATGCGCATAACCGTCGCCCTTTTCCGCGTTTGCAGGGCGGTTGGAACGCTCGCGGAACGGCGCGGGCATCCATTCGCCGTCTTTTTTGTGCCGGCGCAGCTCAGAGAACACGCAGTCGCCGCGGTCGGCATAGCCGCGCACGATATCGTCCGCCAGCGCGCGGCAGGACGGTGCGCCGCAGATGCCGCAGTCAAGGCCGGGCAGCGACGCTTCGATCGCTTTGAGCTCGGTCATCATGCGCATGGCCTTGATGACGTTGTCGGCAAGCTTCATCGCCGGCGAGGGATGCAGCTCCTTCGTCCAGCTCAGCTCGTCGAGGTCAAACGCCGCAGGCAGACTGTTGCAGGAAACCGGCATGAATTTGCGCAAGCGCTGAATGCGTGCTTTGGCCACATAGGGGTTTTCCACAGTCAGAACGCCGCCGACGCAGCCGCCGGTGCAGCAGTTCAGTTCAATAAAGTCAAGGTCGTTGAGCTTTTCGTCCTCCAGCTCCTCCAGCACCTTGGTGATGTTTTCGATCCCGTCTGCGGCAAGGTAACGCTCTTTGAGCAGTCCCGCCGCTTCGCCGCCGCTGCTGGCCCAGCCGACGCCGATGATGCCGGAATCGTTGAGCGGCTCCAGCTCGTCGGGGCGCAGCTTATCCATCGTTTGCACCAGCACGGGATAGATGTCTTTGATGGCGATCGCGCCGTTGATGTTCTGCTCCTCATAGCACAGCGGCGTTTTGATGTCGGTGCGTTTGGCGGGGCAGGGCGTGATGAAAAAGATGCCGATGTCCTGATCGGGCAGCCCGGTCTGCTGACGCGCACGCTCGCGCGCAAGCTTTGCGGTGAAATCCAGCGGCGTGAACAGCGGCAGAATGTTGCCGATCAGGTTCGGAAAGCGCGTGCGGATGAGCCGCAGCACCGCGGGGCACGCCGAAGAGATCACCGGCTTTTTGAGCACGCCGGCTTCGATCATCTTGCGCGTCGCGTCGCTGATGAATTCCGCGCCTTTGGAAACTTCGACCACATCGTCAAAGCCCATTTTTTTCAGCCCGTTCAAAACATAATCCACGTTGTCGAGGTTGTTGAACTGCCCGTAAAGCGAGGGCGCGGGCAGAGCGATGCGGTATTTGTATTTGACAAGCTCGTTGAAATGCTCGCTGACCGCGTATTTTGCGTGGTGCGGGCAAACGCGGATGCATTCGCCGCAGTCGATGCAGCGGTCGGAGATGATATATGCTTTTTTTCCGCGCACGCGGATGGCCTGTGTCGGGCAGCGTTTGATACAGTTGGTGCAGCCCTTGCACTTTTCGTCATCCAGACGGACGGAGTGAAATACGTTTTCCATAAACGGTCTCCTTGTTTTTAATTCGGAATTCGGAATGCGGAATTCGGAATTGAGGAGCGCCGCCGGCGGCGATGCGCTCAAACGGACATAAAGTTTCATTTTAAAATCGACGGGCCTTCAGCTCCGGGTTTGTTCCTTTCGCGGGAGAAACAAAACAAACATCGGCATTTGACCCGCGACCTCAATTCCGAATTCCGAATTCCGAATTACACATGAAGCCTTACGGCTTCATGTACACCTTCAGCGTCAGCGTTGTTCCCACGCCGACCTCGGTATCGAGCTGAAACTCGTCGGTATATTTCTTGATGTTCGGCAGTCCCATGCCGGCGCCGAAGCCGAGACAGCGGATGTTGTCGGGCGCGGTGGAAAAGCCCTCCTTCATGGCGAGTTCCACATTTTCGATGCCCGGACCCTGGTCGGCAAGCACCATTTTGATGGCGTCCTCAGTGATCTCCACATCGATCACGCCGCCGCCCGCGTGAATGACCATATTGATTTCGCCCTCATACATGGCAACGGCCACGTTGCGGATCGTGGAGGGCGCCACGCCCAGCTCCTTGAGTGTGCGCTTCACATCGCCGGAGGCTGCGCCCGCACGGGTGAAATCCGTTGCGGAGATATCGTAGTGCAGCTTGATGGAATCCATTATCGGTTGCTGCCTCCCCTCAGACCGGCTTGATACAGCCGGCCGCAGGCGGTAAACATTTCCAGCTTGGTTGCCAGCATGACCATATCGCGGTCCTCCGCCAGATGGATGATGTCGATGTTCGGGCGCTTGCCGCGCACAAAGACGATGCAGTGCATATCCATCATTTCCGCCGTGCGCACCACCTGGGGATTCACAAGACCGGTCAGCAGCATACCCTGCTCTTTGACAAACGCGAGCACATCGCTCATCATGTCGCTGCCGCAGGCCGTCTGAACCTCGTTGTCCAGCAGATCGTCGCGGCAGATGATCTCTGCGTCTAAAATGTCGATAATGTCTTTCACTTTCATAAATCTACCCTTCCTTGCAAGAAAGGAGCGAACGATGCAGCTGTGTTCGCTCCTTTGGTTTCTTCGGTTGCTTTTTATTCGCCAAGCGTAAAATCCGCTTTGCGGATCTCGTTTTCGATGATGTTCGCCGCCAGGTTCCAAACGCAGCGGCCGGCTTCTACATAGCCTTCCTTGTTTTTGACATTGCACAGCATGGCAAACGCTTCGCCGATGTTCTGCGAGGTTTCGCCGCCCTTTTTCATTGCGAGGAAATAAAACGTGAACGCCGCGCCGTCGGAGATGTTTTTATGGAAGCCCGGGGCGCTGTTGCGCAGCGAATCATGCAGACTGTTGATCGCCGTGGTGGCAAGCACCGGCACCGGAATTTCCAATTCCAGCAGCGCCTCCGCCTCAAAGACGAGCAGCACCTTGATTTGATAAAGGATGTCCTGCGAAAGATATTTTTTCGGCAGCATATCCTGCAAATTCACCTGCAGACCTTCGCCGTCAAGCGACGGGGTCAGCCGCGACAGCCGTTCGCCGAGCTGCTTTGCTTTTTCCAAATTGCCGTTGGCACGCTGCCGGTTGACGTTGTCAAAGTCGTCGTTCAGATTGACGCGCACGCCCAGACGCTGCGCTTTGCTCTGATAGATCTTTACGTCGTTTTCTGCCATAAACTCAAAACCCTTTTCGTGTGATTATTTTTCCGCTGCGGCCGCCGCCTTCTGGTTTTCCAGCCGCCGCTGTTTGCGGCGAAGCTTTGCCTTATAGCTGAACAGCGCGGCAAGCGCTTCTTCGTCGGGACCGTAATCGCCGAGCTTGATCGGCTTTGCGTTGAACGAACCGTGGAAGTCGCTGCCGCCGGTCATGACGAGATGATGCTTTTTTGCAATTTTCTTGAGATATTCCTGCTGCTCCGGCGTGTTTTCCGGGTGCCAGACCTCCACACCGTCCAGACCGAGCTCGATCAGCTCGTCAAGCAGCTCAAAGTTGTCATAAAAGCCCGGATGCGCCAGCACGGCGATGCCGCCGGCGTCGTGGATGGCCTCCAGCGTCTCCTGCGGCGTGGGATAGGTCGCCTGCACAAGGATGTTGTCCGGGGAGGTCTTTTTGAAAAGCCTGTCGAACAGCTCGCCGAAGATTGTGGTCGTATAGCCGCATTCCATGAGGGCGAGCATGATGTGCTGTTTGAAAATGTTTGTTGAGCCGGCTGCGCATTTGACGATGAATTCCACCGTGACGGGGAATTTTTTTGCCGCTTTCATCGCCATGAGCCTGCCTGCGGTTTTGCGGATGGTGGAATTGCGTTTGCAAAGCCCCTCCAGCCGGTCGGGCTTGTCCGGCAGATAGCAAAGCAGATGCGCTTTGCCGCCGCGTGTTTTGTCGGTGCATGAAAATTCCACGCCGGGGATCACCGTGATCCCGTGGCGTTCGCCGATGATTTGCGCACGCACAACCCCCGCCAGACAATCGTGGTCTGTGATAGCCAATGTGGTCACGCCGCTGTTTTTGGCAAGAATGAGCAAATCATCAATGCCCAGGGCGCCGTCGGATAATTTTGTGTGACAATGAAGATCCGCTGTCAAAATTGTTCCCTCTTTCCGTTCCTCTCAAATATTTCTGATTTTTCAGCGGACGAACCAAAAGCATGCGTTTTCCTGCATAAAAAAGGTAGAATGCCGCTACATTAATAATCGTAACTATTATATAGGTTTTTTTCTTATTTTTCAAGTGTTTTATATGTAAAAAAATTAAAAATTCTTTCTCGGACATAAATTTTTCATAATACTTGCAATTTGGTTTCTGTTTTGTTATAATAAATTCATCAATGTTTCCGCTTTGAAAGGAGAACTTTTTATGCATTTTGATTATCTCACCTGGTTCATCCGTAAGTTCAACGCGTTCATCCTTGCGGTTTTTGTGCTGATGATTCCGCTGTCGCAGCTCAAAAAACCGCTGCATTTTGATGCGGACCACACTGCCGATAAGACCAACTACCCCTTCGTGCTCATCCACGGCTTCCAAAGCTGGAACGAGGACGCGCCGAAGGACGCCTACAAGGGTATGCAGTATTGGGGCATGTTCAACGGCGACGCGCTTGCGGGCTGGCGCGAAGCGGGCTACACCTGCGTTGCGCCGATGCTCGATCCCGCGGGCAGCAACTGGCACCGCGCCTGCGAGCTCTATGCAAAGCTGACCGGCAACCGCGTGGACTACGGCAAGGCTCATTCCGACGCCTGCGGCCACGAGCGCTTCGGTGAAGATTACACCGGCAAAGCCATGGTGCCGAACTGGAGCGCCAAGAACAAGGTCAACCTGATCGGTCACTCCCTTGCGGGCAAGGACGTGATCCTCTTCACCAGCCTGATGGCAAACGGCAACAAGGCCGAACAGAAGGCAACGAAGGACGGCTCCCTTTCCGGTCTGTTCAAGGGCGGCAAGGCGGCGTGGATTCACACCTGTGTGGGTCTTGCTTCGGTCTATAACGGCACAACGCTGTTTGTCAACAAGCAGGCCGTGCACGACACCGGCGAATATCTAAAGGCCCAGATCAACGCGGTCAAGCTGGTGCCCTGGGGCGCACGCACCGCTGTGAACGGTGTGCTCACCGGCATGTTCTCGCTGCTGGAAAATATGACGAGCGGCGGCGTTGCCGACCCGGACACCGCGATCTATGACATGGAGCCGGACAACGCGATTGCCATGAACAAGGACATCGCCACTGTGCCGAGCGTGTATTACATCTCCCATGTACAGGACGACACCAAGAAAGCCAAGGACGGCCACTATGTGACCGACAACGCTGTGGCAGACCCGATCATCGGCGGCCTGACCCCGATCATTGCCCGCACGAATACGGTGACCGAAGGCGGCCTTGTGCTCGACGAAAAATGGCAGGCCAACGACGGCTGCGCCAACGTAATCTCGCAAATTGCGCCGCTCGGCGCGCCGACGAACAACCTTTCCGCCGGACCGAGCGCTTCGCTTGCGAAAGAGATCAAAGCCGGCGTCTATAACGTCCTGCCGACCGTGCGCGCCTCCCATATGTGGCCGATCGGCGATTTTGTCAAGCCGACCAAGGACGGTCTGCACTATATGGTGCGGATGTTCGAAATGATCAACGCCATTTGACAAGTACCCGCTGATTAACTCGGCATGTGAAGATTGGCGAGGAAATTTTTCGTCAGATGTAACAGAAATCGCGCAGACAACCTTCCGGTTTTCAAGAGATTTCTGTGCAAAATGACGGAAAATTTACCGCCAAGGTTTGCATATTCGAGTTAATCAGTGGGTACACAACCGCAAATGCAAACACCCACCGCGCAACCGGTGGGTGTTTCAGCAAATAAAGAAAAAAAGAGAGGAAACCGCCATGCATTTTGATTACATGACATGGTTTGTCCGCAAATTCAACGCTTTTATTCTGGTCATCTTTGCCCTTCTGATCCCGTTTTCGGGGCTGCAGAAACAGGTGCATTTTGACGCCGACCACAGCGCCGACAAAACGGACTATCCGTTTGTGCTGATGCACGGCTTTTTGAGCTGGGGTGAGGACGCAAAACACAACGCCTACCAAGGTATGCCCTACTGGGGTATGTTCAACGGCGATTTGCTCAAGGGCTTGCGTGAAGCCGGCTTCACCTGCGTTGCGCCGACCGTGGACGCCGCCGGCAGCAACTGGGACCGCGTCTGTGAGGTCTATGCAAAGCTGACCGGCACCCGTGTGGACTACGGCAAAGCGCATTCCGAAGCCTGCGGCCATGCGCGCTACGGCGAGGATTACACCGGCAAGGCGATGCTGGAGCAGTGGGACAGCAAGCATAAAATCAACCTGATCGGTCACTCCCAAGCCGGCAAGGATGTGGTCGTGCTTGCCAGCCTGCTGGAGGCCGGCAGCGAGGCCGAGCGCAAAGCCACGACCGACGGTTCGCTTTCCGGTCTGTTCACGGGCGGCAAAGGAGACTGGGTTCACGCCTGCGTCGGCGCCTCGGCGGTCTATAACGGCACATCGCTGTTTTCCGGCAAACAGGCCATCCGCGACACAAAGAATGCCTTGCAAAAGCAGATCGACGAAACCAAATACCTTCCGCGTGCCGTGCGCACCCTGGCCAAAAACTATTGGGAGGTGCGCGCCGAGATGCTCACGCGCGTGACGTCCGGCGATGTTGCCGACCCGGACACCGCGATCTATGACATGACGCCCGACAACGCGGTGGCCATGAACAAGCACCTTGTGACGGCAAAGGACGTCTACTATTTCTCGGTGGTCTTTGAGGATGTGGCCTACAGCAAGCTCGACGGGCACATCATGATGGACCGCACGGTCGCCGACCCGATCATCGGCGCGCTCACGCCGGTCATCGGACGCACGAATACCGTCACGGACGGCGGACTGGTGCTTGACGAAGCGTGGCAGATCAATGACGGCTGCGTCAACACGATCTCCCAGCGCGCCCCCTTCGGTGCGCCGACAAACGATCTGTCCGGTCCGGCGTCGCCGGCGGTTGCAAAAGAGGCGAAAAAGGGTGTCTATAACGTACTGCCGACCATTCACGCCACACACATGTGGATCATCGGCGACTTTGTACGCCCGCAGATGGACGGACCGACCTATTTGATGCACATCATGGAAATGGTCAACGCCATTGGATGAGCAGGAGACAGGGAACAGGGAGCAGGGAACAGGGAACAGTTTAGAATGAGGGGTTTTTATGCATTTTGATTATTTGACCTACGGGTTTCGAAAATTCTGGTCGGCGCTGCTTGCGCTGGTGGTTGCGCTGAGCTTTGCGCTGCCCGCAAAGCAAATGAAGTTCACCGCGTCGCACGAAACCGACAAAACCAACTACACCTATGTGTTTGTCCACGGCTTTTTCGGCTGGGGCGAGGAACACAAAGCCTATGACACGCTGCCTTACTGGGGCTTTTTCAACGGCGACATGATGCAGGCTTTCCGCAACGCGGGCTACACCTGCGCCGCGCCGACGCTCGATCCGTTCGGCAGCATCTGGGATCGCGCGTGCGAGCTGTATGCGCAGCTTGCCGGCACCCGGGTGGACTACGGCAAAGCACATGCCGAAGCCTGCGGCCACGACCGCTACGGCAAAGACTACACCGGCAAGGCGATGCTCGAACACTGGGACAGCACGCACAAGATCAACCTGATCGGCCATTCCCTCGGCGGGCCGACGGCCACGATGCTTTTGACGATGCTGGCCGACGGCGTAAAAGCCGAACAGAAGGCCACGACCGACGGCACGCTGTCCGATCTGTTCAAGGGCGGCAAAACCGACTGGGTCTATTCCGTGACGGGGCTTGCTGCGGTGTATAACGGCTCCTCTTTGCCGATCTGTGCGCAGGCGCTCGGCGACACCGGGGACTACCTTTCCCAAAAGCTCGACCGGCGATTTTTGCCAGGTCCTGCGGCAAAGCTGGTTTTGAAGCAGATGCTCGGCAGCTCCTTCGGTCTGCTGCAAAAGGTCGCCAGCGGCGAGGTTGCCGACCCGGACACCGCGATCTATGACATGGATCCCGACCACATGGCGCAGATCAACAAAACGCAGATTCGCACGCTCGGCAACGTCTACTACTTCTCTGTGCCGCACGACGGCACCAAAAAGGACGAGACGGACGGCCACCTTGTGGCGGATATGGATGTGGACGATTACGTGTTCTCGGTGCTGATGCCGATTCTCGGGCGCACGAACGCCACCACGAAGGGCGGCATCGTCATGGATTCCGCCTGGGGGCCGAACGACGGCCTTGCGAACACCGTCAGCGAAACGGCGCCCTTCGGCGCTCCGCAGCAAAGCGTGAACGCGCAGCCGTCCGCGGCGCTTGCAAAGACGTTTTCCACCGGAAAATACTATGTGTTCCCGGCGTATCACGGCGCACATCTCGTGCTGGAGGGCAACGTGTTCCGCCCGAACACGGACGGCCCGGATTATGTGCTGCGGCTGATGGAAATGATCAATGCGATTTGAGTTGTTAGCTGTCAGCTGTTAGCTGTTAGCGATTAGCGGTTTTAACCCCGTCGTGAGCGTTCACGGCGGGGCGGTTGTTTTCCGACACTTTGCAGGGGCGGCCACTGGCCGCCCGGTGTTTTAAGCAGAAAAGAGGGCAAAGAAAAATGCTGCTTTTTGAAAAAATATTGCCCTTTGATTTGTGTTATAGGTGAAAGGAGGCTGCTTATGGAGCCATTTGCCGGCAAAGACATCGATCAAATCGTGGAACGCAACGCGCAGCATATGCTGCGTGCGGCCTATGCCGTTTTGCATTCCACCTCGGACGCACAGGACGCTGTGCAGGACGCCTTTTTGATTTTGCTGCAAAAGCAGCCGACCTTTCACGACGCGTCACATGAAAAAGCCTGGCTGCTGCGCGTGACGATCAACATCGCCAAAAACGAAGCGAAGCGCAAACGCCGGTTTGTCGACGAGCTGCCGCAGGAGACGGCGGCGCCGGAAACGGGCGAGGACGTGCTTTCCTTTGTGCTGCAGCTTTCCGAGCCATACCGGATCGTGATCCATCTTTATTATTACGAGGGCTACTCCATCCAAGAGATCGCCCGCCTTTTACATCTGCCCGCCGCCACCGTCGGTACCCGGTTGGCGCGCGCCAGAAAGCAACTGAAAACCATGTTAGAACAGGAGGATGCAAAATGAATGTGCAGCGCGCTTATCAAACGGCGATGGATGAGATCGCGTTCAGCGAAACCGAGCTTCACCGGCTCAAACAAAGGCTGCACCGCGCATCCGAAGAACAGGAGGAGTTTCAAATGACCCATACCATCAAAAAAAACCATGTGCTGCGTCCGCTTTTGATCGCTGCGCTGGTGCTGCTTGTTGCGTTCTCTGCTGCGGCAGCCGTCCGTTTCTTTGTTCCGAAAAAGCTGTCCGACGAGCTGCAGCTTGATCTTTCCAGCCTGCAAACGGTGGTCAATCTTTCCGATGCTGCGCCCGGCAGTGTGACGACTGTGCAAAAAACGCAGCACACGGGCGGTCTTGTGATCACCTTTGAAGCGATCGCCAAAGGCAAGTGCTTTGAGGAAAACACCTGGCAAAGCACAGACGGCGGCAGTGTACAGGACGAAAGCACCTATGCGATCTTTACCATTCGCAGCGAGGACGGCCGTCCGTTTTACGGCAATCAGGACGGCAACGGCTTTACCCTGCCCTATCAGGCGGCTTCTTTCGGCTATAATCTGCTGGTGCACGGCTATGCCCCAAACGCGAGTGCGCTGATCGAACGCCACGGCATTTTCAACTACGAGGAGGACAATGTGCTGTATAAGGCATACGATATCACGGATGTGCTGTGCTTTGCCGATCAAAACCCCTACATTGTGGTCAACGACGGGATGATGGTTTCGCCCGACATTCTGCGCATTGACAGGCACGGCGACTTTTACTTTGCCGAAGGCTACACGGGCATTCGTGCGCTGTTTGATCTGCAGCTCGATCCGTCTCTTGCCGACGCACAAAAGGCGGCGCAGACGCTCGAGCGCGACCCGATGTTCACCTATGACGAAATTAAAGCGCTCTTTGCCGAAGAGGGACAGGACTACGACACCTATGTGTTTACGCCTGCCGAAACCGAAAGCGTGCAGACGGCAGTGCCGACCACTGTGCCTGTCGAATAAAGCGCGCCGCTTTCCCTGTGCTTTTTTCCATCCGCCGATGCATTGCTGCATTCGCGCACGGCTTCGCCGTGCGCGACCGGCGGGGCGGGACCGCGCGGCGAAGCCGCGCGCAGGGGCGCTTTTTGGCGCCTTTTTTTCGATCGGTGCGGCGCGGGAAAAACGGGCGCACTGTGTTTTTCTGCGTTGTGCCTGCGCCCCTTGGCAGCGCAGGTGCTTTCTGCGAAAGCGTCTGCGCTGCGTCCCGCCCTGCCGGCGGCGCACACAGCGAAGCTGTGTGCGCCATGCAGCAAGAGAGCACCGGCCGCGGCAACGTTTGCTGCGGCCGGTGCTCTTTTTTCGGTTCATTTTTCAATCAGCTTGAGAATGTCTCCCACCGTGTGGATCTTTGTCAGCGCGTTGTTCGGCACCGAGACGTTCCAGGTCTGTTCCACGGCGACGGCAATGTTCATCAGATCGAACGACGTCGCGCCGAGATCATAGCGCAGAGAGGCCTCGGGCGTGATCGTTTCCGGGTCCAGCTCCACATATTCACAGATGAGCTCTTTCAGTTGTTCCAGCATATTACAGTTCCTCCAGCAGTTCCCCAATGGGTTTGTCCGGCGACGCAATGCCCGCAAGCAGGGTGCGCACAACGCCGTCATGAAAACGGTAGACCTCCTCGTCCGTGGTCAGCCACAGACGGTGAATGTAGGAAAAGATGTATTGCCCGCTCGTCGCCTCTTTCATTGCAATGGTGTACAGCGGCATGACGTAGTGCCCGAAGTTGTAGGCGGAAAAATCATAGACCCGGCCGCCGAAGGTGGTCTCGTCCAGCGGCAGGTAGGAGAACATCATGCTGTTGGCGGACTGCAGCAGCGTCAGATGAAAGCGCCGCAGCTCAGAGGAACGGATCGTGGTAAACGGCACGTCGGAATAGCGGAACAAAAACGCCTGTGTTTCCGCAAGCTGCGCAAGCGTTTCGCGGAAGGTCTTGCCGTCGTCAAGAATTTCACGCCATGGCATGGGAGAAGCGAGCGTTCCGCCGCAGCGCTTTTCCTTGACCGTCTTTCGCCGCGGGCAAAGCACCCAGAACAGCGTGTCGTTGCTGTGGCGGTTGATCTTGGAAAGATACAGCCGGAAGGCGAGCTGCACCACCCATTCCGGGCTGAGCCGGTTTTCTTCAATGAACGCCGAAATGCGCGCACTGTCCTCTTTGCTGAGTCTGCATTTGATCAGATGCGTCGCGTCGTTCAGCGGCATATACACAAACGGCATGTTGAGGTTTTTGCTGTGCACAAGCCGGCTGTGCTTGTCGAGCACCACGGGGCCGTTGAGGGCGTTGAACATCGGGCGGCGATCCATCACGACCCAGTCGTCGAGCACCTTGCCTTCTTTTTCCAACCGCTCCTCAAGCGCCGGATTGTCCTGTTCGTTTTTGATGATATCCTCATAGCGTGCAAGCGCCTTCGGCAGCGCTGTGCCGTTTTTGAGGCTGTCATACACCGCCATCAGGTCGCGGAAGAAGATGAAGGTGGCCACAAAGTCCATCATCATGTGCGATACGTTCAGATATACGCCGCATTTGCCGTCATAGGCGCGGAAAAACACCACGCGGAAGGTCTCGCCGCCGAAAACGTCGAGTTTTGTCGACGCGTCCGCGTCAAAAAACGCCTCCTGCACCTGCTTGGACGCAAAGGTGCGAAACGGCACGCGCGGCAGGCGGAATTCCTTGAGGAAAAACTGTTTGATCTTCAGTCCGTCGCGGAAAATGCGCAGCCGCAGGCAGTCGTTGCGCTCAATTTCAAGGTTCAGCGCGCGAAACAGGAGCTGAAAATCCAGCGCCTCGTCAAACGCCACGGCGCAGGGAATCTGCGTGGCCTGCATATGCAGCGTGTAGCGCCACATATACTGCACCATCTCCTGCGAATGGATCAGACGGTAAACAGGTTCGCCGTTTTTCGGTCTCATGCGGTTGCCTCCTTTTCTGCCAAATGGCCGACACGCTTGATTTTGCCCGTTGAGGTTTTTACAAACGGTGTGTCGCGCAAAAACAGCCTGGTGATCATGTGCGAAGGCGGTGCGGTTTCGTTGAGCTGTTCCGTCAGCGCCTCCAGCGCGGCGCGAATATCGCTGACGCCGGCCTGTTCTGCGGCCTGTTTGTTCGGGAACACCTCGGCAACCAGACGGTCGCCGTCGGCATAGACCAGCACCTCCTGCACCAGCGCACTTTCGGCAAAGCGCTTTTCAATGCCCTCGGGAGAAACATTTTCGCCGTTGGAGAGGATGATCAGATTTTTCAGCCGCCCGGTGATGAAAAGCTGGCGGTCTTCGGTGAAATAGCCGATATCGCCGGTGCGCAGCCAGCCGTCTTCGGTCAGCATTTCGGCGGTCAGCGCGGGGCGTTTATAGTAGCCGATCATGCGGCTGGGCGTGTCCACCTGCACCTCGCCGCCGCGAATGCGGATGTCGATGATGTTCATCACGCGGCCCACGCAGTCCACTGCGGTGTCAAAATCGGGCACGGTGATCTTGCCGCCGGCCTCGCTCATGCCGTAGCCCTGCCGCAAAAAGATGCCCAGCGCGTCAAAGGCGCGGCAGAGGGCAGGCTCAAGGTATGCGCCGCCGGAAAGCATCATGTCGAGGTTGCCGCCGGTCACAAGCGCAGCGGCTTCTTTCGGCGAAAGCTCCGGGTGCTTTGCCTGAGCGGCACGGATGCGCTGCAGCAGCGCCTGCGCCAGCATGGGCACCACGCGCATCTGGTGGGGCTTATAGATCAGAAGGTTGGAAAACAGATCGCGCACGCTGCCGTTCAGACAAAGCTCGTTGCCGTGGCGCAGCGGGCCGAGGTAGTCGCTGATGAAGCAAAAAATGTGATACAGCGGCAAAACGGAAAGAATCACGTCGCGGCGCACCACGATGTCGCTGTAGGGCTTGAACATGGTGTTGCTGACAAGCGCGCGGTCAGAGAGCATGACGCCCTTTTTTTCGCCGGTCGTGCCGGAGGTGTAGATGAGCAGCGCGCAGTCGTTCGGGTCAATTTGAATATCGGACAGCGCAGCGTAGGGCGACGTGTCGCTGTATTCGCGGTAGATGCGCGCAAAGCTTTCTGCCGCGCCCAGATGCAGGGTATACCGCAGCGCGGGGCACTGCGCTTTGACGGCGTCAATCTTGTCGGCAAAGGTATCGTCAAACAGCACGGCGCTCGCGTCGGCGTCGCGCAAAATCTCCGCCGTTTCGTCTGCGGAAAGGTCCGGCGCAAGGGGCACGGCAACATGGCCGCTGATCAGAATGCCGGTCATGCAGACGATGTATTCATAGCTGCTTTGCGCAAGAATGGCAATGTGGCTTTTTTCCGGCAGCAGATGGCGCACCTTGCGGCAAAACGCAAGGCTGTCGCTGCGCACGGCGCTGAAGGATTTTTCAATGATGGTGCCGTCGCGCATGAATTTGATGAAGGTGCGGTCTTCGTGCTTTTGCGGCGCGGCGTCTAATAGTTCACGGATGGTGGGTACGTTTGGAAGCTGCAAGGATATCACGTCCGTTTCTTTGGAAAGATGCTATTTTTAATTATAAAAGTGCCTGTTTTGTTTTTCAAGAGGGAAAAAAGATCGTTTACAAAAACTTTGCAGAATGCAACTGATTATTCATATTTTATTTATAATAAAAAAACTGCTGCCCGCAAAGGAAGCAACAGTTTTTTGTTTTTTGTCAGTTGATTTTGCCGTAGAGCGAAACGCCCTGGGCGCCCGCGTCCGTTTTCGGCGCACGGGTCGGTGCGCTCGGCTGCGGCGCTCTGCCGCCTCTGTTTCCGCCGCGCGGACGGGAACCGGAACGGCCGCCTCTGCCGCCGTTGCCGCCGCGGGAGGGATTCAGCGGTTTGACGCCGTCCTCCAGCGAGATGACCACACGGCGATCCTCGTCGGAACCGACGGAATGGGACCGCACGCCTTCGATGCCCTGCACCGTGGTGTGGATGATGCGGCGCTCATAGGGATTCATCGGCTCAAAGGTGAAGTTGCGGCCGTATTTGCGTACCTTTTCCGCGTTCTTTTTGGCGAGGTTGGAAAGGGTTGCGCGGCGTTTTTCACGATAGGAGCCGACGTTCAGCGTGATGCGGGAATATTCGCCCTCGGTCTTTTTCCGATTGGCGACCAGACGGGTCAGATACTGGATGGAATCCAGCGTTTCCCCGCGTCTGCCGATCACAACGCCGTAATCGTCGCCGCAGTCCAGCTCAAGCAGCACTTCGTTGTCCGCCTGCACAAACGCGGCAATCTCTGTCTTTTCAACGCCCATCGCTGCGAGCACGCTTTTCAGATAGTCCGCAGCCGCCTTCACGCCCGGTTTGCTTTCGGGGTCGATCGGCGTTCTGCTGAGCGCTTCTTCTTCGGCCGCAGCCTTCACAGCCGCTTCCTCGCTTGCCTTTGTTTCCGGCTTTTTCTCGGCCGGCTTTTGCTGCTTTTCGGCTTTCGGCTGCGCCTTGGGGGCAGCCTGCTTTTGCGCTTTCGGCGCGCTCTGTTGGGGCTTGGGTGCTTTGGGTGCTTTGGGTTTTTCCTGTTTTACGGGTGCGTCCGGAATTTCATAAAAAGCTCTGGCTTCCGCTTTCTTTCCGCCGAACAGGCCGAGAATCTTTTTTTGCGGCGCGGAGAGAATCTCCACATGAACGTCTGCCGTTTCGGGAGCGTTCAGCGCCGCCTTTGCGGCTGCAAGGGCTTCGTCAACCGTTGCGCCCTGTCCTTTTGCTTCAAAAATCATTCGTTGTCACCACCGTTTTCTTGATTATGCATCAATCTGCATCGTCTTGGTTGTTGTTCACGGTCTTTTTTGTGTTCTCATAGGAGCGCCGGTAGATCGTTTCGTCTACCATCAGACGGGCAATCGTCTTGCGCGGGGCATAGACGTGGCCGAGGATCAGCGTCTGGAAGAACGCGAACACGTTGGAGAGGATCCAGTACATGCCCATGCCGGCAGGGAACTGGAAGGTGAACCACAGACTCATCAGCGGCATCATGAACATCATGCAGCCCATCATCTGCTGGTTTTCCATGTTCGGATTGTTCTTTTTCTGGCGCACCTGGGAAAGGACGCTCGTGAGCATCGACGTTGCAAAAGACAAAAGAGGTATGAGAAGTAAAATCTTTGCCTGCGTCGAAGCGGAGCCGAAATTCCGGATGACCGAGAAATCCGGCACAGCGCCCAGGTCGATGCCGAAGACCGTGAAATCGAAATCGCGGATCTTCTGAATCTCCTGCGGATACAGCGCAGCCGTTTCCGGAATTTTGTAGATGAGCTTGTCAATGTTGGCAATCAGCGCCGGTTCCACATAAGCGGCGGAGCGGCCGGACAGACCGAGCGTGGTGGAAGCGACGCTTGTCAGCGTGTTCACCAGCGAGGCCGGAATTTGAAGCACATACTTCAGCGGCTCGCGCACCACACCGTAAAGACCCCAGAGAATGGGGAGCTGGAACAGCAGCGGCAGGCAGGAGCCGGCCATGGCGCTGTAGCCTTCGCGCTGATAAAGCTCGTTGGTTTCTTCCTGAATCTTCTGGTTGCGTTCCTGCGGCGGAAAGTCCTGATATTTTTCACGGATACGTTTGAGCTTCGGCTGCATGCGCACCTGGGTGGCAGAGCTTTTCTGCTGCTTGATGTTGGTGGGCATGATGATCAAACGGAAAAAGAGCGTGAAGATCAGCAGGGCAAGGCCGTAGTTATCGATGAAGCTGTAGAGAATACGGAACAGGAAACCGAAGATCGAATAGAAAAAAGCGAAAATCGTTTGCATGGGTTACCTCCGTACGGATCGCCGGTCACACCGGTTTTCGATTTCAAGGTTATTTTTCCCTTTTGGGGGGCACGGGATCATAGCCGCCGGCAGACAGCGGATTGCAGCGCAAAACACGCCAGAGCGCCAGCAGCGTTCCCCGCAGCGTGCCGTGTGTTTCGATCGCTTCGATCGCATAGCACGAGCAGGTCGGATAATAGCGGCACATCGGCGGGAAATGGGGCGAGATGTGTTTGCGGTAAAAGCGGATGAGCGAAAGCAACAGCTTTTTCATTGCAGCACCCCCAGCTCGCGCAGCGCCTCGCGCATTGCCCCGGCAACGACCGTGCTTTTGACACGGGTCGTTTTTGTGCGGGCAACAAAGACGAAATCCCACGTGCCGGAAAGCTCCTGCGTGCGCAGCACCTGCTGAAACGCGGCGCGGATCACACGGCGCGCGCGGTTGCGCTGCACAGCGCCCCCGATCTTTTTGCTCGTTGTGATGCCGACGCGGCAAACACCCCCACGGTTTTTCATGGCATACACCACCAGTGCGGGTTTTGCGCAGGACTTGCCGCGGCGATACAAGCGCAGGAAGTCTTTGTTCAAATTCAACGCGTCATAGGCGCCCGGCATTTTGACCAGCCCCGTTTCCACTGAAATCGAAACCCTGGTGAGCGGACGTCACCGGGTCATATTGGAATGCGCGGTGCTCAGTAGGTCAGCTGCTTTCTGCCCTTTGCGCGTCTGCGGGCAAGAACCTTGCGGCCGTTGCTGGTTGCCATTCTTTTGCGGAAACCATGCTCCATCTTTCTGTGGCGTTTCTTGGGTTGATAAGTTCTTTTCATTGCGGTATACCTCCTTTGGTTTTGAATGTACACGCACCGCAGCCGAAAGCGGTACGCTGTTTTCGGTTGAAAGGCGCGCTTTGAAGAGCGCAGACCTTGCATTTTGACATTATAGCTCAAAAGTGCCCCTTCTGTCAACAATTTTCAGAGTTTTTTTAAAGAATCAAGAAAAACGCGGCCTTTTTTCACACTTTTCTTGACGTGGAGCGCGCACGATGGTAAACTATAAGTACATTATTTTGATCAAAACGGCGAAAGCGCAACCGCTGCGCGGAAAGGAGCCCTTATGTCTGCTGTGCTGCCCGTGCTTACAACGCACCCGTGTATCCGCAAACGGCAATCGCCCATCGTGACCGCCGCCGACGTGCCCTATCCCTGTGCGCTCATTTTCAACGCCGGCGTCTTGCGGCACGGCGGCGAATACATCATGATCTTCCGCAACGATTACGGCACCGATCAGACCCGCTTCGAAAACGAAAACCGCGGCTTTGCCGGAACGAGCATCGGCATTGCCCGCAGCAAAAACGGCGTTGACGGCTGGGTGTTCGATCCGAAGCCGCTCATCGACAGCAGGGACCTTGCAGAAGACGGTGAGGTGCGCCGCTTTTACGACCCGCGCATCGTGCGCATCGAAGAGCAGCTTTATCTTTGCCTTGCAACCGACACGCGCCACGGCGTGTGCGGCAGCATTGCGGCGCTGTCGGACGATTTGAAATCCTATCGCATTTTGAGCACAAGCGTGCCCGACAACCGGAACATGGTGCTGTTTCCCGAAAAGATCGGCGGCGAGTTCGTCCGTCTGGAGCGCCCCATGCCGGTCTACAGCCGCCACAACGAACGCTTTGACATCTGGCTTTCGCGTTCGCCCGATCTGATCTACTGGGGCCGCAGCCGGCTGGTGCTCGGCGCGGAGCGCGTAAGCTGGGCCAACGATAAAATCGGCCCGACCGCGTCGCCGATCAAAACAAAAAGGGGCTGGCTGACGCTGTTTCACGCGGTGGATATTGACCCCACACGCGGAAAGAACGGCTGGGAAAAAACGTGGAAAAAGCGTTATACGACCGGGCTGATGCTGCTGGACTTGAACGACCCGTCCAAGGTGCTCTCCGTGTATGACAAACCGCTGATTGCGCCTCAAACGCCCGAGGAGACCGCGCAGGGCTTTCGGCAAAACGTGATTTTCCCCTGCGCCACGCTGCTGCAGGAGGACGGGGAGGTTCGCATCTATTACGGCGCGAGCGATACCTGTGTGTGCCTTGCAACGGCGTCTTTGGACGATCTGCTGGCGCTGCTTTGATACGATCTTTATAAAAGAGGGGTTTTATAATGAAAAGAAGCATATCTTTGCTTTTGACGCTGCTGCTGCTTTGCAGCACGCTCGTTTTTGCCGGCGCAAAGGACGACGGCTGGCGCGCGTGGCTGTGGGATGACGGCGAAGTGACCCACGTTTGTGTGCTTGCGCCGCAGGGCTTTGTCAATTTCGCCAAAGCGCCGAAGCTGCTGTTTGCAACGGAAAAGCATCCGCAAACGCAGCGTTCGGCCGACGCGCAGGCGCAGCAGGTTGATTTTCTGGAAAACGGCAAAACGTCAAAGCGGCTGCGCTTGACCGCGGACATTCCCCTGGGCAGCGCCGATGAAATTGCCGTCTGCACGGTTCCGGCGGGCACGGTGTTTGACAAAACCGGCGGCGCGAACCGTGCGGCAGCGTGCGACACGTTTGCGCACTGGAACCGCGCGTGTGAATTTTCCGCACGCGATCATCTCGGCGACGGCTGGTATGCCGATATCGGCACGCGCGACACCCTCGCCGTGGGCGACACGGCGGTCGTTTGGTATGAAGATTGCAGCGCGGGCGCGGAATTGTTTGTCGGCGGCGAAAAGAAGCAGGATTTCTTTGCCGGAGAAAGCCAGACGGCGGAGCTGCCGCTGCAAACGCCGGGCACGCTGCAAATCACCGTGCGCCGGGGCGAAACGGTTCTGCTTTCCCGCAGCGTGAAGATCATCTCCTCGCGCGAGATGTATTTGCAAAATCTCAAAGACAGCCGCCGCTTCTTTGATGTTTCTTCTTATTTTGAAAACGCGTCTGCGCTCAGCGTGCTGTTTGCGCTGCCCGCCGTGCTGGCCATGGCGTTCGGCGCGTTCTTTGAAACGCTGTTCTCCTTCTCGCGCATCGTGCGCGGATAAACTGAGCAAAGGATCCTTTTTTTATGAACAAACGAAACAATCTGACCGGCGCGCTGATTCTCGCTTTGTGCGCCATGATCTGGGGCAGCTCCTTTGTGGCGCAGTCGACCGGCGCGCAATATGTCGGCCCCTTCACCTTCATCGGGCTGCGCTCCTTGCTCGGTTCGGCGTTTCTTGTGCCGGTGATCCTCATCAAGGACGCCTTTTTCAAAAAGAAAGCGCCGCAGCGCCTGGAAAAGACCGACCGCAAAAAGCTGCTTTCCGGCGGCGTTTTGTGCGGCCTTGCGCTCACAGCGGCGTCGGTGCTGCAGCAAATCGGCATCGATAAGGGCACATCGTCCGGCAAGGCCGGCTTCATCACTGCGCTGTATATTTTGCTGGTGCCGGTGTTTTCCGTGGTGCTCGGCAAACGCATCCGACCGATCCTTTGGCCGTGTGCGCTTGCGGCTGTCGGCGGGCTGTATCTTCTTTGCGTAAAGGACGCCAGCGTGCAAAAGAGCGATCTGTATGTGCTCGCGTGCGCTGTGGTGTTCGCCGTGCACATCCTTGTGATCGACAGGGTTTCGCCCAAGCTTGACGGCATCAAGCTCTCGTGCGTGCAGTTTTTCGTTGTGGGCGTGCTGTGTTTGCCGGTGATGCTGCTGACAGAGGACGTTTCCTTCGAGCTTGTCAAAAGCGCGGCGCTCTCCATCGCCTATTCCGGCGTCATGTCCAGCGGCGTGGCCTATACGCTGCAGATTCTCGGCCAGCAGCGCACGGAGCCGACGATCGCTTCGATGATCATGAGCCTGGAATCCGTGTTCGCCATGCTGACGGGGCTGCTGGTGTTGGGAGAGGTGCCGACACTGCGCGAAGCACTCGGCAGCGCGCTCATGTTCGCCGCCATTATTGTGGCGCAGCTCCCCGAAAGAAAAGGGCGGAAAGCACAAAAAAGCATTTGAAGGAGAAGAACGATGTTTTACTTTTTATGGCAGGCCGGCATGACCTACAACCTGATCCTGATTCTTGCGGCGGTCATCCCCGCGCTGATTCTGATGGTGCGCGTCTGGCGCAAAGACAAGCTGGAAAAGGAAAGCCCGGCGCTGCTGCGGCAGCTTGTGATCGGCGGCATCCTCTCCGCGCTGCTCGCCATGGTGGAGGAGCGCGTGCTGAGCTGGGTGCTCGACAGCGCGGTGCCGCAAAACACGGTGCTTTACAATGTGCTGTTGTATTTTGTCATCGTCGCGGTGTCGGAGGAAAGCTCAAAATACCTGTTCTTAAAGCGCTATTCCTGGCGCTCGCCGGAATTCAACAGCCAGTTTGACGGCGTGGTCTACGCGGTCTTCACCTCCCTGGGCTTTGCCCTTTGGGAAAACATCAGCTATGTGCTGCACTTCGGTTTTTCCACCGCGCTGGTGCGCGCCGTAACCGCCATTCCGGGCCACGCCTGCTTCGGCGTGTTCATGGGCGTGTTTTACGGCGTTGCAAAAAAATATGAAAACTTCGGAAAACCGGTGGCTTCGCGCATCTGCCGGCGGCTGTGTCTGCTGTTTCCGGTGCTGCTGCACGGCGCGTATGATTATATTGCTTCGATGGAGCAGACCGAAAGCGGCTGGTATTTCACCGCGTTCGTTGCCGTGCTGTTCGTCGTGTCGTATCTTCTGGTCGGCAAAATGGCAAAAAAGGACAGATACATCGCGTAGAGTTGGGGGGGCTATTTTGCAACAGGCCCCTCCTTCGCCGCCAGCGTTTCCGTGAGCTGTTCAAGCTGCTGTGCGGAAAGGCCGATGGAACGCAGATACTGCGCGGCGCAGTTTTTGAGGTTCGCGGTTTCGATGTTTTCCGTGCCGAACAGGTTGCCGAGCGTTTTCAGCAGGTTTTCCCGCAGAATGAGGCTGTAAACGGTGTCTGTCGGCCGAATGCCGTAAAAGTTGCTGTAGGTCAGCATATAGTCGGTTGCAACCGCGTTCCAATCGGCGCCGGCAAAGCATTCGAGAATGGCACAAAAAATGCCCGTGCGGTCCTTGCCCTCCTTGCAGTGCACAAGATAGGGTCCGTCGTTTGCGAGCAGGAACAGCACACTGTCTCTGACCTTGCCGGCGAACGCCGCACTTTCAAAATCATAGCTCATTTCCGGATAGATGACCGCGCAGGTGCTGTAATAGCTGTTTGCAAAAGCTGCATTGTTTTTCATCACCGCAGCGGCATCCGTCAGATTGATGACGGTGCGCACGCCTGCCTGCTCCATTGCCGCCATCGCAAAGGCGCTGCGGCCGATTGACGGGTCCAGCGGCGAGCTGCTGCGATACAGCGTTTGCGGCCGGATCGCGTCCGCAGCGACTGCGCGGAAATTGGCGAACTGTGCGTCTGTGAGGTGCGCATAATCTTCGCGCGCATCCGTGCGTGTGAGATTGCGCACGGTGTATTCGTCGAAGTAGCCGCGTTTTTCCTTCAGCATGAGCTGCACTTCCGGCGTCTTGATTTCCCAGCGATAGCCGGGGTTTTCGTCGATCGTCTGCTTTTCGGCAATGCCGGTGACGCTGGCGAAGTCGCCCATGTTGATTGCAAGGGCAACTTCGTTGTCTTCAAGGTCAAAGCGGCAAACCATGCCGCCGCTGCTCACGTCGGTGAAGGAGGTGCCGACCGGCAGATCGAACGCGTTTTCGCCCGCAAAAACGGTGATGATGTCGCTGACTTCGATGTTCGCCTCTTTCAGCGCTTCAAACGTGGTTTCCAAAATCACATTGCCGTGCTTGTTGATCGAGCGGATGGCAACGGTGATGGTCTGCTGCGTGTCTTCGGTTTCTGTAACAGCGGTTTCGGGAACAGGCGTCTGACTGCTCGGCGACTGTCGGTTTCCGAAATAAACGGTGAGCAAAGATAAAATGACGAGCAGGATGCTGAATAGTTTTTGAAACATGGGGCTTTCTCCTTTCGCCGGATGATGCTGTGGTCACAATTTAGCACAAAATCGTGCCTTTTGCAACCCTGACGGACGCGAACAAAGAAAAAAAGATGCAGTGTCCCGCATCTTTTCGGGTGAAAAAGCGGCTTATTCGAGCGTCAGAATGTCGGAGAAGCCGGTCACTTCAAAAATTTCCATCACGATCTCGTTTGCGCCGGTGATTTTCATATTGCCCTGTTTGTTCATGATCTTCTGCGCGGAAAGAAGGACGCGCAGTCCGGCGGAGGAGATGTACGCGAGCTTTGAAAAATCAAAGGTGAGATCGGTGATGCCGTCCAGCTCGTTTTTGATCACGGCTTCCAGCTCGGGGGCTGTGGTTGTATCGAGTCTGCCCTCAACGGTCAGGGAGAGCGCCGGGGCATTCAAGGTTTTATGAATCGTCATAATGAAAATCTCCTTTTGTTAAAACTTTCGGTCATCACCGGTTCAGCCGAGCGGTCGGCAACACATTGAAAATGCGAATCAGCGGGCACTGATCCCCGATGCGAAGATGATATATTGTATTTTAAACCATTTAATACGGAATGTCAAGCGAAAACAAAACAATTCGAAGAAACATCCTGTGCAGCGAAAGCGGGGCACGGCATCAAAAAACGCCCTTTGTCAGTTGACAAAAGGCGTTTTGCTGGTGCGATTGTTCTTAAGGGATTTACAAAACGAAACTATTGCGTCTTTTGACAGCGAACATACATGATTATACATCTCCATCAATATATAATGTATTGAATAAAAAATCTCCGCCATCTGGGTAAAGCGCCCATCTGAAAGCTGGATGCACTTCCCATTGATAGCCAAAATCAACAAAAGAATTAGAAAGATATTTATTGTCTTCAAAGTATTTTCTGTCAATTATTTGACTATTATCCTGTCTTTTTTTCCTTGCAACTATAAAATTGATCTTATATAAAAATGCTGCAAGTTCTTCTGGCGTTGCAATCACCCCATTAGAAAATTTTAGAGGAGCATTTCCAATAATAATATTTATTTTTTTTATCAATTCATCACTTGAGTATATAAACTCATCTTTTGTTTTTCTTTCACGATTGCTAGGCTTCATACCCATAATTAGCTTTTGAATGTCTGGTAACTCTGAGCGATATTCATTAATTGTATCCTGTATTCTTTCTTGAGAATACAAATCGAAATTATCAAGGAAATCATCAGTAAATATTGTTTCATGTTCTCGTTCATATGCTGTCCTAGCCGCCATTGAACATATTTTTACTAGATCGCGTGGTCTTCTTCTAATCATAGAAGCAAGCACTTTATATGTCGGAACATTGCTCCACATGCCTCTGCCGTGAAAAGTTGATTCAATAATTCCATCATAGCATTTTGCAATTTCAAATTGTGGCTGTTTTATAAGCTTCCGTTCATCAACCCTCTCATGCTTGAAAGTTTTTAATCTTTTGGCAAGCATCACTAGCAGTTCATGTTGCGTCCAGTTATACCAAATCACATTTCCTTCTATTTTATCTGTTGACTCATCAGATGTTCTTACGAGGAAATAAACATCGGATCGCAAACTTATTCTTATGCATAATCCTTCATTATTGCTAGTCAAATCGCGTGCAGCATTTAACAGAGTAGAGATTCTTTGAATGCCATTTTGAGATCCATTCCATCCTCTATCTAAATCGTCAATATACACATATACTATATTATTTCTAAGGAATTTGTTTATTATTATTTGACTTGCAGAATCAATACTAACCTGATTATCTATTTTTTCCCTAAATAATTCTGAAAGTTTCGCAATAATTCTGCCAGACACTCCAGCAACTTTTTTTACAGATGCGTCATCGAAATCAATTTCTAGGTTTTCTAGTATTTTTTTGACAATGATTTCGGACAGACCTTTTTTCCATGTGTTGATTTGTTGTAAAAAATTATCATCAGCTTGGCTGATTCCCATTATATCGTCTGGTTTTATCCATACAACAACATTACTCTTTTCTTTGTTTTCTAAAAATGAAACTTTGAATGTAGCCGATTTACCGATACCTTTATGTCCAACCATAATTCTTAGCGGCATATCATTATGTATTTTTTTGTAAACATCACTTTTGAAATAATATTCTTTTAGCCGATCTGCTTTTTCATCCTCAGCAGCCTCACAGCCAAACATCTTATTGATATTCTGTTCAGTAAATTTCATTTTTTTCATCCCATTCATAAGTTATTTAGGCTTTTTGAAAGACCTATGACAAGAACAAACTTGAACTATTCATTATAAAATTGCTAAAAGTTGTCTCAATTCAGAAATCATGTATGTCATTCTATATTTGTTCGTGGGGTTTGCTCCATATGGGTTATACCAACAACAATCAATTCCTGCTTTATTTGCTCCGCAAATATCAGATGTTAATGAATCGCCAACCAATAGGATATCTTTTTTACTACTATAATCTATTTTTAAAAAAACTGCATTAAAGAATTCAATATTTGGTTTTGAAAAGCCAATATCTTCAGAGATGAAAATATCTTTAAAATACGGAAAAATCTGAGAATTATAAAAACGGTTTTTTTGTGTTGATCCTACTCCGTTTGTAGCTATAAAAAGTGAATATCGCTTTGATAATTCAATACAAATCTTTTTAGCATCACGAATAAGACACGTTTGTTTTGCCAGGTTTATTTGGTAATCATAGTTTATTCTTTCGCAATCAAATTCCTGGTTTAATCTTTTAGAAAGTTGGTAAAACCTTTCTGTTTGCACATAATCCTTTGTTATTTTCCCTTGATCAAACTGAATCCATAAATTATGATTGATTTTTTTATAGCACTCGTAAATACTATCAGAATAAACAATATTATTCTTAATTAAAGTATTCTTAATGCTTACCTCTTGCGCTTTTTGAAAATCAAATAATGTATCATCCATGTCAAACAGAATTATAGAATACATTGTATCACCTCATTCCCGATACAGATTAATAAAAAAGCCCTGTTCTCTTAAAACAATTGTACTGCTTTTACATCTTCGTTCTAGACTTTTAATAACAATTTTTAAGGCAGCAATCAGGTCATCTATCTCCTTAATCAAGTTTATTAAATCAATTCTATTAATTACAAAATCTTCTATAGCCTTTTCTGAATAGGTTTTTATATTCAATAAGTCAATAAGGCTTGCACCAGATTTAAATAATTCTTCTTGTACAGCCTCAACAGCAGTCTCATATAGCCTCTTGATAAGATCAAATGCCCTTATGCTACCGTTCAACAGTATTGGAGAAAAAACTTGATGTCTATTCATTTTGGCTTCTTGGTATATAAGTAGCAATTGATTTAAGTGATCAATAAAATCAAGCCATGTATCATTTTCGCTTAATCTATATGTTGCTATCCAATTCAAATTATGAATCATGGAATATAATTCTTTATCTGTCGTTTTAATTATATTAATAAAATATCTACCGGTTAATCTGTTTGTTATAAACGATATCGGTGCAGCATCACTTGATAATCCATTTGCATATGCAAAACCTCTATCTAAAATTCTGCAAATAACTTTTATTTCAAATAAATTTATATTACACTCATTTTGCAACTTATTTATTATCAAACTTCTCTGAAATAACGATTTTCTATCTTCAGCTATAAAAAACAACTCATTAAAAACTTTCCCTAAATGAAGAGCATCACCTACAGAAAGCTTTGAACAAATTATATTGCTCTCATCATTTATTTGGTTGATAACAGATTGTCTAAACACATAGTCAGTATCGTATATTTTCCCAATATAGAGTTTTTTTGGTGCCTGTAAAACTTCTTTAATATAAATATTATAAAATATATCTGTATGAGAGGAGTTATAGGCAATATATTCAAAATGCTTGTTAAGTTCTTCTTCGGAAAACCCTTTTTCCAGAACTCTTTTTCTATTATTGAAATAATTCCAGGGATTTGTTTTATGCTTTTCATCAAGAATAAGTTTTATTTTTCCATTTTTCCAAAACGGAAAAAGTTGCATTAATATATCTGTTGTCGAATCAAGCTTTACACAAGCAGGCACTGACAAGCATAATACATCTTCCGAAAAGAGTAGTAAGTCAAATTTCAAACGATCAATAGTATCTTTTATATTCACGCTTCCACTCATTACATGATCTAAGTAATCGATATAAATTTTGTTTGATTTAATTTGCATTTTTATCTCCAGCCGTTCAGCATTGTCAAACGCACTATAAAAATCAAAAGTTTTTTAGCATAGAATTCAATAGAATTGTTTTTTTTAAGTTCAATTCAAACTACCTTCAATTAGATTCTCTCGTTTCAACATTTCAAACAAAGCGCAATTTAAAAGTGAATAACCAAAGAAATCGTTGCTTCTTTGAATTTATCAAGGCAATTCCTTCTCCCGGTTTAATTCAACGATCAAACCAATGGGCGTCCAACATTACGCTATAATCCCTTTGCTTGTGTTTTAGTCAGATTGAAGTATTTATTGCCTTCGTTTGAATAGGATATAACACTTTTATTTCTTTCAGCGAGGCATCTCTTTCTTGTACAAAATATATTTCATCAATATTTATATGTCATCATTCGACTCATTCTTACAATTTTTCTCAACATGAAAAAATCAATAAATCCATGCACTTCATTGACATCCTCTTTGAAATATGGTAAATTAATACTGCGAAACAAAACCAGAGATTTTTATGAATCTCATTGTATATTCTCTCAAAGAATACACTTGTAAAAAATGTATTCTCGATCTTACTTTGAGAGGTTTTACAATCGAGTAGGTTTTGTTTCGCAGCAAAAAGAGATGCATTTTTTGGCGTCTCGTTTTGCGGGGCGCATTTTTGCTTAACAAGGAGGATATTGAAATGAAAAGAGGGAAAAGCATTATATCTGTTATACTTGCAGTGCTTATGATTATGACCGCTGTACCATTGGCGAGCTTTGCAGGGCTAGAACTTGCGCCAAGAGTAGCGACTACGTATAAGGTCGGTGACCACATTCAGTTCGGAAACTATCCACAAAGCCAAGTGACTGATAGCGCTCTTATCAAAAAACTTGATTCGGTAAAAAAGGTGTGGAAGAGTTACGGGTATTATATTGGTGATGAGGAACACTATAATGGAAGTACTTTTCCGGTTAGTTATCAAACTGAATCAAGTGATTTTATGCAATTCTCTGATTTCTTCAATAACGGAGAAAAGTATCGAGCGGTAATAATAACAAAGTATCGTCCGTGTGGTACTTGCTATTTGTCTAATGAATCAAATACATTTCAAGATGAAAATGGATACTTATTAAATAAGGTTTATTATTTTAAATATGAACCATTAAGTTGGCGCATTCTCGATCCATCTAAAGGATTTATAATGTGCGAGAGTATTATTGATTCACAAGCATATCAAAATATGAATTTCTTTGGATATCAATCGACTACTACTACTTCTTCTACTTATGCTAATGATTATAAAACATCATCTGTTAGAGAGTGGTTGAACCATGATTTTTATGAAACAGCATTTAATTCCGTTCAGAAAGAAAATATAAGTGTTACTTTTTTAGATAACAACTCTCAGAATTCAACTAATAATTACACTTCTACAACAGATAAGATTTTTTTAGTTTCTTTTTCGGATATCTTATCTACATCCTTTGGCTTCTCGTCGAGTTTTATGACTAATGATTCATATAGGAGAGCACAAGGGACTGATTATGCGAAGTGTCAAGGCCTTTTTGTCAATACATCAGAGGATTATAAAAACAATTCCTGGTGGTGGTTGCGGTCACCCGGATTGAGTATTGATCAGGCATGTAATGTTTTTCCATCTGGGCGTGTAAACACTGATAATGGTTTTGCATATGATGGTGAAGTAAATGAAACTTTCCGAGGTATTCGTCCCGCGTGTTGCCTCTCATTATTAAAAAATGATATTGCCCTTTCAACAAACTTATTCTCAGAAAACAACGAAAACACGAGCGGCTCTAATGAATCATATGCTTTCTTTGAAAAGTCATATATTGCAGATATTTGGTTGAATCAACACAAGGATCTACTTTATACCTACGAATCATCGGAACTTAGTACGTTTTTAGGTTACCAATCAATCTCAACTGCGCTTGTAAATGCTCTTTTGGAAAACAACTGGTTTAAGGGTGCACTTGCCAGTTGGGAAGGCTTTAAAGGCATATTTAAAACTGCTGATTCTATCAAAAAGATATCATATGGCATTCAAGAACTATATGAATCAATCATTTTTGATTTACTCGAAAAAGCAGTTGAAGCAGAAGCAGGAGATTATCAAAATATCGTTTTAAGTGCAGTTGAAAGTTTGGAAAATGGAACGAAAAATGTTTCTCCGTATATGAAATTCATCAATGATGTTGTTGGATCAATAGGCTCATCTGCTGATGTTGTGCGTAATCTTTATTTGAAAGACTGGCACAAATCTAATATTTCTGTAGGGACGCTTATGAATCTTGACAGCGTTAAACAGATGAGTGATAAAATCACTGCAAATCAAGTTTCAACAAATCTCTCGATGTTTTTGAATGAAGCAAAATCAATGGCGGACTTCTTTGAGCTGGTTACCAGTTATCAGCTTGCAGTTAACATGGGCGATGAAATGAAAGCCTTCCTATCAATCATGAAAAGCACCACAACGGATCCGTATCTGGAAAGCGCGCTTGGCACAGTAATTGCCGCGGTAGACAATGCGAATTGGGCGTCCATTGTTTGTACAACAAGATTTGCTGAAAATACAGCGGTAAATGTTGCTGACGCAATTATTCAGGGTGTTATAAACAGCAATGTATATACTGCGGTTTTAAATATTGGTTACAAGGTTGGAAAAGTTACGTCAAATCTTTTGAGCAATACAGATGGAATTATCAGCGCATACAAGGCTTGTGTTGCCATTGATATCTTTACTAACACAAGCAAAAAGGTTATCAGCCAGCTTGAAGAAAAATATAGAAGCAGTGGAACCGAAACAGATGCAGGTGCATATGTCTATGCAGTTAAAACCTATAAGGATATTTATATTTTGGATTTAGAGCGCAGCGTAAATCTTGCAAAACAAGCTTCACAAAAAGGAATTATTAATCTCACAAAGAACAAATGTAAATCTCTTGTAAATCATATTCTTGATAAGGATGAAACAACTACCTATGAGGAGTTGTGCAATAGTGTGGAGACGATAAAATCGAGCCTCGAATTGATGTTTGATTCCCTGTTTGCTACATGGAAATACAATACGGATTATTTGAAAACAGATTTTCCTGATCAATATGCAATTTATGTGAAGGGAGATATTAGTTCGAAGCTTTATGCGCCGCAAATTGTTTCTACATATCTAACGAATGACGGAAAAGTGATGCTGAACTATTATAACCCTTGTGTATATAAAGATAAAACAGGAACTATTCATCCTTTGTTTGGTACAGCCGTACTTGAGGGAATGAAACTTTCGGAAGTAGTAAACGGAGCTGTAACACAAGAATTGGATTTTGCATATGGTTTTGAAAATCAAAGAGTAACACTTTATGATAAGAATACTTTTTCTGATTTCCCCAAAGCATACTTACTTAGAGCATATTCAACGGATACCGGGTCAACGATATATACACCCTCATCAAGCTCTGAATTTGAAAATCCATTAAAAACACCATCACTTGTGTGGACACGAGGTGATTTGGGTCAAAATTGCATTGGTATCATAGATGAAACCTCATCCAGATACAGACCGCTGATGGTTTATCATATTTACAGAAAAGATAGCAGAAATGGTTCATTTTCTCAAGTTGCAACGCTTAAACGTGATACATCTATCACAGGAAACTTGACAAAATACATCGATACCACCGCGCAAGCTGGAAAGCTATACATCTACAAAGTTCAGACGGAAATGAAATTCAGCAACGGGTTATCTCTTATTTCTGATGAATCAAACGAATATGAGCTTCAGGGTCGAGCAAATTCCAGAATAGACACCCTGGCATTAGAAGTTAATTTTCATGGCAGAACAATGAAAAAGACAAAAGGCATTGCAGCAACTGCCGAAGACGGTGAAAACAGCGTTGGAGTTATAATCAATTGGATTTCAGAAAACAATCCATCTCTATACAAATATGAGTTGTATCGTAAGCCATCGTATTCAACAGCATTCGAAAAGGTCGATTGTGAGATAAAATCTAAGGTGATAAATTTGCTTTCAGAAACTCGTAGTTATGAGGCGGTTGATTCGACTGTAGACCCTGGTGTAGAATACGAGTATTTGGTTATAACCTATAAGTTGACACTTACATCATCAAATGGGAGTTTTGTAGCACGCAGTACTTATGATCCAGTTCCCATAGCACAAGGTACAATTCAAGTTCCTGCAAATGACGATAATTGTCAACACAACATGATGTCTGATGTTGTAGAAGAAGCAACTTGCAGCCACGCGGGGAAAAATAAGTATTACTGCCTGTATTGTGGAACAGAGTACGAAAACACGATTGAAGAATTGCCTCACACTTATATCTCTTCAGTTACCTTCAAGTCGACCTGTTCAGAAAATGGCATCAAAACATACTCTTGTTCTGTTTGCGGTGACACCTACACCGACCCAATCCCCGCCCTCGGTCACATCGACGAAGACAACGACGGCAAGTGCGACCGTGAGGGCTGCGGTGAAATGATGACTGGCGGTGACCACTGCCCGCAGTGCGGCAAGATTCACAACGGAGGCTTCTTTGACAGCATTGTCGGTTTCTTTCACAAGATCATTTATAAGTTGACGCACATGTTTGGATAACCAACAACAATTAACCCTGAGGGCAACAAACTCTCAGGGTTAAACTTTATGCAAAACTCATCGAACAAATTTTCTGTAAGCTCTTGACAAACGTGGAAAAATCAATATAATAAAAATGCAAGGGAAAACCTTGTTTTTTTGTTAATGTAAAAAATGAATGATTCTGAACCACTTTATATTTTAGTCGTTACATAGGTTCAGCACACATGCGCAACCCATGATCGGTTGCAGGACTGAACGAAAGGAAACATCCCCTTTCGCAGTTTGTGCTGTCTATGTGACGGCTTTTTCTTTTTGTCAAAAAATGAATGACTGCCCGGCAGAAACAAACCGCCATAACCTCGTCAATCAAGATGAGCGAGCGCGTGTCACTGCAATGTGACGCGACTGCACAGCGCCCGTAGAGATATGGGAGTGCCTGCAGGAATCTGTACCGGAGAAAGCAGCAAACGGAATCACTGCGCCCAAATCGGCTCTCATTCGCAGTGATACAGCAAGGGCGCGGCGCTGTTTCAGCCTCGCAGAGCCCACGGACATCTTTGCACGGCGCAGACGTGAAAGTGTCATAGTGGGTTACACACTTTCGCAGGAAGTGTGTAAAAAGAGGCGTGAAAGTGTTATAAGAACCTAATACTTCGTATCAGAACCTTGGCGGCGTGGCTGCGCCACTGGCTAATGTGGGTTACACACTTTCGCAGAAAGGCGTGTAACATGAGAGAGCCAGTTCTAAGAAATCTATGTATAAGAAAGAAGGTGATGAATATCGAAAAAACAAACTATTGTGTTGCGCGTGTCAAAACATATACGGCTGCATCCATCGGCAAGGCAGAACGACACAACGAACGGAAAAATGAAAGCTACGCCAATATGAATGTGGATTTGTCCCGTACCTCTATGAATGTCCATTTCAAGGATTGCGGTGATCTGACATACAACCAAAAGCTGCAACAAATGGTCGACAATAAGCAAGTCTCTCTGCGTGGCCTGCGTCCAGACGCCAAAATCTTTGATGAGATGATCGTGGATGTTAATACCCAATACTTTGAAGATCACGGCGGGTATGAGTATGCGATTCAATTCTATGAAGAAGCCTATCGGTTTGCGGTGCAGGAATACGGAGAAGAAAAAGTGTTGTCTGCGGTCATGCATGCAGACGAGCTGAACAAAGCGCTGACCGAACAGTACGGTTATCCCGTTTACCACTATCATATGCACATCGTCGCGCTGCCGGTGGTGGAAAAGCAAGTGCTGTGGTCAAAACGGTGCAAAGATCCCGCCTTGGTCGGTATGGTCAAAGAAGTCATCCATCAGGTCAGCCATTCTAAAAAATGGCGGTCTGAAAAGAAAGTGGATGAAAACGGTCAGCCTGTGCTTCGTCCGGACGGGAAACCTGTACTGATTCCATCCTACAGCCTTTTGCAGGATCGGTTCTTCGCACATATGCAAAGCGCCGGGTTTTTGGATTTCGTGCGCGGCGAGCGCGGCAGTACCACAGAGCATCTTTCTTGCCTGCAATATCAGATTGAGAAAGACACAAAGCGCCTGTCTGAAATGCAGGCGCAGGCACAGGCCGAAGAGGTAAAATACGATGCGGTGCATTCGGTGCATAAAACCTACGACGAGATTGACAGCATGGGCAAAAAGAATCTTTCCGGCAAATACACCGTTGCCAAAGAAGATTACGAAGCCTTAACCGCACTTGCAAAAGCAGGTGTGACTGCGCGTTCAGAAATCCAAAGGCTGCAGGAGGATGTGTCATTTTTCAAGCGCCGCTTTTATGAAGCCCAGAGCAGTCTGTATCAACTGCAAGAAAAGTTTCACGCACTGAAAGAAAAATGTCAACCGTACCTATACGCAATGGAGAATCTGTCGGATTTGGTCAGCAAATTCAAGGATGCCGTCAAAACACATATCGAACAACGCAAAGAGAAAAAGCCTCAAAACAAGAACTATGACCGTGACGCACGGTAAAAAAACAAAACGAAAGGAAAAAATATGCTAAATCTAAATGACAAACCCGCAGTGATGCTGGATATCAGCAAGCTGCACCCATTCAAAGATCACCCGTACAAAGTTCTTGACAATGACGAAATGCAAGAACTAACAGAGAGCGTCCGTCAAAACGGCATTCTCTCCGCACTGATTGTTCGACCGTTGGAAACCGGCGACGGCTATGAAGTCATTTCTGGTCACCGACGTTTGCACGCCGCTCAGCTCACCGGTCTGACCGAAGTGCCGGCTCTTGTTTACGACATCGACCATGATACCGCTGCCATCTGGATGGTGGACAGCAATCTTCATCGGGAACACATTCTTCCCAGCGAAAAGGCATTTGCACTGCTTATCAAGACAAACGCGCTCAAGAAACAGGGCAAGCGCTCGGATTTAACTTCGTCTCAAAATGAGACGAAGTTGCGCACAGATGAACTGCTCGCCAAAGATACCGGAGAAAGCCGTGCCACCGTTCAGCGATACCTTCGCTTGACACATCTGGTTCCCGAACTGCTGCAGCTTGTGGATGAAGGCAAAATGGCGATCAGTCCGGCGGTGGAGCTTTCCTTCTTGCCGGAAGCGCATCAACGATACTTGTTCCGACTCTTTGGCGAGGCGCAATCCCTGCCG
>JAFTCX010000036.1 GCA_017454485.1 Clostridia bacterium | reverse complement strand
TTATTCGCATTCGCAGATGTTGCGCCGTGTCTGCAAAATGGACGACGGCGTTACCGAAAACTCATCCAGTCCCCAGGCAACAAGCTTTGGAATCAGGCGTTCGTCCGCTGCCGCTTCGCCGCACATGCCAACCGGAATACCCGCTGCCTTTGCGTTTTTAATCGTCATTTCAATCGCACGCAGCACCGCAGGCTGGAACGTGTCATACAAGTGGCTGACATTTGCATTGCCGCGGTCAACCGCCATCGTATAGCCTGTCAGGTCGTTCGTGCCGATGGAGAAAAACGCAGCTTCTTTTGCAAGCAAATCGGAAATCAATGCTGCCGAAGGCGTTTCAATCATCACGCCGAGCGGCGCCATACGGTAGTGCAGACCTTCGCTTTCAAGCTCTGCGGCACATTCGTTGATCAGCGCCTTGGCCGCATGAACCTCGTCCAGAGACGTCACAAGCGGAAGCATGATTTTGATATCGCCGAAATAGGCTGCGCGAAGCAGCGCGCGGATCTGCTTTTTGTAAAGCTCTGTGTTTTTCAAACAGTAACGGATTGCGCGGAACCCGAGGAACGGGTTCTCTTCCTTTTCGATTTTGAGATAATCAATCGCCTTGTCTCCGCCGATGTCAAGTGTCCGGATGATGACTTCTTTGCCGTCCATGGCCTTTGCAACGGTTGAATATGCTTCAAACTGCTCTTCTTCAGTCGGCGCGTGGTCTCTGTCCATAAAGAGAAATTCCGTTCTGAAAAGTCCGATGCCTTCGCCGCCGTTCTGAATCACATTCTGTGCGTCTTCGGCTTTTCCGATGTTGCCGTAAACAGCCTTTTTCACGCCGCTCTTTGTGACCGTCGGTTTGTTGAAATAGACCAGCAGCCCTTCTTTTTCATCCAGATAAGCCTTTTGCTTGCCTGTGTATTCAGCAATTTCGGCTTCGCTCGGCTGTGTGAAAACCTTCCCCTTAAAGCCGTCAACAATCAATGTGCTGCCGGTTTCGATAATCTGGGTTGCGTTGATCACGGAAAGCGCAGCGGGAATTCCCATTGCGCGTGCAAGAATTGCACTGTGACTTGTAACGCCGCCGACCTCTGTCACGATTGCACTGACATTTTCCTTGTTGATCTGACTTGTCATCGAAGGCGTAAAGTCCTTTGCAATCAGAACGGTGCCCTTCGGCACAGAAGCAATGTCTATGCTTTTGACGCCAAGAAGGATTCTGATCATGCTGTCCCTGATATCCTTCACATCCGACGCGCGCTGGCGCATCATTTCGTCGTCAACACCTGCAAACATATCGTAAAACATGGTGCATACATCGTCAACCGCAGCTTCCGCAACGGCGCCGCCGTCAATTTTGTCGTTCATCTGTGAGAGCATAAACGGGTCGGCAAGCATGGTGAGATGGCCTTCCAGAATTTCCGCTTCTTTTTCGCCTGCGCTCGCTTTCAGCCCTTCCGCCATTGCTCTGGTTTCAACGGTGAACGCCTCCACCGCTTTTGCAAGGCGCGCTTTTTCTTCCTGTGCGGTTGTGTATTTCACAGCAGAATAATCAAGGTTGATATCCTCAATAATCACTGCTTTACCGATACCGTAGCCCTGAGAAGCGCCTATACCCTGTAACATAAAATCACCTCATAGAGGGCGGATTTCTCCGCCCCGTTTCATGGATTATTCTTCGCCGAATCCGCTTTCAATCAAAGATGCCGCTTCGTTGAGCATGGCCTCTTCGTCAACGCCGTTGCAGGTAACCGTGATTACGCTGCCGCATTTCATGCAGGCGGCCATAATGTTCATGATGCTTTTGCCGCTGATGTCCTTACCACCAAAGTTGATCGTGATTTCGGAGGCGTACTTTGCCATTGCAGTGACGAAAACCTGTGCGGGACGCATATGAAATCCCATTTTGTTCGTGAGTGTAAATGTCTTTGATACCATACTGATAACCTCTTTCTGTCGTTAAGATTTACGCTGCTTTCCTTGCAGCCTTGTTTTGGTTTTTCTTGAGTACCGCGAGCATCAGTGCGCCTGCAACGGAGCCTGCGATCAGAGAAATAATGTAGCCGAGCGGATGTTCAACCACTGCGAAGGTAAAGATGCCGCCGTGCGGTGCCGGGCAGGCACAGTTGAAGAGTGCGCACACAGCGCCCGAAACACCTGCGCCGACCATGCAGGACGGGATGACGCGCAGCGGGTCGGATGCCGCGTAGGGAATTGCGCCTTCGGTGATGAAGCACAGACCCATCAAATAGTTTACGGGGCCGCTCTTGAGCTCCTGTGCCGTCCACTTGTTCTTGTTGAAGGTGGTGGAAAGTGCAATTGCAATCGGAGGAACCATACCGCCGATCATAACGGCCGCCATGATCCATGTGTTGCCGGCTGCGATTGCCGCTGTGCCGAAGACGTAGGCCGCTTTGTTGAACGGGCCGCCCATATCAATCGCCATCATCGCCGCGAGAACGATGGAGAGCAGGAGTCTGCTGGTGTCGCCAAGGTTTGTAAGGAAGTTGGAAAGTCCGGTGTTGAGAAGGCCGACAACGGGGTTGATCAGAAGCATGACAACACCGATCAGCAGGGTGCCGAAAAGCGGATAGATGAAGACCGGCTTGATGCCGTCCATCGACTTCGGCAGCCAGTTGAACGCTTTTTTCAAAAGGTTGACAAGCAGACCTGCAACGAAACCGGCGAGCAGTGCGCCGAGGAAGCCGGAAACGGCCGTGTCGTCGCCTGTCGGCATGGTAAGCGTTGCACCTGTTGTTGCAAGATAGCCGCCGACAATACCGGGCAGAAGACCTGGACGGTCTGCGATCGACATGGAGATATAACCGGCAAGAACGGGAAGCATAAACGCGAACGCCGCTTTACCGATCCAGAAGACAACCGCAGCCACGGGGTTGGTGAAGCCGAAGTTGCCGCCGACGTCTGCGTTGCCAGCGATCGTATCGATCAGGAAGCCGAGCGCGATCAGAACACCGCCGCCGACAACGAACGGAAGCATATGGGAAACGCCGTTCATCAAATGCTTGTAAACCTTACGTCCGAAGCCTTCGCCGTCGCCTGCCGCATCCTCCGACGCGTCTGCGGAATCGCTGTGATACACCGGCACCTGCTTGTTGAGAATTTTGTTGATCAGCTCTTCGGGTTTGTTGATGCCGTTGGAAACCGCCGTCTTGTAAACGGGTTTGCCGTCAAAGCGTGCCATTTCAACGTTTCTGTCCACCGCGCAGATAATGCCGTCGCAGTTGGCGATTTCCTCTTTGGTAAGCACGTTCTTTGCGCCGCCGGAGCCATCGGTTTCAACCTTAATGGTAACGCCCATTTTTTCAGCCGCCTTTTCCAGCGCTTCGGCTGCCATATAGGTGTGGGCGATGCCGGTCGGGCAGGCGGTGACTGCGAGGATCTGATAGCCCGTTTTGGGTGCCTCTTTTACAACAGGCTCCTCGGGATATTTCTCAGCCTCGGCCTTGTCAATGATTGCGAGATATTCCGCGGGCGTTTTTGCCGCACGCAGCTTTGCGCAAAACGCGGGATCCATGAGCATGACCATCAGACGCGAGAGAATTTCAAGATGAAGATCTCCGTCCAGCGGCGCCGCGATCATGAACAGGATGTCTGACGGCATACCGTCGGGTGCGCCGTAATCCACGCCGCCGGGCACCGTGATGGCGGCAAGGCCCGGCACTTTCACGCTGTCGCTTTTTGCGTGAGGCACCGCGATGCCTTCGCCGATTGCCGTGGAACTCTGGCTTTCTCTGGCCAGGATCGCGCCTTTGTAGGTTTCGGCATCGTTGAGATTGCCGGCACCCGCATGCAGCGCAACCATTTTGTCAATCGCTTCGTCCTTTGTGGAAACGGAAGCGTTCAACGCAATGGCGTCAGCTTTGAGTAAATCGATGATTCTCATAGTGTTTCCTCCTTGTTAATTTATATCAGCTTTTGCTAATATCCAGTAATTCAAAATGCGGTCAATGTCCGCTTTCTCCGCAAGCCCTTCGGAAAAGGCCGTTGCGTTTCCGCATACCGTGCCGAGCCGCAGCGCGTGGGCGTAATCGTTCGATTGGATGTAGCCTGCAATGAAGCCGCCCACCATACTGTCGCCGCAGCCGACGGAGTTGACGAGTGTTCCTTTTGCGTTGCCGATTTTGTACGCTTTGCCGGTTTCGTCAATCAGCATGGCGCCGTCCTTGGAACGCGAAACGAGCACATTTCGCGCACCCATTTTCTGCAGCTTTCTTGCGTAGGTTTCAATTTCTGCGTCCGTTTTGGTTGTAACACCGAATAGATCTCCGAGCTCGTGATGATTGGGCTTTACGAGAAACGGCTTGTATTTCAGCACGTTCAAAAGCAAGCTTCCCGTTGTGTCAACCACAAAGTTTACGCCTTTTCCGTCCAGCCTTTGCAGCATACGCTCATAGATATCCGCAGGCAGTGTACGCGGCACGGAGCCCGCAAGCACCAGATAATCGCCGGCTTTGATTTCGTCAAGCTTTTCGAGCAGTTCTTCAATTTCGCTTTCGGAAATGTCGGGACCCTGCGCGTTGATATCCAGTTCGGTGTCCGCCTTGATTTTAACATTGATTCTTGTGCTTCCGCTTTTCAGCCGGTTGAAATCGCAGTTGATCGCGTCGTGTTTCAGCATGCGTTCGAGTGCGTCACCCGTAAAACCTGCGACAAAGCCGAGCGCCTTGTTTTCAACGCCGAGCCTTGTGAGGATCACGGATACGTTGATGCCTTTGCCGCCGTAATACAGCGTTTCCTCTTTGGAACGGTTGATGTCGTCAAAACGGAGCGTTCCGACCTTCATCACGTAATCCAGCGCCGGATTCAGGGTTACTGTGTAAATCATGTTGCATCCACCTCCTTGATGACGGTTTTTGATTGGATCTCGGGATCGGTGCATCTGTCGCAGATGATGCACGACGCATCGATCGGCGCAACGGTGACGGCGGATACCTTGCCGAACTTGGAGGCGTCCGTCAGCACGTAGCTGACAAAGCTTCGTTCCATCGCCACGGCTTTGATGGTTGCTTCTTCCATGTCGGTGGTTGTGAAGCCCTGCTTTTCGGTGATGCCGTTGATCCCGATAAATGCTTTTGAAAAGTTATACTGCTGCAGATTCGTTGCGGCAACAACGCCCGTGATCGCTTCCGTGGAGCGTTTCAGCTCGCCGCCGAGCACGGTGACACGACAGCCCTTTGCCGCAAGCTCCTGTGCGTGCGCGATGCCGTTTGTAATATACCGCGCCTTGGTGTTTGTAATCGCGCAGGCAAGCAAAAAGGTTGTGGAGCCCGCGTCAATGAACACATAATCATCGTCCCGGATGAGCGAAGAAGCGTATGCGGCAATTTTTGATTTTGCAGCATAGTTGGCGTTGACCTTTTTATTGATGGTTTCCTCCCGGTTGAGAAATTCCTGCGAGAGAAGCATAGCCCCGCCGCGAACCTTGTTGATTTTACCAATTGCGGTCAGCGCTGCCAGGTCGCGCCTGATGGTGGATTCGCTTGCGCCGAAAACATCGCAAAGCTCAGAGACGGTCACGCTCCCCTTGTTACTGATGAGCTCCAGTATTTTTCTGTGTCTGTCCTGTGTAAGCATGCTCAGGTCACCTCTGTATCTTCTGCCCTGATTATATCAAATTCAATCAAATCGGTCAATAGTGAGCGGTTATTTTCAGCCAAACAGCCAAAACCGCGCAATTTTATTTGAAAAATCCTACAAATACAGAGATACGTATGACTGAAAATGACTGAAACTTTCCAACCGTTCAAACGACCGGTCACTGCTTGCGGTGTAAATATGGCGTGGCGGTGTGGCGCAAAGGAAACAGTCACCCGCGTGGCAGATGAAACAAACGGATAAAAAGTCCGGCAGCCGCGACCTTTTTCAGATCGCGGCTGCCTTACTTTTAATAGACAATCTCTCTAATCACCAGTTCTTCCGCACAGTGGCGGTAGTTGTTCATGAGTCCGACCCAGCACATGGGATCGGTTGTCTTAAGTTCCTCTGTCACGCCATCGACCTCCGCCATGCGGGCGATGATCGCGTCCACGGTGCTTTGCGCATGCTCGTCCACTTCGTGCAAATGCTGCCACAGTGAGCCGTCCCCCAGCATTCGGCTATAAAGCAGTTTGTGATGCTCCTGCAGATAGGTTTTGCGCATTCCGCCGTATTTGCCGAGGGGCGGGTATTCCTTTTCGGGAAGGACGAGATCCGGCAGGTAGTAATCTCCGTGCAGGGTGTAGTGAAGTCCGTTTTGTTCATCGTAGATGTGCTTTTTCATAAAGAACGCCTCCTTGTTTTGATTTCACGCAAAGTGTAGCATGAAACCGGCGTGGAGGCAAATGTGCGAAAACACTTTTTGACATTTTATTGTCATCTGATTTTAACGATTAACCAATCTGTAATAATATGACAACCACGTTATGAACACCGCGATCTTGCGTTCACAACGTGGTTGCTTTTTTATGTTCTGCCTTGAATCTTCGTTAAATGCCCTCCCGAATGCCCACCGTAGGCCTCGCACATTTCGTCATTCTGCACAACGAATCCCCATCCGCTCACCCAGTTTCAGGACACCAAGTATAAAAGTTTCCTCATTCGTCAATGTCATCAGTAGCGGGTCGCCCTCGCGGATGCGCATGGTGCGG
>JAFTCX010000035.1 GCA_017454485.1 Clostridia bacterium | reverse complement strand
CATGTTTTCCTCCGTTCCGCTACGCTCCACTGCGGAAAACATGGTCGTTCTTCCAACGCGAAGCTTCTTTGTGTGTTTTTCGACTGCACTTTTCTTGACAAGTCCAGTTTTACCCCTTCCACCGGCATACGCCGGTCCCCCTTTCCCGCTGAAGCGGGGAAGGCAAGATGGGTTTATAGATCCTTAATCCCTTAATCCCTTAACCCCTTAATCCCTCACCCCCTGTTCCGGACAGATTACCGAACAGATTTGCACATCAAAAACTCCTTGATTTACAAGGGTTTGTCGGCACTTTCCCACAAAAAGCCGAACAGATAACCGGACGCATCTTGAACAGCCGCTGCACAGCGGGCGCACAACGGGCGAACACTATATAGAAAGAAGAGAAAGAAAGAAAGAATGAAAGACGTATACACTTAACGCGCGCACACGCGCGCGAGGGATGCAGGAAGGAAAAGCAAAGGATCAAATTCGGCCCTCATGGAGCAGAAACACTGCTTATTAAAACGCATTAAAACGCATGAATGTTGCGCATGAAAAATTGACTTTTCTTTGCACTGTATGTTATAATATCATGATTCCATTGCGGGAGGGTTTTTATGGAACAATACTTAGGTCAGAACACGCCGAAGCTCGGCTTCGGACTGATGCGGCTGCCGAAGCTCAAAAACGGCGAAATCGACCTGGAACAGGTCAAGCGGATGGTCGATCTGTTCATGGACGCCGGACAGACCTACTTTGACACGGCGTATGTCTATGACGACGGAAAATCCGAAGAAGCCGCACGCAAGGCGCTCATTGAACGCTATGACCGCGACAGCTTTACCATCTGCACCAAGCTCAACGCCTGGATGGGCGCACACGACGAGCAAAGCGCCAAGCAGCAGTTTTTTACAAGTCTCGAGCGCACCGGCGCGGGCTATTTTGATTACTATCTGCTGCACGCGCTGCAGCCGAGCAACTATCACCTTTATGAAAAATATCATCTTTGGGACTTTGTGAAGGAGCAAAAGGCCAAGGGGCTCATTCGCCATTGGGGGTTTTCGTTCCACGCCACGCCGGAAATTCTGGAAGAGGTGCTTGACGCGCATCCGGACGCCGAATTTGTGCAGCTTCAGCTCAATTACGCCGACTGGGAAAACGAAAAAGTCGCCGCACGCAAATGCTATGAGATCGTGCGCCGCTATGAAAAGCCGATCGTCGTCATGGAGCCCGTCAAGGGCGGCGCGCTGGCAAATCCGCAGCCGGATGTGGCGGCGCTTTTGAAAGCGGCCGCGCCGGAAAGCTCCTATGCGTCGTGGGCCATTCGCTATGCCGCGTCGCTCGACGGGATCATCACCGTGCTTTCCGGCATGAGCAACGAGGCGCAGATGCGCGACAATCTCTCTTATATGCAGCATTTCACGCCGCTTTCCGAAAGCGAACGGGCTGTCATTGCCAAAGCGCAAACGCTGCTCGGCGCGGCAAAGACGATCCCCTGCACCGCGTGCCATTACTGCACGCCGGGCTGCCCGATGAACATCCCCATTCCGGAAATTTTTGCCGCCCGCAACCGCCAAAAGGGCGCAGGGCAGCTTTTGCGCGGCAAAGAAGATTACGCGGCTGCAACCGCAGACGGCGGCAAAGCCGAAACCTGCATCGCCTGCGGCCAGTGCGAAAGCGCGTGTCCGCAGCAGCTTTCCGTTATCGAACTTTTGGCCGATTGCGCAAACGCGTTCGACCGTTAATCGAAAGGAGTATTACTTATGACAAAGACCATGCAATCCACGCTCGTGTTCAAAACGATCAAGACCAAGACGCTCGCCGCGATTGCCGCCATCGCCGCGGCCGTTGCGCTGCCGCAGGTGTTCCATGTGCTCGGCGCAGTTTCCGACCTCGGCACAGCACTCGGCGAAACATTTTTGCCGATGCATTTTGCCATCTTCGCCGTCGGCTTTTTCGCAGGCCCCGTGGCCGGCGCGGTTGCCGGCGCACTTTCGCCGCTGCTCAGCTTCTTCCTGACCGCGATGCCGAAAGCGCCGATGCTGCCGTTCATGATGATCGAGCTTTGCGTCTACGGCCTCGTGACCGGCCTTTTGGCGAACGTGCGTATGCCCGTGCTCGGCAAGCTCCTGCTTGCGCAAATTGCCGGCAGAGCTGTGCGTGCGCTGGCGATTCTCCTCGGCTTTTACGCGTTCTCCTCGCCGGTTGCGCCTGCTGTGATCGTCAACAGCCTGCTGCCCGGCCTTCCGGGTCTGCTGCTGCAATGGGTGATTTTGCCGTTGCTGGTGTTCCGCGTAACGCAGCGTGACGCCCATGCATCCTGAGCTTCTTCGCGCGGCGGCGCTGCTGCAAAAGAGCGAGCACACGCTGGTTCTTTTGCGCGGCGAAGAACAGGTCACATCCGATCTGCGCGGCATTCGCCCGCTGCTGGAGCTGCTGGAAAGCGCGCGCGATTTTTCCGGCTTTTTTGCCGCCGACCGCATTGTCGGCAAGGCCGCCGCGCTGCTGTATGTGCGGCTGGGTGTGTGCGCCGTGTTTGCCGAAGTGCTCTCTTCCGGCGGCAAGGCGGTGCTGGAAAAGCACGGGATCGAGGTCGCGTTTGACACGCTGACGGAAAAAATCACCGCGCGCACCGGCAAAGGGCTTTGTCCGATGGAGCAGACCGTGCAGTTTATTTCCGACCCGCAGCAGGCCGAAACCGCGCTGCGCGGCCGTGTGTGGCAGCTTCAAACGGGCAATCATTTGCAGGCAGATGTGGAAACCGCGCTGCGTGGACGGCGGCGGTTCAAGGACACGCTGTTCATCCCGTTCGCCAAGGCGATTTTGCAGTATGAACTGCTGCAGGAGGGCGACCGGGTCGCGGTGTGCATCTCCGGCGGCAAGGATTCCATGCTGATGGCAAAGCTTTTTCAAGAGCTGCAGCGCCACCGCAAGTTCCCGTTTGAGCTGGTGTTTTTGAGCATGGACCCGGGCTACGCGGCGGCGAACAAAACGCTTTTGCAGGACAACGCGCGTGCGCTCGGCGTGCCGCTGACCGTGTTTGAAAGCGACATTTTCGATTCCGTGTTTCATGTGGAAAAATCGCCGTGCTATCTTTGTGCGCGGATGCGACGCGGTCACCTTTACAAAACGGCAAAGGACCTCGGCTGCAACAAAATTGCGCTGGGGCACCACTTTGACGATGTGATTGAAACAAACCTGATGAGTATGCTTTGGGGCGGACAGATTCAGTCGATGCCGCCGAAGCTGAAAAGCAAAAACTTTCCCGGCATGGAGCTGATCCGGCCGCTGTATCTTGTGCGCGAAGCGGATATTGAAGCGTGGCGCGATTACCATCATCTGCGCTTTCTCGCCTGTGCCTGCCGTTTCACCGAACACAGCGAAGCGCACCCCGAAATGTCGAAGCGCAAAGAAACCAAAGCCCTCATTGCTGCGCTGCACAAAACCAATCCGCGCGTGGAGGCGAACATTTTTGCAAGCATGGAAAACGTGGCGCTCGACACCGTGCTCGGCTACCGCGCAAAGGGCGAATACCACAGCTTTCTTGAAAACTACATTGGAGAAGAAACAACATGAAGCTGAAAAAAATCATCAAAGGCGCGTGTCTTGCGTCGCTGCTGGCCGCGCTCGCTTTCGGTCTTGCCTTTTTTGCGGCAAGGATTCTGGAAAGCCGGCGTTCCGGCACGTTTGACGATTTGCCGCAAGGCACGCAAAAGAGCTTTGCCACCACCTTTACGACCGTAAAAAAGAAACCGAAAACCAAAACCGCCGGCCGTGCGTGGCGCGACGGCTTCATCGGCGGCGACGGAAAATGCGGCTTTGTGACTTGCGGCGCACCGTATGACGACACGCTGATGATGCAAAACGTCGATTACATTATGCCGAGCCCCCGCGACCGCGACGATTTGCCCGATCAATCTGCGGCGCTGGAACAGGCGCGGCAGGCCATCGTCAATTTCGACGACAGCTATGAGGTCGCGGACTGCGGCGAATGGAACTGGGGCTATGCGTTTCACCCCGGACAGACGCTGCGGCTGACGCAGAAAAAGCAGCGCTTTTGGGACTATGTGCGCTGGACGGATTTTGAAACGGGCGAGGTCGGCGTAAAATACTGCGACAAATTCGGCACGCACACGCGCACGAGCTTCACCTCGCGGAAGGATCATGTGACGATCACCGCCATTCGCGCGTCCGATCTGCAAAGCCCGGTCTCCCTCACGCTGTCTGTTGACGCGCCGTCCGACGCCTATAAATTCGGAAACGGCGACGAGAAGAACATGAAATGGAAGATCCTTGCCGCCGAAAACGGCGAAAGCCTTTGCTTTGCCGCCCACTACCCCGCCTATGATGGCAGTCCGCTGAAAAACGGCGGCTACGCCGGTGTGACGTACATCCTCACCGAGGGCGGCGAAAAAAAGCGCGAGGGCGACACGATCGTCATCTCCGGCGCACAAAACGTCTATTTGTTCTCCAAAAACGACCGCACGAGCGACCTTTGCGGCACAGAAAACGCCGACTGCGGGCTCGGCGCGTTTGAAAAAGCAACGTCCTTCGCGCTGACAGACCGGCTTCTCTCTGACTGCAAAGCGGTCGCGGCACGCTACACGCAAAACGGCGCGTTCGATTACGCCGCCGCCCTCGCGCCTTCGGCAAAGGTGCAAAAGGCGCTGTTTGAAAGCGCTGCGCTGACCCTCACAGACGACGAGGCGGCGATCAAGAGCAGCAACGAAGCGCTGCTGCTGGCGCAAAAGAAAAGCAACACGCTGTATCTTCCGCTGCTGCAGCAGTTTTGGCAGCAGGCACGCTTTGCGATGATTTGCGCGTCCGGCTACAGCATGACGCGGCTGAGCGGCATGTGGACGGGCGAATGGATGCCCGGCTGGCGCAGCGAATACACGATGGACGCCAACGTGAACCTGCAGACCTCCGGCATGAACACGGCAAATCTGCCGCTGTTCGGCGAAGGGTACATCAAATTCATTCTGCGGCAGCTTGACGACTGGAAGCGCAACGCCGAGGCGAGCTACGGCTTCAGCGACACGATCAAAGCCCCGGTCAACGCCGACGGCGACGGCGCACTGGACGCGGAATATGCGCAAAGCTATCCGTTCCAATATTGGAACGCGGGCGCGTCATGGGTGATTCAGCCGATCTATGAGTACTGGAAGTGCTTCGGCAACCGGGCGTTTGTTGACGACGACGGGCGCGAAAAGCGCGTGCTCGAAGATGTGCTGCTGCCGCTGCTGCAGCTCGAAGCGCATTTTTGGGAGCAGTTCTGCACACCGGAATATTACACCGACAAAGACGGCAACGCCCGCTATGAACAGGGCAAGACAGCGCTGAGAGCAGGCGAACGGTATTTGCTTGTGCCGTCCTATTCGCCCGAAAACACCACCGGCGGCGCGTATCAGTCCACCCTCGGCGCCAACGCCGCCATTGACATCGGCGCGGCAAAAAGCGCGCTGGAAATGGCGATCGACGTGGAAGAAAGCACCAAAACCGACGGCTGGAAAACGCGCGTGCAACGCTGGACGCTTCTGCGCGATCAATTGCCGCCCTATCGGTTTGACGAAAGCGGCGCGATCAAGGAATGGTGCGCCAACGGCTTTGACGACAACAACCGCCACCGCCACATCAGCCACCTTTACTGCGCGTGGCCGCTGATGGAAACGCATCACAATGAAGCGCTTGCAAAGGCCGCGCTGACGGCGATTGACAACCGCGAAAAGGAAAACAGCGCCTCGCACGGCTTTGTGCATCAGGCGCTGGTGCTCGCACGGCTCAAGCAGGGCGAACGCGCCGAAGAACTGCTGCTCGGCCTTTTAAAAAGCCGGCTGTGCTACCATTCCCTGATGACCGACCACAACACCAACCGCGGCTCCGACACCTACTGCACCGACGCGCTGTTCGGCTGCATGGGCATCGTGAACGAGCTGCTGCTGTGCTCGGACGAAGGCGAAATCGAGCTGCTGCCCGCAAAGCCGGCAGGCTGGCACAGGGGCAGTGTGCAAAACCTTGCCGCACGCACGGGAGCGACCGTCTCGCTGCAATGGGAAGACGGCAGCGTCAGCGCCGAGATCACCTCGCAAAAAGCGCAGCGCATCACGGTCTCCTGCGCCGGAAAGGACGCAAAAACGCTCACCTTCTCCGCCGGAGAGACACAGCGTGTTACCTTTGAATAACAGAAAGAGAGGCACTTATGTTTAAAATTTTGATCAGCATCCTCATCGCGTTCGGCTCCGTGTTTTCCGGGATTTATGACCTTGCGCGGCCGATGCCGGAGGTTCAGGACGGCGGCTTTCGCGTGCATTACACCGAAGCGAAGCACGCCTATATGGACGTGTATCTTCCCGCAGACGTCAAGGGCACAAAAAATGTTGTGCTTTGCGTACACGGCGGTTCGTGGATGCTGGGCGACCAGACCTCGTTTGCAAACGAAGCACAGCAGGCCGCCGCGCACGGCTATATCGGCGTGACGGTCGATTACAGCAAGATTTTAGATAACGCCACGGCGCTTGAAATGGCGCAAGAGCTGCAAACGGCAGTAAAAACGCTGAAAGCCGAGCTGGACACCCGCGGCATCCAAGCCGGAAAGCTGATTCTTTACAGCCACTCCTCCGGCTCGCATCTCGCGCTGCTGTATGCCTACCGCCACCACGCCGACAGCGCTATTCCGATCGGCTTTCTTGTGGCGCTCTCCTCCCCCGCCGATTTAACACTGGAGGCCGGCGGCAAAACGGTGCTGGAACGCGGACGCTCCTCGCTGCTGACGGCGCTCACGCACGAAAACGTCACCGACCGCACGCTGCACAAAGAAAAGGCGCAGGCCGCTGTGAAGGCGATCAACCCGATCGATCTTGTGACGCCCGATGTGCCGCCGACGCTGCTTGCGCACGGCGACGATGACGATGTGGTCAGCTATGAAAACTCCGTGCGCCTTTGCGAAAAGCTCAAGGCCAACGGCGTGGCGAGCGAGCTTGTCACCTACCCGGGCGAGGGGCATTTCATCCGCTTTTCGCCCGATGAGATGCAGCGCGCCCTCATGCAGCGCGTGCTGGAATGGGCGAAGATGTATTTATAACGCCACGTCCGCATGGCCGCGCAAGCGAAGCGCGCACGGCTTTGTCCGAGCAGCAGGGCACGGCCCTGCTGCTCGGACAGGCGGCGGGACGAACATTTCCGCGCCGACGGCGCGGAAACAAAAGGCAGCGCAGCGGCCGTGGCCGCTGCGCTGCCTTTTCCGCACAGCCGCAGGCTGTGCGGGTTCGTCCCGCCGCCGTGCGCACGGCGAAGGCCGTGCGCAGCATTGGCCGCGGACGTAAATTTTGAAGAATACGCGCAAAGTACCCACTGATTCACTCGGATGTGCAAATCTTGACGGTAAGTTTTCCGTCATTTTGCACAGAAACCGCTTGCAAACCGTCAGGTTGGCTGCGCGATTTCTGTTACATCTGACGAAAAATTTCCTCGCCAATCTTTACGCATCGAATGAATCAGCGGGTACCAAAAAAGCGTTTTGCCTCTCGCGCTAAAACACGCACTGCACCGTCAGGCCGTCGGCCGTGCAGGTCACACGACCGGCGTTCTGTCCTTTTGCAGCCTTGAGGAAGGCCGTTTGCATCTGTGCGTTCGGGAAGGTGATCGCAAAGCGCAATGTCAGCGTTTGCGGCAGATAGATCACTTTGGTTAGCTTGAACGCGCTGAGCCACCAGTGCGTGACCGGTCCGCGCTGCAGCAGCAAATCGTCGCCGTGATAAAGCGCGGCCTGCATCGGCAGCATCTCGTCATCCGACGCAGCGCCGTAAAACGTGCCGATGCGTTCCTGCGGACGGTTGTAAATGCCGACCTCAAAGCCGTTTGCCGCAAGGCCGTAATTGCCCTTCCAAGCCTGGATCATCCAGTCCTTGTTGTTGTAATGGAACTGAAAGCGCAGCGTTTGCAGGTTATAGATCGGCGTTGCATCAGCCAGCAGATCATACAGCAGCCCGAAGCCGAGCGAACGCTGCCAGCAGTTGACGGTGCCGTAGATCAAAAGATCGTAGACGTTGACGTCGAAGCCAAGATCGACCATGCCCTTGTCCGTGTTGCCGTGCACCTCGCCCGTGGTCGGGTTGATGAAAATGCCCGGGTGTGTCACAGCGCGTTCGCCGTCGTCATAGACAACGTCCATCATGACCTCAACGAACCCGTCCTCTTCTGCAGGCACGGTGTAGATCGCCACCTCACGAATGATGCTGACATAGACGCCCAGCAGATACAGCAGATGGCCGAGCAGCCCCTGATCGGCCGCGTAGGCTTTGTCGCGCAGCGCAAAGATCTGTTCGCGCAGCGCCTTCAGGTCGGGACGCAATACGCGCTTTGCAAGCTCCGCCGGCGCATTGAGGTTCGGCAACGTTGTGATCAGCAGTTCCACGTCGATGCTGGAATTCTCCGCGATATAGCCGCAGAGCTCAGAAAGCGTTTTGTCGATATGAGCGTTGAGGTGCTTTTCCTCCGGCGTGGGACGCGGTCTGCCGCTCAGCGTGCGAAGCAGCGCATACAGCGGTTCGATCTGCTGCACAAAGGTCGCTGTGGAATATGCCGGCGCACCGTGTTCTTCCACATACGCCACATATTCCCGCACGGAATGCAGCCCCGCCGGCACCGTTTCCGGTGAAGTCTGCGCAGTGCGGTTGCCGAGCAGAAACGGCAAAAATGTATAGAGCACGATCAGCGGCGCCAGCATTGCGGCGATCAGTTTTTGAAACATCGGTCGGTTCCTCCTGTCAGTTGTTCACTTTGCCGAAGCAAAACACACGGACGGGCTTCTCAATAGCCCTGCACGTCCATGCCCTTCACTAGCTTGACGATCGCGCTTGTGCCCAGCCGTTCGCAGCCGAGCGCAAGATAATTCTCTGCGTCCTGCAAGCTGCGGATGCCGCCGGCGGCCTTCATTTTCAGATGGGGCGCTATGTGCTGCTTGAACAGCGCAATATCTTCTCTGGTTGCGCCGCCGCCCGCAAAGCCCGTTGAGGTCTTGATAAAGTCCGCGCCGGAGCGGCTGACCACGTCGCACAGCGCGATTTTTTCTTCGTCTGTCAGCAGGCACGTTTCAATGATGACCTTGAGCACATGAGCGCCGCAGGCCGCCTTGACCGCTTTGATCTCGTCGAGGATTTCGTCGAAACGCCCCTCCTTCGCCTTGCCGACGTGGATGACCATGTCGATCTCGTCCGCGCCGTTTTCAATCGCGTCGCGCGCTTCAAAAACCTTTGTTTTCGTTGTGCTGTAACCGTTCGGAAAGCCGATGACGGTGCAAACGGCAAGCCGGTCGCCGACGTAATCCTTCGCCTGCCGCACAAAGGCAGCCGGAATGCACACCGACGCGGTTTGAAAGCGCAGAGCGTCATCACAGACGGCTTTGATCTGCTGCCAGGTTGCGTCCACGGCAAGCAGGGTATGGTCGCAGTGGTGTAAAATTGTTGAAAGCTCCATAAAAAACCTCACCGAAAAAATTGTAACTGATTTATTATAGCATGACAAACACGGAATTGCAATTTCTTCGGCGAAACTTTCTATTAGAATTCTATTAAAATGCAAAAAAGCCCGCATCGGGAGGGGAACCGATACGGACTTGTTGTCTTCTTCAAACATACCAAAAGGAGAGGAAACTTAGGAGCGCTTACGCGAGAAAAACATGGTTTGAAGAAGGCGTAGCTAACAAAACACGCGGTTTTATTGCAGTTGTACTGTACTGAAAAAAGCTTAAAAAGTTCTTAAAGCAAGTTGAAAATGCACAGGAAAAGACAAAAAAAGCCCATTGTCCCCTTTTGAAAAAAAGATATGGACAGAAGAAAAAAAGTGTGGTATACTAACAGAATAGAATGCAAACCGGAAACGCGAGGACATGCCATGCTTGAAGGACTTTCCGTTGACCCCAAAAGTGCCGCCGCACTGCAGCAGGCGGTGCAAAGCGGCAGACTGTCGCACGCCGTCATTTTGGAAGGCGCCGACGCCGAAACCAGAAAACTCGCCGCAACGCAGCTTGCGAAAGCGATTGTCTGCACCGGCGACCGGCCGCCCTGCGGGGTTTGCCGCGCTTGCAAAAAGGCGCAAAGCGGCAACCATCCCGACATCCACTTTTTGGAAAAGGACGAAAAAAGCGCCTTTTTAAAGGTGGACGCCGTGCGCGCACTCAAGGAGCTGGCGATGCTGCTGCCGAATGACGGCGAGCGCAGCGTGTTTGTGATTTTGGAAGCGCAGTTTATGAATGTGCAGGCGCAAAACGCGCTGCTGAAAATTTTGGAAGAGCCGGCAAAGCATGTGCATTTCATTCTGACCGCCGACAGCAAAAGCATATTGCTGGAAACCATCCGTTCGCGCGCAACGTCCTTTTCGTTGCAGCAATCGGACGTCTCCCCCGCTTTGCAGTCTGAGGAGGGCAAACAAGCGGCCCGGGCGGTACTGCAAGCGCTGTGCGGCACGGAATTCGACCTGCTGACGGCCTGTGCGGTGTTTCAAAAGGATAAGGCGCTGCTGCAGGCGGCGCTCGGCGAGATGGAGCTGATTTTGCGCGACGCGCTTTTGAGCGGCGTGGCAGTACAAACGCTGACAGAGGAACACGCGCTTGCCGAAAAGCTGCGCGGACAGTTCACCACGGGAAAGCTGCTGCAAATGCGAGCGCAACTCGGCGAGCTGCTTTCGGCAACGAAGGCAAACGCCAACCAGAATTTGACCGCAACGGCGCTCAGCGCGTTGCTTTATGAAACCAAGGAAAGGGTGGATATTTGATGATGACCGTTGTCGGCGTCCGTTTTAAAACCGCCGGAAAGATGTATTATTTTGACCCGCAGGATTTTGATCTGAAACTGCGCGACCTTGTGGTGGTGGAAACCGCACGCGGCACCGAATGCGGCGAAATCGTGATGGAACGCCGCGAGGTGGAGGACGAAGAGATTGCGCCGCCGCTCAAACAGGTTTTGCGCCCGGCGACGGAAAGGGACCGCCGCATTCTTGCGGAAAACAAGGAGAGAGAAGCCAAGGCGTTTGAGGTCTGCAAGAAAAAAATTGCCGAGCACAGGCTCAAGATGAAGCTTGTGCAGGCGGAGATCACCTTTGACCGCAGCAAGATTTTGTTTTATTTCACGGCGGACGGGCGTGTGGATTTCCGCGCACTGGTGAAGGACCTTGCGTCGGTGTTCCACACCCGCATTGAGCTGCGCCAGATCGGCATCCGCGACGAGGCAAAGCTTTGCGGCGGACTCGGCGTGTGCGGCAGACCGCTTTGCTGCCACACATTTTTGAACGATTTTCAGCACGTTTCCGTCAAGATGGCGAAGGAGCAAAGCCTTTCGCTTTCGCCGACCAAGATCAGCGGCACCTGCGGACGGCTGATGTGCTGCCTCAAATATGAGCAGGAGGCGTATGACCATCTGCTGCGTGTGACGCCAAAATACGGCGCCGTTGTGGAAACGCCGGAGGGCAAGGGCACCGTTGTGGACAACAATCTGCTCACCGGCACGCTCAAGGTCAAGCTGGACAAGCGACCGGACGCCGCGCCGCTGGTCATCAACCGCAAGCAGGTCAAGCTTGTCAAGGACGGCAAGCTCAAGATGAGCAAGCAGGAGCTGGAGGCGCTGGGCGACATTGAATGACACAAGCGCACCTTGGAACTGTTGCGGAAATTCTTGCACAACCCCTTGATTTTTAGGGAACAATCCGATATAATAAAGAAAATATTTGTTTGGAGGCAGACATTATGGATTTTGATTTCATCAAAGAGCTGGCCACGAAAGGCTTTGCCGTTTTGAAGACGGGCTTCAGCGTTCTTACGTCGGAGTTCAACTTCCTCAAGTATCTTTACACTTACGGCAAGCGTTTCATCGGCATGGCGAAAGCGCTGTCGGAGAACGGCGAAAACGCAGAATAACATCGGCAGTCGGCGGTGCGCTTGCAAAAAGTGCGCCGCCTTTGTCTTACAAAGGAGAATCGTCTTATGAAAAAATGCAACCGTGTTCTTTCGCTTTTGCTGTGTGCGCTGCTGCTGGCTTCTCTTGCACTGCCCGCGCTTGCCGCAAAAAAAGCGCCCTCCCCCGACCCGTTTGAAAACGAAGAGACCTTCGGCGTCGCCAAAGGCTTTGTGCGCACCAAAGCGCTCTATCGCACCGGCGACAGCACATTGCGCATCACGCGCAGCTTCGACAAGCAGGGAAAGCTGCTGAAAGAGACCGAAACCGAAAGCGAGTATGACATGATCAACAGCAAGATCACCCGCTGCGCCTATGACAAAAACGGCTTTTTGATCAAAAAGACCGAGACCCGGCAAACCAACCGCGGCGAAGAGGAACCCGTTGTTGTGCTGTTCACCAACGACAAAAAGGGCAACGCCGTCAAAGAAGAATGGCGCATGGGCGAAAATTCGCATTCCTTCAAGCGCACCTTTGACAAAAAGAACCGCCTGACGCGCGAAATCGAATATTTCAACACAGGCGTCAGCGACACGAAAATCACCTATGACAAGGCGGGCAACATCACAAAGCAGCGTATGCGCAGCGATTATGAGGACAACACCTGGTATCAGACCGACATTGTGAACACCTATGACAAGAACGGCAACGCGACCGGCTGGACCTTGAAGAACCGCGCATCGGACGGATCGAAACGGGACGTCAGAGAGCAAAGCGTTTTCAACGCCAAGGGACAATGCACCGAAAGCACCTATAGAGAAACGTATGTTACAAGCGACAAAAGCTACCGCAGCGTGACCCAAAAGGTCACGACCTTCACCTATGACAAAAAGGGACAGCTGACCAAGGAGACCGAAAAGGAAACCGCCGACAACGGTTCGGTTGAAACCACGGTTTCCACCTATGAATACAACGAAAACGGCATGTACAGCCGCACCGCACGAATGTCGCTGAAAGGCAGCGACAAAAGCAAGAGCGCCACAGCCTACACCTATGACCAAAAGGGCAGGCCGACAAAGGTCGTCACCGTTTACAAGGATCAGAGAGGCGCAACCAAAACAGCCGACGCCTTCGCCTATGACAAGCACGGCAACCTGACGAAGAATGTCACCGTGCGCACAGGACCGGGAGCAGCGGCGGAAAAGACCGTTCGGACATATGCGTATCAGAAGATCGGCGCATAACAGCCGGGTCTGACAAAAGAAACAAAACCCGCGATGCATCGCTTTCCCAACGGAAGGCGGCGTCGCGGGCGACTGTTTTAAGTGAAAGCGCTCCTTTGAAGCAGCGAAATGGCTCCTGCGGAGCGGCGAAAGGATCTCGCTTCCGCTTGGATCGTGAAATTGAAAACCTGCGGTTTTCAGCGAAGGAAAGCCGCAACAGCTCAAACACGCAAAAGAAAAGCGCGTGCTGCTAACGAAACATGCAGCACGCGCCGTTTTATTATTTTCCGAGCACCCGCCGGACGAAGTCAACGATTCTTGTCAGGAAAGTCATGACGCGCTCCAGAATGGAAACCACGAAATCAAAGGTTTCGTTTGTGCCGTTTGACGCGTCACGCTTGAGCTCCTTTTCCACAGCGGCGATGATCCGGTCCGCGATTTGCCCGTAGCCCTTCTGGGTCGGATGCGCAACAAGCGCGTATTCAATGGGATCTTCGATGGAAAGGATTTGACCGATCGACATCTGCTTCACCGACGCGGGGGTTTCCACATCGGAAATGTCAACGAACATATAACCGTAATCTTCGGCGCACTTTCTGGTAAAGCCGTTCATCAGATCCATGATGATGTTGATCGCGTTGCCGATCGGCAGCGTGCTGTCATCGGAGATCGTCGCGTTCTTGATGGGGTTCAACGTGCCGACCAGCACGACCTTTGCGTCGGGGTTGTTTTCCTTGATGAAATCCAGCAGCAGCGGATAAGCTTCTTTCCAGTAATCGAAATAGCGATACAGCAGCGCAATGATGTTCGCAATGCCGCCCGGCAGCGCAGCGGTATCACTCAGATCCAGCGTGTTCAGACCGAAGATCTGCGCCTTATAGACAACATCTGTCTGGCCGACGCCGAGCGTGATCAGGCTGGCGTTTTTGAGCAGCTCGCGCACACTCATGATCTCGCCGGTTTTGCCGTAGGTCGCCGTGCCGTCGATCGTGTAGCTCAGCGGATCGCCGAAATATTGCAGATCGGCCGCGTATCGGCGCAGCATGGAGCCGTCCTGATAGGTGAATTCATCGTCGCGGAAGCCGTCGTCGATGCCGAGCAGATCCAGCATATACGCGGTGGAAACGGCGTCATGCGCCAACGGCCACAGCTTTGCGCTTGTGTCGCGGATGTCATCCGGCGCGTTCAGGCCGAACTTTTCTGCAATGCGGTTCGGGTAGGAGCCGTCCACATTGCGGCATTCAAAATTGCCGTAATCGTCGTTAAGGTAAATCTGCTCCTGCCAGCGGTCGCCTGCCCCGTAGCCGCGCGTGAAGCTGTCGCCGATGGCAACATAGCCGGTGCCCTCCTTCAACGGCGCATAAAGGTCCGGCTGCGTTTCGGCAGCAAGCGCGGGAACAAGAAGCATTGATGTCATAAGCACTGCAAGAAACAGTGCTAAGGGTTTGGTGAATCGTTTCATGGTAAGATCCCCTTTCATAATTATTTCATTTTTATTATACATCCGTTTTCATACGATTGCAAGACATAATGAGAAAATACAAAAAATTGCATGGCGGGCGCTTCTTGCGGCACCAAATGCGTTGTTACGCTTCAAGCCAAACAAAAAGGCCGCGACGAAGAGTCACGACCTTTTTGTACCCGCTGATTCACTCGGTATGTGAAGATTGGCGAGGAAATTTTTCGTCAGATGTAACAGAAATCGCGCAGACAACCTTCCGGTTTTCAAGAGATTTCTGTGCAAAATGACGGAAAATTTGCCGCCAAGGTTTGCATAT
>JAFTCX010000034.1 GCA_017454485.1 Clostridia bacterium | reverse complement strand
TTGTGTCGACACTGATCGCTCGATTGGTTTCCAGGCGGTCAAAATGCAGCGCGCCGGTTTGAAGAACAGTACCCGCGTCATAATCCCAGACTGTGTAGCCAACGGTGCAGGCCTCGTTCATGGGCTTTGACAACTGCACGGGCACACGGCAAGCCATGCCGTTTTTGTTTGCGCGGGATGCCTTGTCACAAAAACCGGCTTTCACGGTTCCGTCGTTTCTGAAGGGATCGACGAGCAGATATTTTGCATGCTTGTCGCCGATCATGGAGATGAAACCGCGGTAATTGCACTCCTTGTTGCGCAGCCCCTTATAGGAGTTTTCGATCGCCAGACCGCCCTTGACAAAGAAGCGGTTGCCGTCGGCATACAGATCATAGAAGGACGCGTAGGGCGGCAGGTCAAAGATGAAGAAGGACCCCCAGTTCTTTTCGCAATAGAAGGTGTTGTTCGTCAGCACCGTGTTCTTCCACGAATACACCGGACCCCGGCTGCCGAAGCGATATTCATCGCCCCAGTTGTCAATGAGCGGATTACCGTTGGCGAAAATGATGTTGTTGTCAAGGATCGCGCCTTCTGCGCTGGCAAAGCGGACGCCGCCGTCGAGCACGCTGTTTTTGACGCGGACGCCGGGGATATCGATCTCTATGTGAACCGCAATACCCGAATGGTTATCAAAGAAGGCGCAGTTATCCACATCAATGTTCCAGTTGAAATTATCGAACCAAAGGTCGTTCGAGATATTGTGGGCAAAACAGCAACCGCGCCATGTGACGTTTTTAGAGACCATCATTTTCGTTGTGGCGGGATCGGGAGAGTCATATTTGCCCCAGTCGATCTTTTTGCCGATATTGGTAAATACACAGTCCTCCACCGTGAAATTCATGCTCCGGAACCCTGCGCTGACGCCGCCGGTACCGTCGTTGTCAAAGCTGCAGCGGCGGATCAGTACGTCCTCCACCGTTCTGTCGTTGGAGCCGTGGTCGAAGCCCAGACCGCCGGTACCGGAATTGTTGAACGTGCAGTCCTCCACCAGCACATGCTGCGCTTTTCCCATGTGCACCATGCTCTTGTCCCAAATGCAGCAGGCGCAGCCCGTAAAGATCAGCCCACGCAGGACGACGTAATCGCTGCTGTTCGTATCCAGAAGATACGCGCCCGCGCCGTTCTCACCCGGCAGCGCCCGTTCGATTGTGCAGCTGCCAAGCTCCTTTTCGGTTTTCAGATAGATCTTGCCTGCTTCCCTGTCGATATAATAGCTGTCGTTTTTCAGTTCCGCTTGCGTAAGGACGGGCTCGACCGGTTCGCCGTCAACGATCAAAAGATCGCTTCTGCCGATGATCTCGTTGCCGGGCGTGCCGGGCTGGAACGGATAGTCATAGCTCCAGTCGTTTTCAAAGACGCTTTGCGTGTTCGTTGCTTTCCACCCGTCAAAGGGAACGGCGCCGGAAATTACGGTCTTGCCGGGCTGTTCGGCTTCAATGATGACAGGCTGCAGCTCTGTGCCGCTCGCGTTGAGATTGATGCCGGTTTCCTTGTAGACGCCGGGTGCGATGATCAGCCTTGTGCCGGGCGCGGTGATGGACTCGACGCCCTTTTTCACCGTGGCAAACGGCGCGTCGGCGGTGCCGGGGTTCTCGTCGCTGCCGGTTGCGCCGTCGACATACAGAACGGTCGCACTCTCTTCCCAATCGGAAACGGTGCGGTTGACCCACATGTCGCGTTCATAATCCGCAAGGATATCCATATCCACCTGCGTCAGCGCCGACCCGTAAAGGCGAATATCGTCCACCATACCGTCAAAAGATTCGTTTTCGGCATACCCCGCGCCGATGCGGACGCCGTTCAGCACGGGTCCCACAGCCGTGTCAAAATGCTTGGTCGAATCGAACTTGCCGCAGTGGTAAAACGTCACGTCGCCCTTCTTCGGCTCGTAAACAACGCCGATATGGAACCAGCAGTGTCCCTCGGGATGAAAGACCCAATCGTTAGGTCCTCCGACATGTTCCTTCCATGTGGTATACTCCAAATTGCAAAACTGTGTATTGTTTGCACAAACCGCGTTTTCGGCGTACTGACCGCCGGTATTACCCTGAACACAGAACACCAGCTTTGTGCTGTTGGTTCCCATCACAGCTTCGCCTGTCGCTTTGTCTTCATAGCTCGGCGTGCCGGTATGCACGAATTTCAGCGAAACGCGACCGGCGCCCGTTTCAGTGTCCAGCAGCGTGCTGACGCGCGGTTCGTCGATGTTCTCCCGGGTTTGCAAATCCCGGATATTGACCCACAATGAAATTGTCAGCGCGTCCTGCGATTCCCTGTCCGGCACGGTCAGATACGTTTCGGGCTTTGTAAACTCCAGAGCGCGGCGCAGACCGAAGCGGCCTGTGGTCAGCTTTGCGCCGTCGCTGTCCGAAAGGCGGGCGCCGTCGCCGGAAAGATTATCCAGGCTTATCCGCTTCGTCAAAGGACACATCCGCAAGCGGCGTTGACGCAACCTCCCGGAATCCGTAATCCGCATAGTCGTCCAGGGCGGCGACCGCTTTGCCGTATGTTTGCCGCACGTCATCAGTCGGAAATGTTTGGACAGAGGTATCCTTCAAAAACGGAAAGATCCGCGCCAGCATCGCTTTCAGCCGGGCAAAGCAATCGCGAAACAAAGTGACGATATTGCCGCAGCCGGCGTCGTCTTTGCCGGACGCGACTGCGACCGTTTTCGCTTCTGTTTGCACCCGTTCGCTTTGCGCAGCCGCAAAGGCAGGTACAGCCGCCGTCAATAAAAGGACGACGGTCAAAAACAATGAGACCCATGCTTTTTTCTTCATAAGAAACCTCCTGTTCATCCGGCTGCGAAAAGGAACGTACAGTCAGCAGCAACGGCTTTTTCATCATTATACATCACGCAAAGGGCTTTTGCAAGCGGCAAAAGGCAGATAAGGTGCAGGATGAACGGAAAGGGGAAAACCGGCTTTTTCTATCATTCATTCCCCGCAAAGCATCGTCTGCTCCTTTTCGCTTGCAAATTCTTTTTCTTATGTTATGCTGAAAGCAGGCAACAGCTTCGCTGTATGTCATTTTGTGCTGCCGCCTCAAAAATCAGTCTGTGGGGCGATAGCTTGTGATGCGTACCCTGGCGCCGACGTCGATAATGTGGAACAAAGAGCCGTCCGCCAGCGGACAGATCGCAATGCCTTCTCCCTCGGCGTCGAGCCTGCCGGTGCAGCGAACAAAAACCGTCTCCACGTGCCCGGTCCGCAGATCGACGGCATGCATTGTTTTTTCCCGGAAACCGGAATTGGTCACAATATAGAGCGTATCGTTATAGATTTCTCCGCCCTGCACCTTGAAAAGCGTTTCGTCGATCTGCAGCGCGCCGAGATAGGAGTAGTCCCGCAGATCCAGCATACGGATTTCATTCACGTCGTTTGACTGCGAATAATACAGCACGTCGTCTTTAATCACGCACCACGGGATGCGTCCGTTTCCGCGTCCCTCGTCGGGCAGCGTATGGAAATCTACCGCCTCCAATGTATCGGGATCATACACGATCACGCCCGGGTGCCGGAAGCCGAAGTCCTCAAGCGCAAGATAGAGCCTGCCTTCATACAGGCAGCCGTCGCCGAGATGCGAATAGCCCTTTCGCATCAGATCCTTTGGCAGACACATTTCCCGCCGCTCGATGATTTCGCCGGATTGGATATCGATTTTTGTGATTGCGTTGTAGTTCAAAAACTTGACGGCGCCGATGCCGTAAAAGGTCTTGCCGTCCGTTGCAAGCCCCTGGCAAAAGCTCACCCCGTCGGCATAGCTGAACTCCAATGTGCGGGTGATCTCCATGTTTCCCGCGCTGACAGACGCGTCACCCGAAAGGAGCCCGCCGATCCAGGCAATCAGCGCAAACAAAACACAGGAGCCTCTGCGAATAAAAGCTGCCATCTTTTCCATCTATCATACGTCCTTTCCTTTTATTGCCCTGATGTCTGCTGTAATCAATCAAAGACAAAATAATTCGTCTGCCATATGGCGCGGCAGGCTTCTTCGGTCATGAAATCTCCCATGATCCAGCCGTAATAGCGTCCCTTTTGCAATCGGTTCTGCGCGTAAAGACAACCGTTTACCTGCATTGCAATGTCATACGGACTCTGCAGGGGAACGAAGCTTGCGTTGGTTTTCAGCACATTTGCACAGGACAGATGTTGTTCGGGCGATTTGCTGATTTCTGTTGAAAACTTTTGAAGAAAGCGCGCCGCAAGCAGCGTTTTCAGATGTGCCGGCACGCTCCAGTGGTTTTCATAACGGAAGGTCATGCCCATATAATCGGTTTCTCCTGCTTTGTTTTTGGCGTCCAGCATATCTCCCGTCTGCAGTTCTTTGTAAAACGGCGTCATGAGAATGATCTTTCCGCGCACCTGCGAGAGCGCAGGCATTTTTGTGTAGACGCCGTTGCCGTTTTCGGAATATAAGTATTCCTGTTGTGTGGAAGGGTTAATCTCTGCTTTTAAGCGGTTTATCTGCTCTTTAAAAAGCATTAAAAACTGTTTCGGATCTCCGTTTTCCTGTTTTGCGGTAACAATCACCGTTTCGCTCGGATGGTCTTTTAAAAAGTCCTTGATCTGTGCAAAAGCACGCGCACAGGTGAGGGGTACGGTACATGCTTCGTCTTCATACGCGTAACACTCCGTGTCCAGCGGCGGCAGCGAGCGGTTGAAGCGATTTGCCAAAAGCAGCACCGGATTGAGACGGCGCAAAAAACGGACAACCGTGTTCACCGCTGCAATTTTGTCGTTGTTGCCGTGGCAAAGCAGCAGCTCTCCCTGTTTCGGCGAAAAGCGCAGATCCAAATAGCGAACGCCCGCATCGAGTTGTTCCGGCAGTGTGAGCGACTGCGTTTTTGCAAATTTTTCCACATGGAACGCCGGAAGCCCGAAGAGCTTTACCGTATTGTCCGTTGCATTTTTGCAATAGGCCGTTGCACTGTCATGTGTACCGGG
>JAFTCX010000033.1 GCA_017454485.1 Clostridia bacterium | reverse complement strand
GTAGGAATCGGATCGATATGATCTGGCTGCTGGACGGAGAACCAGCGCCGGATCACTGTACCATTGCCCGTTTCAAGCAGAGGTGTGCCAAGGAGATCGAAGATCTGTTTTATCAATATGTGCTTCTTTTGGAAGCGCAGGGAGAAACAGATCATGAGGTCGTATTCATCGACGGAACAAAGTTGGAGAGTCGCGCCGGACGATATACCTTCTGCTGGCGTGGAACAGTAGAGAAGAATCTTGCCAAGGTAAAGAAAAAGGTACTGAAAGAAACGGGCTTGAAAACACTTTCCGGCCTGGAACGTCGCCTGCGCAAAACAAAGCCGGAAGAGGTCGTTGCCGGAAAAGGCAAGCGAAAAAGCCCGGAGCAAAGAGCATGGGAAGAACTGGATGCGCTGCGGGAGCGATGGGAAAGCTACAAAGCCGACCCGGAACACATCACGCTTGACGTGTTCGACGGCATGATCGACGCGATCTGCAAAAGCGACATGATGAAGCGCTTTTATCAGAACAAGAACTGCTTTGACCAAAAGGAAATCGACAAATACGTTCGCGGCGCCGCGCGGTCGCAGAAAAAGGCATATTCGATGGACTGGGTCTTCGATTTTTCCTATGATCTTTCGGTACCGGAATACTATGTGACGCATCGTGAATGCGGCGTGTGCAAGATCGGTCAGCAGGAGAATCTGACCTTCCTGACGCCGCACATGTGCGTGATGGACTACCCGACCATCGAATACAAAGGCGGCAAACTGCTGCGCACAAAAACGCTCGGCGCGGGTGACGACTGCTGCGATTTCCATGTGGTGCAAGGCGACTGACGAAGCGAAAAATGCAGTTCACACGAGTTCCTGTTTTTTTCAAAAACCGGTTGACAAGACCGCAAAAGTCTGTTATACTCTATACGGTTAGCAATAACTAACCGTATATCTTGACATAAAGTTAGCTAATGCTAACTTTAGTAGGGTGGTACATGATGTCAGAAGAACTGCTGATCCGTCACTGCGCGCCGACATTGGCGGGACTGAAAACCGGCAACCTGTTTACCGCCGCGGTGGAAAGTGAAGCCGAACTGCAAAAAAGCGCCTGTCAGCTGAACGCCGCTTATCGCAGCAAGGGGCTGCAGGTGGTGCCGCTGCGCTACCGCAACGGGCGCGCACTGGTGTATGTCTACCGCCCGAAGATGCTGGCGCAGGATTTGCAGCAGAAAGAAGCGGCAAAGATCCTGACCGCGGGCGGCTACCGACCGCAGTGCCCGGGCTTCTGCATTGCCTGTTTGCGCCGTAAGCTGCAGCAAAACGAGGACTTTCCCCATGAGGTCGGCCTGTTCCTCGGCTATCCGCCCGAAGATGTTTCCGGCTTTATTTGCAACAAGGCGGAAAACTGCAAATGCGTCGGCTGCTGGAAGGTCTATGGCGACGCGGCTGCCGCGCAAAAGACGTTTGCCAAATTCAAAAAATGCACCGCCGTCTATTGCGCACAGTATGCGCAGGGAAAAAGCATGGAACGGCTGATCGTGGCCGTTTGAAATACAATCTATCAGAAATGAGGTAATCACAATGAGTAAAATCGCAATTGTTTATTGGAGCGGCACCGGCAACACCGAAGCGATGGCAAACGCTGTGCTGGAAGGTGCGGCGGCTGCCGGCGCGGACGTAGAATTGTTTACAGCCGATTCGTTTGACGCGTCCGCTGCTTCCGGTTATGACGCGCTCGCGTTCGGCTGCCCGTCCATGGGCGTGGAGGAATTGGAGGACAGCGAATTTGAACCGATGTTCGCCGCCTGCGAACCGGCGCTGAAGGGCAAAAAGATCGCCCTGTTCGGCTCCTACGGTTGGGGCGACGGCGAATGGATGCGCAACTGGGAGGTGCGCTGCGGCGACCTCGGCGCCGTCCTCGCCTGCGACAGCGTGATCTGCAACGAGGCGCCGGACGACGAGGCGACAGCAAGCTGCAAGGCGCTTGGCGCGGCGCTTGCCTGATTGCCCTGTCCCGGTCTTGTACCCACCGTTTTGCGGTGGGTTTTTTTGAAAAACGCCGCCTTGGGTCTTTACAAACCGGACAAAGCGTGTTAAAATGTTAGCAGATGCTAATTAGCTAAAGCTAACAAATGTTTGGAAAAAGAGGATGCCCTATGAACGACAGACACAGTGAAATTCAGCGGTCCTATCAGCAACTCGGCGGGATCGGCAATCTCTATGACGGCATCATCATGCGCTCCACGCTGCTTGGCAAGGTGATGGACAGCGTGATCTGGGGGCTCGACAAACACGCCGCCGCGCGGTGGCTCAACGACGCGCTGTCTCCGGTTGCGGCGGATTTTGCGGGCAGACTGTTGGAGGTTCCGGTCGGCACAGGCGTGCTGACCTTGCCGTTGTACAGTACACTGCCTGCGGCGCAGATCACCTGTCTGGATTATTCGCCGGACATGATGGAAAACGCCCGCCGCCGCGCCGACGCGATGAACCTCAATAACGTTAGCTTTGTGCAGGGCGATGTCGGATCTCTTCCGTTCCCGGACGAAAGCTTTGATCTTGTGCTCTCGCTCAACGGCTTTCACGCGTTTCCCGATAAGGATGCAGCCTTTCGTGAGACAAAACGTGTGCTGAAAAAGGGCGGTGTGTTTTGCGGCTGCTTCTATATCGCCGGCGCGTTTGCGCGTACCGACTGGTTTGTCCGGCATCTGTATGTGCCCAAAGGCTTTTTTACGCCGCCGTTTGAAACAAAGGAAAGTCTTGCCCGGCGACTGCGCGGGCTTTATCGCGAGGCTGAGGTGCACAACGTCAACGCCGAAGGGTTTTTCCGCTGCGTCAAATAAAGCGCGGCGTCAAGAGGAGGAAACGGTATGGTTATCAACGAATACGGAAAACGGGAAGACCCAACGGTTGTTCTGCTTGCGCCGATGATGGTGTCGGGCGAAGAACTCTGCCGCCTGATGCGCCCATACTTCAAGGGCAGCTATCATATCATAGCGCCCGATCAGGGCGGCCACGGCAAAGCCGGCGCCTACAAGAGTGCAGACGAGGAATACGAAACGCTGCGCGACTTCTTACTGGGAAACGGTTTGATACATCTTGCGCTCGTTTACGGCGCGTCGCTGGGCGCAGCGGTGGCGTACCGGTTGTTTTTAGATCCTGCGTTTCAGGTCGACCGCGCCTGGTTCGACGGCGTGGCGCTGGCCGAAAACGCGGCCTTTCCGGAATGGATGATGAAACGGCTGTTTCGCAGCCGAAAGAAAAAGCTGGCGAAGACAAGGGCTGAAGCGTCCGAGAGTCTTGTGAAAATGTACGGCTATGACTTTGCGAAGATGATGACGAAGAACTTCGCGCGGATCACGCCGGAGGATATCGACGCGATCTGCCACGCCTGCTGCCACTACACGCTGCGGAAGCTGACAGCGGAAGAACAGGCAAAGCTGCATCTGGATTTCGGCGAAAAGGATTTTGACTGGCTCTATTCCAAAAAGACCGTGCCCGGCTATATGCCGGACGCCGAGCTGGTTATCCGTCCGGGCTATGCCCATTGCGGCTATATGGCGGCAAACCCGGCAGCCTATGTGGCGCAGCTCGAAGCATTTCTTGGCAACACAGCAAAGGTGAAAGGGGAATGACGATGAAAAACCTGACATCCAGACAAAGGATCCTGCTCGGCTGCGTGTCGATGCTGCTTGCGATGGCCGGTGACTATCTGCTGGGCTTCGGTACGTTCGGCATGGGAGGCAATTCCGACACGCCGTTCGGTATCACGGCGGCGGTTGTGCCCGACTGGCGCTACGCCGTTTCCGCTGTGCTCGGCTTTCTTTGTGTGCCGCTGTTTGCGGCGGCGGCGCTGGAGCTGCTGCGTGTGATGGAACACAAGTATCAGCTCGGCGGCAGCCGGCTGTACCGCGTGTTCAAACTCGCCAACTGGAGCGGCATTTTGTATTTTGCGTTTATCCATATCGGCATCTGTATGCTGCCGGTGGTCTTTAACGCCGGGATGGACGCAACCGGCGACATGGCCGCGTCCGTCAGCATGATGCTGCGCGTTGCAAAAAGCATCCTTGTGCCGTTGGGCGTTGGGTTTGTCGTCTGCGACGGCTTTGCGGCCGTGGGCTGGATCGGGATGGTTGTAACCGGAAAACTGCCGCTCAAAAAGATCGCCCTGTTTTGCAACCCGCTGTGCATTGCGCTGCTGGGGCAGGGGATGAACCTGATCGCGGAAGGCCTCGATTCCGGGTTTGAATCCCTCGGCTGGCTTGTGATGTGTCTTGTTTGTGCTTTGACGCTTGTGAATAAGGAGGAACAAATCAATGGAACCCAAAACGCATATTGAAAAAAACACCGTGCAGGAGACGTTAGTGATCCCGCTCTACGGGCGCAAGCTTTGCACTCAGCAGTTTCCGAACCTGTTTTCCGACCGCAAAGCGGTGGAGTTGATCGACCGTATCGACTATGACTTTTCACCTCTGGCGGCAAAATCGCGCAGCTTTGCCCACCGTTTCGGTGCGCTGGAGGTGGCGATGCGCGAAAACGATCTGATGGCGGAGGCCAAGGACTATCTGAAAACGCATCCGCAGGCGACGCTCGTGAACCTCGGCTGCGGATTGGATCAGACCGCCGAAAACTGCGACAACGGCGAATGTCAAATCGTCAATCTCGATCTGCCCGACGTGATTGCGGTGCGCGATCAGCTTTTGCCGGGCAGCGGCCGGATCCGCAATCTTGCCGCCGATCTGAACGATCTTTCGTGGTTTGACGCAATCGACACGAAGGGCGGCGTGTGCTTTCTTGCCGCCGGCGTGTTCTATTATTTCAAAACCGAACAGGTTCAAACGCTCTTTTTAGCGATGGCAAAACGCTTTCCGGGCGGGCGGCTCGTTTTTGACGCCGCCGGAAAACGCGCCGTCAAGATCATGCTGAAAACCTGGGTCAAGGACGCCGGCATCACGTCGATTGCAGATTATTTCAGCGTGGACAGTGTGGAAAAAGATCTGCTGCCGTGGATGACGAACGCGGCGATTTCCCACCGCGGCTATATGCTCGGCTACAACGATCTGCGCGATCCGAGCGTGCCCGGCGCGTTCCGATTGCTTGCGAAGATCGCCGACGGCTTTATGAAGATGCAGATTATCCGTATGGATTTCAAAGCGTAAAGGAGGCTTCAGCATGAAACCCGATTATAAAAACTGGATGCCAAAGGGCACGGTGCTCGGCACGCTTGCCGGCGCGGTTTGCAGCCTGCTGCTGTTTCTTGTGTTCGGCTGCACAAATCTGCTGTCCGGCAAAGGGAAAACGGTACTTTTTGTTGTCTTTTTGATTTTGACCGTCGTTCTCGCGCTCGTCACGCTTTGGATGGCGCTGATGTACCGCACGTTTTCCTATAACGGTAAACGGCAAATGTCCCGGCAAATTATCGAAGGCATCGCCGGCTATATCAGAATCCCCGACGGCGGCAAAGGACTGGACGTCGGCTGCGGGAGCGGCGCGCTGACCATCGCCGCGGCGAAGCGCAACCCGAACGCGTCGCTGCTCGGGATCGACCGCTGGGGCAAGGAATACGCCTCGTTCAGCCAAACGCTTTGTGAAACCAACGCCGCCGCCGAGGGCGTTTCAAACGCCGCATTTCAAAAGGGTGACGCGACCCGGCTCGGTTTTCCGGACGAAAGCTTCGACGCGGTGATGAGCAACTACGTCTACCACAACATCCCCTCGAAGGATCGGCAGGCGCTTTTGCTCGAAACGCTGCGTGTGCTCAAAAAGGGCGGCACGTTCGCGATTCACGATATCTTTTCCAAATCGAAGTACGGCGATATGCAGAATTTCGTGCAAGCGCTGCGTGCGCTGGGGTACGAACAGGTGGAGCTGATCGACACGACAACCGGCAAATTCATTCAGCCCTTTGAAGCGGTATGGATGGAGCTTTCCGGCTCGGCGCTGCTGGTCGGCAGAAAATGATTCGGGCAACGAAAAGCGAAGACAAGTTTCGAAAAAGGAGTGTATCACATGGGTCTGTTTAAAGATTATGTAAGCCAGACACGAAAGCCGGAGGGCGTTCTCGGAAAGCTTCTGCTTGGCGGCATGAACGCCGGCCACGCAAAGCTCGCGGACTGGGGCTTTACCCATCTGCCGGATCTTCCGGTGGAACGTGCAGTCGACCTCGGCTGCGGCGGCGGACTCAATGCGGGCGTACTGCTCAAAAAATATCCGCAGTCGCACGTGACGGCGATCGATTATTCCGCGCTGTCGGTGGAAAAAGCAAAAGCGTATAACAAAGCGATGATCGCCGCCGGGCGCTGCACGGTGCAGCAGGGCGACGTGTCTGCGCTGGCGCTGCCGGAAAATGCGTTCGACCTCGCCACGGCGTTTGAAACGATCTATTTCTGGCCGGGACTTTCGCAGTGCTTCCGGCAGGTGGCAAAGGTGCTCAGAGACGGCGGCTATTTTCTCATCTGTAACGAATCCGACGGCAAAGACGCCACCGGACTGAAGTTTGAAACCATCATCGACGGTATGCACTGCTATACGTTGGAAGAGATCGAAAAAGCGCTGAAAGAAGCCGGCTTCTCTGCTGTTACAGCGGATCATCACCCGTCAAAGCCCTGGATTACGGTCCTCGCGCAAAAATAAACCCCGCAAGAAAACAAAAACGAAAAAGAGGTCGGACCCATGCAATACATCGGAATGCCGCTCGGGATGTGGATACTTTATAAGCGTTCCTTTCGCACACATCTGCAAACGACGCTCGGCTGCACAAAGCAGGAAGCGAAAGCGGTCACAAAGGAAGCCAAACCGAAATACAAACAGATCCTCGCGCGTGTGCCGGAATTTGAAAAGGAAGACCGGTTTAAAATGAATCTCGTCAACTGTGCGCTTTTGGTGGCGTTTGTGCGTTCGATGCAAACGCGTCCGACTGTCGAGGCGCTGACCCGGTTTTACAGTGCGGCGATGATGAACGCGCCGACGCGCTGGTTTTGCCGGATGAGCGGGAAACAGAAGTTCACCGAAAAAGACATCCGCGCCATGCGGCAGACGGCGGCGCTGCGGGCGGCGGACCGCAATCCGTATTCGTGGAACATGGTCTTTTTGTCCTATCCCGACGGCAGCGGCTATGAAGCGCGGTTCACAACCTGCGGCATCTGCACGCTGATGCGCGAAGAGGGGCTGTTTGATCTGGTGCCCGCGATGTGCCGGCTTGACTATACGATGAGCGACGCCGGCGGCAGATCGGACTTTGTGCGGCAATACACGCTCGCGTCCGGCGGGCCGTATTGCGATTGCGGCTACAAAAAGAAAGGGTAGAAAAGCCGATGATCGTGCTGCAGCTTGTGCTGTTTTGCGCGCTGTTCACGTTGCTGGTAAAGCTCGGCGTTGGAAACGACGCGCGTAACGGATTGTATTTTTATCCGAAGCCGGTGCAGGAACGCGCGTTTGAAATCGGGCTGTGCGAGCGTGAGACCGTGGCGAAAAAGCGGAAGCGGTTTATGATCCCGTTCCTACTCGTGCTGCTCGCGGCCCTGCTTTTGATCATCGGGCTTTGGAACGGCATGCGCAGTTTTTGGGACGCCTACTTGCAAGCGCTGCTGTTTCTCGAAGTGATGAACTGGTATGACGGCATCGTGATCGACAAAGTGTGGGTGGTATACAGCAAATTCTGGGTCCTGCCCGGGTGCGAGGATATTCCCTATGTGCAGACGTGGGGGCAGGTGCTCAAAAAGCGCGGAATTCTGTCGCTGATCTGGGTCGTCGGCGCGGCGGCAGTTGCCGGACTGGTCGTGCTGGTGTTTTAACAAAAGGCCGGTCCGCAACCCATGGTGTGTTCCTGCGTGGTTCGGGAGAGCGCTTGTGTGGCTCCAGGAGGTAAGGGGTTCGATCCCCCTCATCTCCACCAGATAAAGGCATCTGCGATATGTGGGTGCCTTTACTTTTTTGCTTTTAGGCGTGGAAAAAAGGGATTTCCTCGCTAATCTTCACACGACGAGTGAATCAGCGGGTACATAGAGTATCTTCTTTTTTCACGAAACGGACTATTGATTTTCGCTGCCGTATTTGGTATGATACTTACAGATGCTGCTGAAAGGAAGGCAAAATGTCATGCGTGCTGTTCTATTAAAAATCTTTATCTTTTTTCTGTCCCTTCTGAATCTGTTCGTTCCGAATAGCGGGCGGTTTGCCAATCTCAATCAGATCCGTCAGACGGAAACGCATTACGCATCCGAAGCAGCGAACACGACAGAGCGATTCGCCGCCGCCGCTGCGAATCGTGTCAACGCCGTATTCGGGGACAGCGAAAGGAACTCCTATGTGGTCGCGAACGATCAGGTCAGGTTCACGCATATACTGAAAGGCAAGCAGAAGACCGCCTGGCTGACCGCAGCGAACGGCAAGGCATACGCGGCGGATACCTTCCGGACTTTTTTCACGACCGATATGGAGCAAAAGCGGTTCTTCGAGGACGCGGAAGGCAACGTCAGACCGAACACGACCCGGTTCGGGATATACTATTACGACAATAACTTCCGCGATCTTTCCGCGGACGGGTTTTACGTGGATAAACAACTGCACGCCTACGCCGACCGGATGTACCTGCAGCTCCGGCTGCTTTCGGACAAACCGACAGAAGCTCTCTCCACGTTCGGGGCTGAGATCAAGCTGCCTGCATGGAAGGTTGCCGACGCGAAAGTTGCTGTAAACGGAGAGGAAAAAGATATCCATGGATCTGAGACGTTTGAAAACGTGTCGTATATCGCGTTCGACATCCGGGGCGTCGGCGTCTTCGCGCTGATCCCCGCTGCGGATACGGTCTCAAAGATCGAGCTGAAAAAAACGATTGCATATTACAAGCTTTACATCTATGCGAACTACACACCCGGCACAGGGCTCAACAACTATAGAGAGGAGGGCGGCTTCGACCTCAACGAAGTCACGTTCGGTATGCGGTTGTATACGGACAACACGCATACCTTCGACGGTGTGCAAAAGGCGGCGTATGAGGAAACGCATCCGCTTGATGTGACAGTCGCCAAAAATGCTTCCGGCGCTGCGTTTGCCGGCTATAATCCGCTGCGCGGTCTGTATGAGATCACCATGAACGGCACGGGCTTCAACGAGGCGTTCGCCGATCCTTCCCTTCGGTTCAGCGCACCGTTCACTGTGAAAAACGGCGGGGACGACCGCGCGATATTTGTCAACGCTGCTTGTCTCGTCTCGGGCGGTCTGGAATGCGGCGTTTTGCTGGATGCCGACGGCAGACAGCTTGCCATGGACACGCAGGTCTGCAAAAATTTCCAAGGCGACGGCGGCGAGCCGGTCTATTCCGCGACGGATCGGCAGTATTCGGATATGATCTTCCCGGTGATGGCAAAGTCCGGAGCCGAAGAGCGCTTGACCGCTGTACATCTGTATCAGAATTGGGGGGATTTCCCGCTCAAGCAGATCTCCTCTATCGAGTATCATACGCCCTATTATCACCTTTCCACCGGCGTGACCGAGACGAACTGCATTTCCATGCAGTTCATGGCGGATAAGAAGGACGGGATGCTGCTGCCGGATTTCCGCACAATGAGCGCGCCCTACTGGGGACACGAGCCGCAGCACAACTCCACCGGTATACTCAAATTCATGGCGCACAGGAACTCACGCGGGGAGTTTTACAACACATACAGCGGATCGACTGTCCGTTCGACGGGGCCGACTTATGCGGATGTGACGAATTATTATACCGACGATCTCGGCTGCTTCAAATACAGTCTGCGCCACTTGGAAATGCCCCAGACCGATGAAAACAGGACCTATATGACCCTCGACGTCGAGTTCACAAAGAGAACGACCTATAAGAATTTCCGGCAAGATTTTGATTTGTTCTATTTCAATAGCCGCGGCGTTGTGCTCTATAAAAGCGCCTTTTACACCGGCGAGGGTGAAAAAACGGTGATCACGGACGCGGGCGCTCCCGGCAGTGAAGTTTATTATAAACTGGAAGGCAAAAACCCGATGATGGGCTACCTTGAAACAACAAAAGAGAGCGTCGAGGCGCAGGCAGCGCTGATCTTCGGCTGCAATTTCGCGCTGATCGTCCGGAACTCCTCCTGGATCTCCGGCAGCAAAACAAAAGAACTTCCGCTGCTCTTCAGAAACATCTTCGACGGCGCACTGAACGTCGGCAGACTCACCGCGGATTACGACAGAGTCACATTCAAGAAAGGCGACAGGATCGTAATCGACCTGATCTTGCTCCCGTTCGGCGACAATATGGACCCGGACGTCTCACACGCGGAGCAGGTTCGGCTTGACAGCGCAATTGCGCCGCTGACGGTCAACGCGACAAAGGGAACAGTCGTCGCCGACACTTACGTGCCGACCGTCGCTCTCGACGGCGGCGAAGCCGTGTTTACTCTCACCGGCGGCGCAAACAACACCGCCGTCAAGCTGACAGGGCTTTCGTCAAAACAGGCGCCCGCCGTTTACGTCGTCTCCGAGAACGGTGAAAAGACGCAGCTCGACATCACCGGCTGGGACTTCGGCATCGGCGATGACGGCAAATACACGGCGACATTTGTGACGAATCTTGATGCAGCGCGAAGCTTTGCGTGTATGGAATAAGGTTCCGCTTACTCGATTTTCAATTCTGTGTATTATGAATTAGAAAAGTAAACAGGCAAAGGTTTTTGGCAACAAAAAAGGAGAAAACGAGTATGTTTCTTTTAGAACGGATCGCGGCATTTTTTCTGTCCGTTTTCATGATTTTGGGACTGTACAAAGGAGGTATAGAGATGAAAAATGAGATTCCGATTCCAGCGGTGCAGTTGTCTGCCGAAGATATTACAAACGGCTATACAGTCACTGTTCCGCTGAATAAGGGAACAATGAAATTCAACCGCGTTTCATTTACTTACGAAACCACGGCGGCGACGCGCGCTGTCGTCTGTTACAAAATGGAAAAGGAAACACATGAGGAAGAACTGCTGTTGAGCTCAAAATCACGCAGGGCCTCCATGCTGCTGGACGGTTATCTTGACTGCAAGATCGCGTCGCGGCTGCTTTCGGTGCGATTTGAACCCATCGCAACAGGAGAAAGCTGCATTCTCAGCGTGTCAGACTTTGTCTGCGGTTTGCAGAATGTGCCGGAAGAGGATATTTTGTATATTGAAAACGACCATTACAAAGCGGGCGTCAACCTGAAATGGGGCGGCGGTCTCTCATGGTTTGAAGACAAGAAGAACGGCAATTACGGAAATTTGCTGAACAATCATGACACCGGCCGTCTTGTGCAGCAGTCCTATTATGGGCCGCAGGAGATCGAGGGGTATAAAAATGCTATGTACGTCGATACCGAATGGTGCTACAATCCCGTACAGGGCGGCGATCAGTACGGCAACCACAGCAAACTGGTGGCAGTTGAAAAAAGCGATGATGAGATTCGCATCGTCTGCCGTCCGCTCGATTGGGCGCAAAACAACATGCTCACACAAATGTATTATACAAACGTGTATCAACTCACGGATAAGGGGCTGAGCGTCATCAATACGGCGGTGGATTTTCTGCAGACGCCTTGGAAGGACAGAGATCAGGAGCTTCCGGCGTTTTATACAATCAGCGCACTCGGTAACTTTTGGTTCTACGACGGCGATCAGCCTTGGACCGGAGATGCCTTGCGCGTGGAGCGCGATCTGCCGTTCTGGACAGAAAACACCGCATTTCAACTGAAGGAGGGGAACAACGAAACGTGGTGCGCGTGGACGGACGACAGCGGCTACGGCGTAGGGCTGTTTTCACCGAGAGTAAAGTCCCTGCTTGCGGGTCGGTTTCTCTATGACGGTTCCGCAGACGCAGGCGCCGACTCCACCAATTACGTGGCCCCGCTCGGCGTTTTCGGGCTGAAATTTGACGAACCGCATACCTATTACTACTACCTGACGGCAGGAAGTGTTGATAAGATCAGAGCTACGTTCCGAAGCGGCGACAATCTGAAGGACGGCAGTTTTCGGCGTGTGTTCCCCGATATGGGTGTTTGCGACCCGCACGTACATATATTTAACGGCAAAGCATACCTGTTTTCCACCCACGATTACGGCCCGGGACAACCGATTTACCGCATGGACGACTGGCGCGTGTTTTCCTCAAAGGATCTTGTCAACTGGAAGCTGGAGTTCACGCTTCGCCCGGAGGATACCTTCCTCGGCCCGGATCAAGAATGCTACGCCACCGACGCAGCGGAACGAAACGGAAAATACTATCTCTATTTTTCCGATCAGCAGCGCTGCACCGGCGTTGCGGTCAGTAAAAACGGCCCCGGAGGACCGTACATTGACGCACTCGGAAAACCGCTGCTCCCGCAGGGGCTTGTGGATACCGCCTGTTATGACCCGACGGTTTTCATTGACGATGATAAAAACAAGACGCCGTACATTATGTTCGGCTATACCGTTTTGGGCAAACAATACTATATCGCGCGGCTGAACGAGGATATGATCTCTCTGGCGGAAGAGCCGAAAGCGGTCGAGATCATCGACGGCTGGGAAAACGACGCCTGCTGGATCACCAAATGGGGCGATACCTACTACCTCAATTCTCACGGCGGCGATTATGCGACGAGCAAGAATATCTACGGACCTTATACATATCGCGGCAGGATCTGCGAGGACTGCTTTACTGACCACGGCACCTTCTTCACCTTCCACAATCAGACTTATTTCACCTACGGCGTCCCGGAAAACTACGGCAGCGGTGAACCGCTCGATCGGTATTACAGAACGACGAAGTTTGTTTACGCCCACATCAAAAAGAACGGCGACATCGTGACCGACGACTTTATTAAAAAAGTCGGGGTGGGTCAATACGACGCGACATGGAAGACCATCAAAGGTGAATGGTTTTTTGACGCTTCCGACGGTATCGTCAAAAAAGAAAACGCAGACGGCTTTGAGCTGCGCGGCATCAAGGACGGCTCCCATCTGACCTTCCCGAAAATCTGTAATATGCCGGCGAACGCGCTTTTGAAATTCCGCGTTGCAAACGGAAATGATGCTCCTTGCACTGTGGAAATCCATCAAGAGAACCCCAAGGGTAAGCTGCTCGGCAGATGCGTTGTCGGCAACACCGGAGGCTTCAATCAATTCAAGTTCTTCAAAGTCGCCCTGAAGAACACTGCCGGGAAACACGGGCTTTGTTTCGTTTTTCACACCAAAGCCGGCGAGGCGCTGCGATTTGAAGATTTCAGATTTGCAAAAGCCAAATGAGTGTTTTCTTAAAAGCGCTGAAACATCACATCCGAAGAACAGCATCAGCCGCGATCCGGTGAATCGCGGCTGTTTTTTTTGAGATGTGAAGCGGGTACTTTGCGGTCAGCTCAGGTTTTTACGCAGCGCGTTTTCAGCCGCATCACTTTGCCCGGAAGCAGCGCAGCCCGACGCCTTGTCCGTAATGTGTGCCGTCGCGGTCAAACAGGACGGTCCAGTTTTCTTCAGTGATCCCGGTCACCAAAAAATAATCCCAGTTTTGCGGAATGATCGGTCTCGCCGACAACACGCCGTTTTCAAAACGGATGCCGAGCAGGCCGGACAGCACAAGGTCGCAGAACGTAGAGTGGTTGTAATCTTTGCCCCGTTCGCGGATGCCGCTTTTCTGCTCGTAGGCAAGGCTGATCAATTTGTCGCGGCAGTGCCAGCGGCCGGAGAACGGATCCATATTCTCGTCG